>CAZYPY010000059.1:0-17520 GCA_964649545.1 uncultured Microthrixaceae bacterium | reverse complement strand
CCGTCACCATCGGCTCACTCGACGGGCTGCCGTCCGCCACCGTGGAGGCCGCGGCTGCCCGGGGGCTCACCGCGGCGGCCTTCGTCGGTACCCCCGACCCCGGCCGACCGCAAGCCGCCCTGCTGGCCACCTGGTCGAGCGACCCGGACCTCACCGCGCTCCTCGCGGTGAACCTGGGCGACATCGAGACCCTCGTCCGCCTCGCCCTGGACCGTCGCGCCAGCAGCGAGCGCCTCGAGCACCTGGCCCACCACGACGCCCTCACCGGGCTGGCCAATCGGGCCCGATTCTTCACCGCGTTGGAGGCGGCGATCGCCGACGGGGTGCCGGTCGCGGTCGCCTACCTGGACCTCGACGGCTTCAAGGCCGTCAACGACGACCATGGCCACGCCGCCGGTGACCACCTGCTCGTCGAGCTGGCCGACCGGTTCGGCCGGGAGATGCGCGCCGGCGACGTCGTGGCCCGCCTCGGCGGCGACGAGTTCGCGGTGCTGATCCACCGCCCACCCGACGAGACGGCCGCCGCGGCGGTCGTCGAGCGCCTGTTGGCCGCGGCTCGGGCTCCCGTCGAGCTCCCCGACGGCGCCGTGGTCTCGCTGGCGGCCTCGGCCGGCCTCACCGTGACCGGGGACGCCCGGGGTGCCGACCCGGACGCCATCGTCCACGAGGCCGACACCGCGCTCTACACGGCCAAGCGCTCGGGCAAGGGCGCGTTGGTCGTGGCCGGCGCCCCCCACCCCGCCCGCCGCCGCGAGGACGCCTGAGGGTCTCCCGGACCGGCGCCTCCGCCGGCGCCGGGGACGTCGTCGCCGGACGCCCTGTTCGAGCACGTGGGGTCGAGATCGAGCGCCGCGACTCCCGGGAGGTGAACGGCCACAACGCGCCGGCATCAGCAGACCAGGAGCACCTCCGCACCCATGGCGTCGGCGATGGTCTGCATCCTCGCCTCTCGATCTCCGAGCGCCCGGTTCTCGACGTACCAGTTGTCGTCGACGACGGCGACGAGCAGCGGGTCATCACCGGCGCCGCATGGGTCGCCGGCCGCTTCCAGTTGGCCGGTGTATCGCTCACGATCCGCGGTCGAGTCGAAGACGAAGAGGTGCACGCCGCCCGCGACGCACTCGCGTGCCGATGTCGAGCGTCCGGCGACGAGGTCCAGCGGGGCGACGTCCGCGCAGTCGACCGCACCCGACTCGTCGAGCTCGGCGGCGAGGGCTTCGGCGTCCTCGACGTCGTCCACCGATGCTGAGGTCCCACCCGCAGACGCGTCATCGGACTGGTCCCCGTCACCGCCGGCGATCGCGCCGATGATGCCCACGAGCACGAGGAGGGCCACGACGGAACCTGCGACGATGGCGATCACGCCGCCCGCACCGAGACCCTTCTTCCTCGGCGCTACCTGTGTCACGGCGTCGTTCGCTGGTGGCTGTGGAGCGGCCTGCTGCGGCGGATACCAGACGCCGTCCGAGGCGCACCACCACCCAGCGCGCGACAGGACGCCGGGCGCGTACCACTTGCCGTCCGATGCCCGTTCCCAGTCAGCGCCCCCCGATACCTCACTCATGTCGCACCCCCGCGTCGTTCGGCTCGACCCGTCACCCCGAGCTTCCGTCGGGACCGGTATCGCACGACCCGCGCGTCGCTGCATCCGGGAAACCCCGTGTCGGGGCGATCGATCCGGCCAACCGCTCCAGCGTGCGGGCGTCTGGCAAGACGAGCGATCCCGGGATGACGCCTGGTCGGATACGCGACGGGGACCGGGCCCCGAAGGGCCCGGTCCCCGTCGACCGCTCACCGTGGGGTGGGCGGTGGAGGCGCTGCCGGAGGGACTAGAAGTCCTCCATGCCGCCGCCGGGCATGGCCGGGGCGGGCTCGGGCTGGTCGGCGATGACGGCCTCGGTGGTGAGGAACAGCGCCGCGATCGACGCCGCGTTCTGCAGCGCCGAGCGGGTCACCTTGGCAGCGTCGATGATGCCGGCCTTGACCAGGTCCTGGTACTCGCCGGTGGCGGCGTTGAGGCCCTCGGACGGCACCTCGAGCTCGCGCACCTTCTCGACCACGACGCCGCCCTCGAGGCCGGCGTTGACCGCGATCTGCTTCAGCGGCTCCTCGAGCGCCCGCAGGACGATGCGGGCGCCGGTGGCCTCGTCGTGCTGCTTCTTCTCGAGCTTCTTGGCCAGATCGGCGATGCCGGCCTGGGCCCGGAGCAGGGTCACGCCACCACCGGCGACGACGCCTTCCTCGATGGCAGCCTTGGTGGTGCTGACCGCGTCCTCGATGCGGTGCTTCTTCTCCTTCAGCTCCACCTCGGTGGCGGCGCCGACCTTGAGCACGGCCACACCGCCGGACAGCTTGGCGAGGCGCTCCTGGAGCTTCTCACGGTCGTAGTCCGAGTCGGTGTTGTCGATCTCGCCCTTGATCTGGGCGATGCGGCCGGCGATGTCGTCGTCCGAGCCGCCACCCTCGACGATGGTGGTCTCGTCCTTGGTGATGACGACCTTGCGGGCGGTGCCGAGCAGGTCGAGGGTGGTGTTCTCGAGCTTGAGGCCCACCTCCTCGGTGATGACCTGGGCGCCGGTGAGGATGGCCATGTCCTGGAGCATGGCCTTGCGGCGGTCGCCGAAGCCGGGGGCCTTGACCGCGACCGACTTGAAGGTGCCGCGGATCTTGTTCACCACGAGGGTGGCCAGGGCCTCGCCCTCGACGTCCTCGGCGATGATCACCAGCGGCTTGCCCGACTGCATGACCTTCTCGAGCACGGCGAGCATGTCGCGCACGGCCGAGATCTTCGAGCCCACGAGCAGGATGTACGGGTCGTCGAGGACGGCCTCCATCCGGTCGGGGTCGGTCACGAAGTACGGCGAGATGTAGCCCTTGTCGAAGCGCATGCCCTCGACGAGGTCCATGTCCATCCCGAAGGTCTGGCTCTCCTCGACGGTGATGACGCCGTCCTTGCCGACCTTGTCGATGGCCTCGGAGATCATCTGGCCGATCTCCTCGTCGGCGGCCGAGATGGCGGCGACCTGGGCGATCTGGGACTTGTCCTCGACCTCGACCGCGACGTTGCGGATGGCCTCGACCGCGGTCTCGACGGCGGCTTCGATGCCCTTCTTCAGCGACATCGGGTTGGCGCCGGCGGCCACGTTGCGCAGGCCCTCGCGGACCATCGACCACGCCAGCACCGTGGCGGTGGTGGTGCCGTCACCGGCGACGTCGTCGGTCTTCTTGGCCACTTCCTTGACCAGCTCGGCCCCGATCTTCTCGTACGGGTCCTCGAGCTCGATCTCCTTGGCGATGGAGACACCGTCGTTGGTGATCGTGGGTGCGCCCCACTTCTTCTCCAACACGACGTTGCGGCCCTTGGGGCCGAGCGTGACGCGCACGGCGTCGGCGAGCTGGTTCATGCCCGACTCGAGGCCCCGACGGGCCTCCTCGTCGAATGCGATGATCTTCGACATGTGCGTTTGGTCCTCCGTTGGCTGACCGGTAGGCGTGCGTTGACGTAAGCATTAGCACTCTAGGACCGAGAGTGCTAATCCGGCTACCCGGATGGCGGCGTGCCGCAGCGGAGCGGAGGCGCACGGAGGGCGAACCGGATGCCGAAGGCGGTCCGACGAAGGGCGACGTGCCGGAGCGGAGCGGAGGCGCTCCGAGGGCGCACCGGATGCCGAAGGCGGTCCGACGAAGGAGGACCACAGCAAGCAGGCGCACCCCAGCGGAGGGGCTCGGGGGCCGCCGCGCTCCGAGCCGCACCTCCGCCGGGGATCGGTTCCCGCAGCGGGGAAGGGATCGTCGGACGGGTGGGCGAGGTGGAGCGCGAAGGGCCGATCGGCCCAGCGTGAGGGCCGAGAAGGGGCCGTGCGACCTACCGGTCGGTCAGCCCGGCCGGCCCGGGGTGCTCAGCCGCCCGCGACGGCGGGGATGATCGAGAGGGTCTCGCCGTCGGGCACGGGGGTGGCGAGGCCGTCCAGGAAGCGCACGTCGTCGTCGGCCACGAACACGTTGACGAAGCGGCGCAGGTTGCCCTCGTCGTCGAAGAGCTTGTCCTGGAAGCCGGGATGGGCGGCGTCGAGGGCGGTGAGGACGTCGCCGACGGTGGCGCCGTCGACCGCGACTTCGGACTCGCCCCCGGTGAGGGTGCGCAGGGTGGTGGGCACGCGGACGGTAACGCTCATCGGCTCGGATCCTCGGGTGCGTCGGAGTGCCCGCCGGCCACGGCGGCCGACAGGGCGGAGACAGTGGGAGGGATCGTACCGGCGACCCGGCCCGAGCCACCTCCCGCCCCGTCCGGTGGCGACGGGCGAGCGGTGGTGGGCCCACCCGTGAGGCAGGCCACCACCGTCGAGCCCGCGGGCAGTCGACCCGCGGCGGCGATGCGGGCCACCCCCGCCACGACCACGCCGCCGGCGGGCTCGGTGGCGATGCCCTCGAGCTCGGCGAGCCGGTCCTGGGCCGGCCCGATCTCGGCCTCGGGGACGGCCAGCACCCCACCGGTGCTGGCCCGGGCGACGGCAAGCACCTCGGGGCCGTCGGGCGGGTCCCCCATGGCCAGCGAGGCGGCGAGGGTGTCGGGGCGCACCGGGCGCACGTCGTCGTCGCCGGTGGCGAAGGCGGCGGCGACCGGTGCGCAGCCCTCGGGCTGCACCACCCAGAGGGCCGGGGGCGGGCCCGGCGCCACGAGGCCGACGTCGGTCAGGTCGGCGAAGCCCCGGTGCAGCGCGAGGGCGAAGGCCCCCGACGCCATCGGCGCCACGACCGCGTCGGGGACCCGCCAGCCGAGCTGCTCGGCGATCTCGTGGGCCACGGTGACCGAGCCCTCGACGTACCAGGGCCGCAGCTCGATGTTGACCCAGCCCCACGCCTCGCTCTCGCCGCTCATGGACGCCTCGCTGGCCAGGCGGTTGGCGGCGTCGTAGTCGCCCGCGACGGCCACCACGACCGCGCCCTCGGCGGCGATGGCGGCCTGCTCCGCGGCGGGCAGGGCGTCGGGGACGAGCACCACCGCGGAGAGACCGGCGCGCCGGGCGGCGCCCGCCACGGCGAAGGCGAGGTTGCCGGTCGAGGCGCAGGCCAGCACCGTGGCCCCGGTGGCGATCGCCCGGTCGAGCGCGGCGGCCACCACCCGGTCCTTGAACGAGCCTCCCGGGTTGGCCGACTCGTCCTTCAACCACAGCTCGGTGACCCCGAGGTCGGCCCCGAGCGACCGCGCCTCGACGAGCGGGGTCCACCCGACGACCTCGGCACCCGGGGGCTCGACGAACGGAAGCAGGTCCGCGTAGCGCCACATCGAGGCCGGTCCCGACTCGATCCGCGCCCGCAAGGTCGCCCCGTCGATCGCCACCGGGCCGGGCACGACGTCCAGCGGGCCGAAGCACTCGTCGCAGTACTGCACCGGCGTGTCGGCCCGCGTCGCGCCACAGACCCGGCACCGGAACGAGGACTGGCGCGCCATGGTCCCTACGATGGCCGCGTGCCGTCGGCGCCGCCACCGACCCACCACCACCGGGACTTCTCCGTCGAGGCCCTGGTGGGGGCGAAAGGGGACCTGACCGTCTCCGTCTGCCTCCCGGCGCGCGACGAGGAAGCGACCGTCGGCGCCATCGTCGAGGCGATCCGCACCCGACTCGTCGACGACGTGCCCCTCGTCGACGAGCTGCTCGTGGTGGACGACCACTCGTCGGACCGCACGGCGGCCGCGGCCGCCGACGCCGGCGCCGCCGTGGTCCGCACCACCGACGGCCAGGGCAAGGGCGAGGCGCTGTGGACCTCGATGCTCGCGTCGAAGGGTGACGTGGTGGTCTGGTGCGACGCCGACGTGCGCGAGTTCGACACCGCGTTCGTCACCGGCCTGCTCGGTCCCCTGTTGACCGACCCGGCCATCGGCTTCGTGAAGGGCTTCTACGAGCGCCCGCTGAACGACCACCAGGAGGGTGGCGGCCGCGTCACCGAGCTGGTCGCCAGGCCGCTCGTCGCGTTGCTCTTCCCCGAGCTCGACGGGGTGGTCCAGCCCCTGTCGGGCGAGTACGCCGGCCGGCGGGACGTGCTCGAGCGCCTGCCCTTCGTGCAGGGCTACGGGGTCGACCTCGGCCTGCTCGTGGACGTGCACCGCCTCGTCGGCCTCGACGGCATCGCCCAGGTCGACCTCGGCGTGCGCCACCACCGCAACCGGCCCCTGGCCGAGCTGTCCCCCCAGGCGGCCGCGGTCATGGCCACCGCGCTGCGCCGCGCCGGCATCGACCCCGGCGACGCCGTCGAGCTCACCCCGGCCGGCGCCGGCACCGTGACGGTGGCGCTGGGCGAGCGCCCACCGCCGATCGAGTCCCCCGCCTACCGCCGACCCACCTGACCCGTCCCTGGGTCGAGACGGGCTCAGGCGTGGACGGGTGGGCGCCGGTCGGCCCAGGGGGCCGCCGCCTCGAGCTGGGCGGACACCGCGACGAGCTGGTCCTCCCGCCCGTAGGCGGCCACGAGCTGCACACCGATGGGCAGGCCGTCGGCGTTCCAGTGCAGCGGCAGCGAGACCGCGGGCTGGCCCGTGGTGTTGAACGGCGCGGTGAACGGCACGATCTCGGCCGACCGGAACAGGCCCACGAGGGGGTTGTCGGGCGTCCCCGAGAACTCTCCCAGGATCGGCGGCGGCTCGGGGATCGTGGGCGTGAGGAGCAGGTCGAAGCCACTCACCCACCACCCGGCGACGCGGCGGGTGAAGTCGTGCAGGTACTCGACCGCGGCGAGGTACTCCGTGGCGCTCACCTGGCGCCCGGCCTCGGCGAGGGCCCACGTGCCCGCTTCGACGTCGGCCTCGGTCACGGGCGTGCCGACGGTCTGGCCGAGGCGCTCGAGGTCGCGGGCGACCCAGGCGTTGTACGCGTTGATGAAGTAGGCCACGAAATCGGCGTCGTCCAGCGCCTCTGGCGAGCCGATCTCGACCCGGTGCCCCAACGACTCGAGCAGCGCGGCGGCCGCCTCGGCCGCCGCCACCGCGTCCGGGTGCGGATCACCGACGGCACCGGGGGCGTCGACCCGCAGGCCGATGCGCAGCGAGCCCGGGTCGGCACCGAGCTCGTCGACGTAGGGGCGCCGCGGCGGCGGCGCCGTGTAGGGGTCGCCGGGCATGGCGCCTTGGACGGCGTCGAGCAGGGCGGCGGTGTCGCGCACGCTGCGGGTCACCGCCAGCCGGGCCACGAGCCCACCCCAGCTCTCGCCCGCCTCGGGGCCGAGCGAGTGCCGCCCGCGTGAGGGCTTCAGCCCGACCAGCCCGCACTCGCTGGCGGGGATCCGGATGGAGCCACCGCCGTCGCCCGCGTGGCCGAGCGGCACCATGCCCGAGGCCACCGCGGCAGCGGAGCCACCGCTGGAGCCTCCCGTCGAGCGCCCGGTGTCCCAGGGGTTGCGGGTCGGGCCGTAGGTCTCGGGCTCGGTGGTCGGCACCAGACCCAGCTCGGGCGAGTTCGTGCGGCCGACGCAGACCAGGCCGGCGGCCCGGAAGCGCTCGGTGAGGTAGCTGTCGTGGGTCGGGCGCCAGTCGTGGTCCCGGAGGAACCGGGTGCCGCCGTAGTAGGGGTCACCCTCGCTGTAGCCGTCGAGGTCCTTGAGCACGAAGGGCACGCCACGGAACGGACCGTCGGGCAGGTCGCCCCGGGCCTCCGCCCGCGCCTTCTCGAAGCGCTCGTGGATGACCGCGTTGAGCTGCGGGTTCAGGCGCTCGATGCGTTCGATGGCGGCGTCGACCAGCTCGAGGGGACTGGCCTGGCCACTCCGCACGAGCTCGGCCTGCGCGGTGGCGTCGAGGACGGCGAGGTCGGGATCCATGCCCGGGAGCGTAGGGTGTGGGGACGATGGCACCGGGCGACGACCTCGAACGCCGGCGGGACGACGACCTCGACCGCCCGCCGCTGGCCTGGGTGCCGATCGTGGTCGTCGGCGGCCTGGCCCTCTTCGGCGCCTGGTCCCTGTTCACCTTCGTGGTCGCCACCATCGGCACCCTGGTGAAGCTCGGCATCGTCGTGGGCATCGTCGCCCTCGTCGGCTGGATCCTGGTCAAGGGCTACAAGGGCCCGCCCGACCACTGACCTCGCTCGTTCCGGCTCCCGATTCGATCGGGATGGTCAGGGGGCGAGGGCGGCGAGGTGGGCGGCGACGGCCTCGGTGACGCACGCGGCGGTGTCGTGCAGGGCCCGGTCCTCGCCGAAGCGCTCGACGAGCGAGACGACCGGCACCCGGTCGTGCACCTCGTCGTAGACCCGGCCGACGACCGCCAGCACCGGAACCCCGAGCTCGGCGGCGAGGTCGGCCACGCCGCCGACGACCTTGCCCTCGAACGAGGCCTCGTCCAGGAACCCCTCACCGGTGACGACGAGGTCGGCGCCCTCGAGCTTCTCGTCGAGGCCGACCTCCTCCGCCACCACCTCGAAGCCGTCCACGAGCGTGGCCCCGGCGGCGGCGAGGCCCCCCGCGAGGCCGCCGGCGGCGCCGCTACCCCGCAGCGCGCGGACGTCGACGCCGTGCTCCTCCTCGTACACCTGGGCCAGGCGCTCGAGCCGGCGGCGCAGCAGCTCGACCTGGGCCGGCGACGCCCCCTTCTGGGGGGCGAAGCGCTCCGCGGCGTCGACGAAGCCGATGCTGACGTCGCACGCCACCACGATCTCGACCCCCCGCAAGCGCTGCAGCGGGTAGAGCGCACGTAGGGCGCCGAGGCCCCCGTCGGTGGTCGCCGAGCCGCCCACGCCCACGATGACGCGGCGGGCGCCGGCCTCGACCGCGTCGTTGACGAGCTCGCCGGTGCCGTAGGTCGACGCCGCGACCGGGTCGTTCTCTTCGGCGCCGCCCACGAGGGTGAGGCCGGACGCGAGCGCCATCTCGACCACCGCGGTCGACCGGTCGAGCCGCCACGGCGCCTCGACGGGGTCGCCGAGCGGCCCGGTCACCGTCGAGACCCGGTTGGCACCACCCAGCGCCTCGAGCAGCCCCTCGCCCCCGTCGGCCATGGGCACCTCGTCGCAGCGCCACCCGGCCTCCCACGCCGCCCGACCGATGGCGTCGGCCACCTCGGTCGCCGACGCCGTCCCCCGGAACTTGTCGGGCGCGGCCACCATCCTCACCCGCCCAGTGTGGCCGATGCTCCCGAGCGCCCGTCCCGACGACCCGCCCGTCGCCCCGACCGTCCGCCTCTGCCGGCGCCTCGCGACGGGGCCCGGCGGGGAGCGGGGGGTGGTGGGCCGGGTAGGTTCGGCGCCATGGCCCAGCGACCGGTGGTGATCGTGTCGAACCGTGGCCCGGTGTCGTTCCGGCGGGGCGACGACGGCGAGTTGGTGGCCAAGCGGGGCGCCGGTGGCCTGGTGTCGGGCATCGGCCCCTTGGTCGCCGGCACGGGCGCCACGTGGATCGCCGCGGCGATGTCGGACGCCGACCGCGAGGCCGCCGCCGGTGGCGTGATCGAGGCCGAAGGATTCCGGGTGCGGGCGCTCGACCTCGACCCCGACGACTTCCGTCTGGCCTACGACGTGGTCTGCAACGCGGTGCTCTGGTTCCTCCACCACGGGCTGTTCGAGACCGCCCGCCGGCCGCGCTTCGACCGACGGTGGCGGGAGGCGTGGGCGGCCTACCGGCGGGTCAACGACGCCTTCGCCGAGGCGGTGATCGCCGACGCGCCCGAGGGCGCGGCCGTGCTGGTCCAGGACTACCACCTCTGCCTGGTGGCCCCGAGGGTGGCCGAGCGCCGGCCCGACCTGGCCCTGGTCCACTTCTCGCACACCCCGTTCGCGCCGCCCGAGCTCCTGCGGGTGCTGCCCGACGAGCAGGCCCACGAGCTGCTCGCGGGTCTCGCCGCCCACGACGCCTGCGGGTTCCACTGCACCCGGTGGGCGGCCGACTTCGAGGCCAGCGCCCGCACCGTGCTGGGCGCGGCACCCCCGACCTTCGTCTCGCCCCTCCCCTCCGACCCCGACGACCTGGCCGCGGTGGCGTCGTCGCCGGCGGGACGGGCCGCGGCCGCCGAGCTCGCCGCCGAGCTGGGCGAACGACGGCTGATCGTGCGGGTCGATCGCATCGAGCTCTCCAAGAACCTGCTGCGGGGCTTCCTGGCCTACGACGACCTGCTCGCCACCCATCCCGAGTGGCGTGAGCGGGTCGTCTTCGGCGCCTTCGTCTACCCCTCCCGCGAGGGCCTGCCCGAGTACCTGGCCTACCGCCAGGAGGTCGAGCGGGTCGTGGCCGACGTCAACCGCCGGTGGGCGACACCGGGCTGGACCCCGATCCTGTTCGACCCCACCGACGACTTCCCCCGCTCGGTGGCCGCGCTCACGCTCGCCGACGTGCTGGTGGTCAACCCGGTCCGCGACGGACTGAACCTGGTGGCCAAGGAGGGCACCCTCGTCAGCGCCAAGGCGTCGGCGCTGGTGCTCAGCCCGGAGGCCGGCGTCTGGGAGGAGGTGGGCGAGACCGCCATCCGGGCCCACCCCTTCGACGTCGCCGGCACCGCCGACGCGCTGCACGACGCCCTCTCGATGCCCGAGCCCGAGCGCCGGGAGCGCCACGAGCGGCGACTGGCCGTGGTCCGGGGGCGCACCCCGAAGGACTGGCTGGCCGACCTGCTCGCCGCCGTCGGCACCTGAGCCTCGCCGCCCGAACGGGACGCGGGCGTCAGCCGGCGAGGGCGAGGAGGCGCTGGAGCAGGTCGCGCACCCCCTGGGGGCCGTCGACCACCAGGTCGGCCCGGGCGAGCAGCTCGGGGACGGCCTCGTCGCTGCGCACCGCGACCCGCACCGTGTCCCGGCCCTCGGCCGCGAGCTCGTCGAGGGCCCCGAAGGCCGACAGGTCACCCACGTCGTCGCCGACGTAGCAGATGGTGTGGGTGCCGTTGGCGATGTTGTGCACGGCGGTGCCCTTGTCCACGTCGATGGGAGGGTGCAGCTCGTACGACATGCGGGCCGGGCGGCAGCGCAGGCCCGATCGGGCCGCCTGGCTCTCGGCCCACTCGCGCACCTCCTCGGCGATCTCGGGGTGGGTGCGGTAGTGCAGGGTCAACGACAGCCCTTTGCGCTCGACCAGCATCCCGGTCGGCCCGCGGACCTCGCCGAGCGACGCCACGTCGTCGATCACCTCACGCCACGACCCGCCCTGGGGGTGGTCGAAGCGGCGGCCGTTCCCGAGGGCCTCGAGGCCGTAGAGCCCCGTGAGGATGAGCGAGTGCGGGAGCACGTCGAGGAGGAAGGCGAGCGGACGTCCCGACACGACCGCGACCCGCCCGTAGCGGCGGGAGAGGTCGTCGAGCAGGCCCGGTACGTCCTCGAGGGGCAGCGCCTGGGTCGGGTCGTCGACGATCGGGGCGAGGGTGCCGTCGTAGTCGATGATGATCGCGGCACCCTCGGGATCCCGGCTGAGGCGCTCGAGGGCCTCCTCGGGCTGCTCGTCACCGGTCACGCCGCCCACCCTAACTGGCGGGTCGTCGGGCGTTCGACGGCGTCAGCCCGCCTGGGCCAGGTCGGGGCCGAGCCAGACGACCACGGTGGCGTTCTTGATGTCGAAGCCGGGGTCGGCGGGCAGGGGCTGCACGGCGGTCGGCTGGGCGCCGAGGGTGGCCGCCACGGCCTGGGCGTCGGCCTGGTAGTTCGAGGTGGCGTCCTGGTAGTAGTAGACGATCGTCGTCGGCGTGGTGGGTGCCGATCCCTCGGGCGGGATGGCCGCGGCGTACCCCGCGGTCTGGAGCGCCGTCGTGGCCACTCCGGCCGCCCCGGACACGCCCGAGCCGTTGGCCACGTAGACGAGCAGGCTCTCGGGCGGGACCTGGGTGGTCTGCGTGCCCCCCGCCCCCTCGATCACGTCGCTCGTCGTGTCGGACGTGCCGGACCCGACACCGCTGGGGATGGTGGTGTCGCTCGACGGCAGGTCGGCCGCGTCGAGGGAGACCCCGCCGTTGTCGAAGCCCTTGCTCAGGAACAGCGCGCCGATGAGCACGGCGATGCCGATGAGGAGCAGGCCTCGGACCGGCGCGGTGTCAGCTTGGTTGGCCATGGCTCACCGTCCCGGGTGTTGGCCCACCGAAGGCCCCACGAACCGGGCGCGTCGGCGCTCGGTCCGCAGCCGTCGGAGGCGGCGCACCACCAGCGGGTCGTACTCCATCGCCTCGGGGTCGTCGAGGAGCTGGTTGAGCAGCTGGTAGTAGCGGGTGGGCGACAATTCGAACTGCGATCGGATCGCGTTCTCCTTCGGTCCGTCCTGGGTCCACCAGGTACGTTCGAAGTCGAGGATAGACCGGTCGCGGTCGCTCAGACCCATCACCATCCACGGTGCCACGCCCGCGCGCCGAGAACGCGGACCCTCGGGTCCACCACCGGCCCCTCGGTACGCTGGGCGCCCCGCCGGGTTAGCTCAGTTGGCAGAGCACCTCTCTTGTAAAGAGGATGTCGTCGGTTCGATCCCGACACCCGGCTCCGACCGCGTCGCCTCGAACGGGGGCCAGGTGGTACACAGGCAGGGACGAGGAGGGCGTGGTTCATGGCGTACGGCGTGATGTTGTTGTTCGAGGGCGTGGGTGAGGACGACTACTGGTCGGTGAACGCCCACATGGGCATCGACGAGGAGGGGAGCACGGGCTGGCCCGAGGCCCTCATCTCGCACACCGCCGCCCTCACCGACACGGGCCTCGCCGTCTCGGAGATCTGGGAGTCGAAGGACGACCAGGAGCGCTTCCTCGCGGATCGCCTCGGCCCCGCGCTGGCGGCGACGGAGCTCCCACCGCCGGCCCAGGTGATCGAGCTCGAGGTCTTCAACTACCACCACCCCGGCTGAACGCACTCACCCGAGGGCGATCCGGTAGAGGGTGGTCGAGGTGGTGACGAAGAGCGTCCTGTCGTCGTCGCCGCCCACTGCGCAGTTCGTCGGCTGGGCCTGGGGATCCGGCAGGGCGATCGAGCCCCAGAGGGTCCCATCGGGCGCGTACGCCGACACCCCGGCGCCGCCCCCGATCACGAAGATGTTGCCGGTGGCGTCGACGCAGACCCCGTCGGGAAAACCCTCGAACTCAGCCACGAACGCCGGGGCGGCGGCGTCCTCCAGCCCGCCGTCGGGCGCGATGGCGTAGGCGGTGAAGCTGTTTCCGAGGGTGTCGCTGACGTAGAGGGTCTCCTGGTCGGGCGAGAGCGCGATGCCGTTGGGTGCCGTCGCCTCGGGATCCATCTCCACCTCGGCGGTCACGGCGCCCTCCGGGGACACCCGGAACACCCCGCGGTAGCCGAGCGGCGTGTCGGCGCCCGGTGCGAAGTCGGTGAACCAGACCGTCCCGTCCGACGCCGCCGCCACGCCGTTGGGGCCGCTGAAGGCCACCCCGTCGAGGCCGTCGGCCAGCACCTCGCGGGAGCCGTCGGCGGTCACCTGCACGACCGTGCCGACCTCGGGCTCGGTGGCGACGAGGCCGCCCGCCCCGTCGCCGTCGATTGTCGGCGATGTCCGTGTCCGGGTCGACCACGGTCACCTGGTCGTCAGCGCCGAGCTCGAGCAGTTGGCCCTCCTTGTCGGTGAACAGCAGCGTGCCGTCGTCGGCGTTCCAGGTGGCGCCCTCGAGGAAGCCGAAGCCGTCGGCCACGACCTCGGGAGCGCCGGCGCCGGTCACCGGGTCGACCGGTGGCCCGGCGGTGGTCGTGGTGGTGGCCTCGACGGTCGGCGTGCTCGTCGCCGCCGCCGAGTCCGTCCCACCCGACCCCTCGTCCGAGCTACAGCCGGTGACGAGCAGCGCGATCGCGGCGCACACGCTCACGGCGCCGATGGGCATGGCTCTTGCGATCTTCATGATGTGGTCCGTCCCTTTCGTGGAGGCCCGCTCGGGCCCGCTGTCACGACGGACGATGAAGGAGACGATCTACAGATCGTCGACAACGGCACCCACGTCCCACGGTCCGGGAGAAGCGGTCGTCGGGTCGAGCCCGGCTGCGCCGCGCGACCACCCGACTCCCGGTCTGGCCGATCGCGAGGTCCGGGCCGCATGGCCGGTCGGACGCGACGCTCGCGCGTCATGGGTCGAGACCCAGTCCCCACGATCCTTCTGTCGTACGCTTCGAGCATGCCGCGGGCCCCGATCGAGGTCGACGCCGAATCGGTCGCCACCATCTGCGAGCGCTACGGCATCGCCCGACTCGACGTCTTCGGCTCGGTCGCCCGAGGCGACGCCGACGCAGAGAGCGACATCGACGTCCTCTATGAGCTGGCGCCCGGTACCCACCTCGGATGGAACATCGAGAACCTGGCCGACGAGCTGACCGCGGTTCTCGGACGCCCTGTCGATCTCGTTTCACGCGGTGCCCTGCATCACCAGATCCGCGACCGAGTCCTCTCCGAGGCCCGCCTGCTCTATGCGGCGTGAGCATCTCCTCATCGCTGAGATGATCGATGCCGCTGAGCGGGCCGTCTCGCTCGTGCAGGGCATCGACCTCGAGACGCTCGCCGATGACCGGTTGCGCCGAGAAGCGCTGCTGTGGAACTTCACCGTCCTGGGTGAAGCCGCTGGTCAGATCGATCTCGCGGTCAGGGACCGCTTTCCCCACGTCTCGTGGTAGCAGCCGACGCGACTACGCAACCGCGTGGTCCACGGCTACTGGTCGATCGACCTCGAGATCATCCACACCACCGCGACCGAGCTCCTGCCGCCCTTCATCGCGCAGCTCCGACAGGTTCAGGCGACGCTCGAAACCGAACCGGACCGAGACTGAGGTCCATTTCGACCGCACCCGCGCCACGGGTGGGGTGCAGGAACACCGCGTGGCGAGGCCCACCCTCCACACTGGGGCGGTGAGCACCCTTCCCGCTCCGGCGGCCCGCCCGGGCCCCGGGCACCTCCTCGACCACCTGCGGCCGTCCATGGACGGCGACGAGGTGCTGCTCGCGGTCACGGAGTGGGCCGAGGCCACCGGTCGGCCGCTCTACCCGCACCAGGAGGAGGCGATCCTCGAGCTGCTGTCCGGGGCGAACGTGATCCTGGCCACGCCGACGGGGTCGGGGAAGTCCCTGGTGGCCCTCGCCGCGCACGCCCGGTCTGTCACCGGTGGCGGGCGCAGCTGGTACACCGCGCCGGTGAAGGCACTGGTATCGGAGAAGTTCTTCGACCTCTGCCGGGAGCTCGGTCCCGAGAACGTGGGCCTGCTCACCGGGGACTCGGCGGTCAACCCCGACGCCCCGGTGCTCTGCGCGACCACCGAGATCCTCGCCCACGTGGCCCTGCGCGACGGGGCCGAGGCCGACGTGGAGACGGTCGTGCTCGACGAGTTCCACTACTACGGCGACCCCGACCGGGGTTGGGCCTGGCAGGTGCCGCTGCTCGAGCTGCCCCAGGCGTCGTTCCTGCTGATGTCGGCGACCCTCGGCGACGTCACCTTCTTCGCCGACGAGCTCACCCGGCGCACGGGCCGGCCCACCGCGGTCGTCGACGACGCCGTCCGCCCGGTGCCCCTCCGCTACGAGTACCGCCGCACCCTGCTCCACCACACCGTCGAGGACCTGCTGGCCGCCGACGCCGCCCCGCTCTACATCGTCAACTTCTCGCAGAAGGACGCCGTGGCCCAGGCGTCGGCCCTCGCCTCGATCACCAAGCTGGACGACGACGCCAAGGCCATCGTCGCCGAGGAGCTGTCCCGGGCCAAGCTGCCCGCCGGCTTCGGTCGCGACCTCGCCCGACTGCTGCGCAACGGGGTGGGCGTGCACCACGCCGGGATGCTCCCCCGCTACCGCCGCCTGGTGGAGCGCCTCACCCAGCAAGGTGCGCTCAAGGTGGTGTCGGGCACCGACACCCTCGGCGTGGGCGTGAACCTGCCCATCCGCACGGTCGTGCTCACCCGCCTCTACAAGTACGACGGCACCGAGAGCCGCCTGCTGACCGCCCGCGAGTTCCACCAGATCGCCGGGCGGGCCGGCCGGGCCGGGTACGACACCGAGGGCCTGGTCGTGGCCCTCGCCCCCGACCACGTGGCCGCCAACGACGCCGCCGAGGCCAAGGCCGGCGACGACCCCAAGAAGAAGCGCAAGCTGAAGAAGGCCGCGCCGCCACGCGGCTTCGTCTTCTACGACGAGGACACGTTCACCCGGCTGCAGACCGCCCGCCCCGAGCCCCTCGAGTCGTCGTTCCGCATCACGCCGGGGATGCTCATGCAGCTGCTCGACCGTCCAGGACCCGCCTGGGACCACGGCCGGGCGCTGCTGCTCGGCAACCACGAGCCCCGGTCCCGCCAGCGCCGCCACGTGCGCACGGCCCTCAGCCTCTACAAGGCCCTGCGCACCGCCGAGGTCGTGCGCCTGCTCGACGACCCCGACGAGGACGGCCGCTTCGTCGAGGTCGACCGCGACCTCCAGGCCGACTTCGCCCTCGACCAGCTGCTGTCGCCGTTCCTGCTCTTCGCGGTCCCGCTGCTCGACGCCGACCACGAGGCCTACGCGCTCGCCCTGCTCGCCCTCGTCGAAGCCGTCGTCGACAACCCATTCCCGATCCTCATGGCGCAGAAGGACAAGGCCAAGGACGAGGCCATGGCCGCCATGAAGGCCGCCGGCGTCGAGTACGAGGAGCGCATCGCCGAGCTCGAGAAGGTCAACTACCCGCAGCCGATGCGGGACCAGATCTACGACGTGTTCGACCGCTGGCGGGGCACGAACCCGTGGATCGGCGACCGCAACATCGCCCCCAAGGGCGTGGTCCGCGACCTCTGGGACCGGTCCATGGACTTCCCCTCGTACGTCCGCTACCTCGGCATCAAGCGCTCCGAGGGCCTGCTGCTGCGCTACCTGTCCGACGTCTACAAGACGATGCTGCGGGCCGTCCCCGACGCGGCCAAGACCGACGAGGTGGACGAGCTCACCGACTGGCTGGGCGCGGTGATCCGCACCACCGACTCGTCGCTGCTCGACGAGTGGACCGCCATGTTCGCCCCCGAGGCCGGCGGCGACCTCGACCTCGACGCCCTCGAGGGCGCCACCGAAGCCGAGACCGACGTGACGAGCGACCGCCGGGCCTTCCGGGCCCTCGTGCGCACCCGGGTCTTCCGCTGGGTGCAGTACGCGGCGACGCAGCGGTGGGAGGCCTGGTCGGCGGACCTCACAGAGATCGGCGACCACGGCTGGACCGCGACCAAGCTGGCCGAGCAGTTCGCGCCGTACTTCGACGCCTACGCCGCCGTGCCGCGGGCCGAAGCCATCGGCATCGACGGCGATGCCCGCGGCCCCGCCCGCTTCCTGGTCGCAGATGAGGGTGAGCGCGAGCGTTGGACCGTCGAGCAGATCCTCATCGACCCCGAGGGGCACGACGAGTGGTACCTCGAGGTCACCGTCGACCTGCCGGCGTCGGCCGAGGCGGGCGAGGTGGTGGCCCGGCTCGGGGGCCTGCGCCGGCGCTGACCCGGGCGCCGGTACCGTCCCGCCGTGCGCTACTTCGAGGACTTCGTCGTCGGGTCGGTCGACGAGAAGCCCGACACCTACCTCGTGACCCAGGCCGAGATCATCGAGATGGCCGAGCGGTGGGACCCCCAGCCGTTCCACACCGACCCG
>CAZYPY010000058.1:0-17964 GCA_964649545.1 uncultured Microthrixaceae bacterium | reverse complement strand
GCGTCCGGCGTCCAGCCGGCGGTGTCGACGAGCAGCAGGTAGAGCTCGGGGCTCATCAAGGCCCACACCTCGTCGACCTCGACCGTCGTCGGGGCCCGGCCGAGCAGCAGGGTCAGGCCGGCCTCGACGTCCCGGCGCTGGCTGACCCGGGTGGCGGCGAGCACCTCGGCGATCTGGTCGTCCGCAGGTGCCGCCTCGCGGATGACCCCGAGGTACGCGGCGGTGCGCTCGTTGATGCCACGGATGAGCGCGGCGGCGCCGGCGATCCGCTCGGCTCGCGGGCCCCGGCCGAGAGCGGCGAACTCGTCCCGCCCGGCCACGGCGATCTGCTCGTCGTCGCCGACCACGGCCACGTCGATCACCGCCTGCAAGAGCACCCGCTTCGACGAGAAGTGGGAGTAGACGGTCTCGGTGGCCACGCCCGCGGCCTTGGCGACGTCGCGCATGCCGGTGCCCGCCCACCCCCGGGCGGCGAACAGCTCGCCGGCGGCGGCGATCACGGCGGCCCGGGTCTCCTGGGCGCGCCGGGCGCGCATCGGCGACTCGTAGCGACGGGTCGTCTCGGCGGCGCGGGAGGCGGTGGCCACGACGTCATCCTAGGACGAATCAGTATTCAGTGCAAAGGTGTTCTAGTTAATATTCCCGAACCGCGTCGTTCGCGCGTTGACTTGACTCATGATCAAATTTCACTTGACCAAGACCCCAGATCGCGGTCTACTGCCCCGGACGAGGGGAGGCGCGCCATGACCGAGCCCCGGCGCCGTGCCTACGACATGACGAACCGCGGCCAGGCCGCCGGCGGCACCCGGCGGCGCATCGCCGAGGCGGCCCTCGTCCTGTTCATGGAGCGGGACTACGACGACGTGAGCCTGAACGAGATCGCCCGGGCGGCGGGCGTGTCGCACCAGACCGTCCTGAACCACTGCGAGAGCAAGGCGGGGGTGCTGCTGGCCGCCGGCGAGGTGTTCAGCGAGCAGATCAGCGCCCTCGAGGCCGACGCGGTCCCGGGCGACGTCGCATCCGTCGTGCACACGACCTGCGCCCGCTACGAGGTCCTCGGCGACGCCAACGCCCGCTGGGCGACGATGTCCACCCGAGCACCGGAGGTGGCCGAGGGCCTGGCCCGGGGCCGGCTCGGCTTCCAGGCCTGGCTCGAGGAGGTGCTCGGCGGGCACCTCCCGACCGACGATCCGGACGAGCGGCGCCGGGTGCTCCTCGGGCTCCACGCCGCGCTGGACGTCTTCACGTGGAAGCTGCTGCGCCGCGACCTCGGCCTCAGCATCGAGCAGACCGAGCTGCAGCTGACCGACCTGGTGCGGGGCGTGCTCGCCCGGCACCGCGACTGAGGGGGCGCCCGTGGCCCGGTTCCTTTTCGCCCAGTGGGACGGTGGCGGCAGCCTTCCCCCCGAGCTGACGGTGGTCCGCCACCTGGTGGAGGCCGGCCACACGGTCACCGTCCTCGGCGACCCCGTCACCGAGCCCGAGGTCCGGGCCGTCGGCGTCGGCGAGTTCCGCCCGTGGGTCGCGCCGCCGCACCACGACACGCGTCGGGCCGAGGACGACTACATCCGCGACTGGGAGGTGCGCAGCCCGACCAAGGTGCTGGCCAACCTCCTGGACACCCTCATGGTCGGCCCGGCCGCGGCGTTCGCGTCCGAGACCCTCGCCGCGGTCGACGACGTCGACCCGGATGCCGTCGCCGTGAGCTTCCCGCTCCTCGGCTCCCTGATCGCGGCCGAGCAACGCGGGTTGCCGACCGCCGCGCTCGTCCCGAACGTGGTCTCCCTGCCGGCGGAGGGCATGCCGCCGTTCGGCACCGGGCTCCTGCCGCCGACGAACGCCCTCGGCCGGCTCCGCGACCGTGCCCTCAACGGCTTCGTCGAACGGCTCTGGAACAAGGGCCTGCCCGACCTCAACCGGGTGCGGGCCGACCACGCGCTCGATCCGCTCGATCGCCTGCTCGCCCAGTACGACCGGGCGACGCGGGTGCTGGCCCTGACCGGCGCGTGCTTCGACTTCCCGGCGGCGCTGCCCGTCAACGTCCGGTACGTCGGGCCGCAGCTCGACGACCCGCACTGGGCCGAGCCCTGGTCGCCGCCGCCCGGCGACGACCCGCTGGTGCTCGTCGCGATGAGCACGACCTACATGGACCACCTCGACCAGCTCCAGCGGGCGGTCACGGCCCTCGCCGAGCTGCCGGTACGGGGGCTCGTCACGACCGGTCCGGCGGTCGACCCCGACGAGGTCGACGCCCCGGCCAACGTCACGGTCGTCCGGTCGGCGCCCCACGGCCAGGTGCTCGCCGAGGCCGAGGTCCTCCTCACCCACGGCGGGCACGGCACGGTCATGAAGGGGCTCGTCGCCGGGGTGCCCATCGTGTGCATGCCGACCGGGCGGGACCAGCCGGACAACGCCGCCCGCCTCACCGCCCGCGGCGCGGGCGTCCGCGTCGGCAAGGGCGCGTCCCCGACCCGGATCGCCGACGCCGTCCGCCGTGTGCTCGACGACCCGGGCTACCAGGCGGCCGCGGTGCGGCTGGGCGACGAGCTCCGCGCCGAGACCAGCCGTGGCCTCGCCCTGCGAGAGCTCGAGGTGCTCGCCGCCGGCGCCTGAGCCACCGGCGCCGTGGCGGACGGTCGTCCTCGCCTCCCCGCCGGTAGGTTGCGGTGGTGATCGGGGTGGCGGTGGTGAACGTGGGGGCCCCGGCGCTGCTGGCGGAGGCCGGTGGCGAGCGGGTGTACAGCGGGATCGCCAAGCGGCCGGTCGCGACCGGGACGGTCCTGTGGCTCTCGCTCGTCAACCTCAGCGGGGACGGCCAGGCCGACCTGTCGGTCCACGGCGGGCCGGACAAGGCGGTCTACGGCTACCCGTCCGAGCACCTGCCGGCGTGGGAGGCGGAGCTGGGTGAGCCGCTCGGCGATGCGCCCTTCGGCGAGAACCTCTCGACCGTCGGCACCCTCGAGCACGAGGTCCGCATCGGCGATCGCTGGCGCTGGGACGACGCCGTGCTCGAGGTGTGCCAGCCCCGCTGGCCGTGCTTCAAGCTCGCCCTGCACCGCCAGCGGGCCGACATCCAGGGCCGGATGCGTCAGAACGGGCGCACCGGCTGGTACCTGCGGGTGCTCGAGCCCGGTGAGGTCACCGTCGGGTCGTCGATCGAGGTGGTCGAGACCGACCCCCGCGGCCTGTCGGTGCTCGACGCCCACGAGGCCATGGGTGACCGCCACCTCGAGCGCCGGGACCTGGTCGCTGCCCTCGCCGAGCACCCCGCCCTCGCCGCCGAGTGGCGCGTCCCCCTCCAGGAGCGGCTCGCCTGATCAGCCGGCGGCGATGCCGGCGCCGATGGTGGTGAGCTGGTCGGACTTGCCGCCGAGCTCGTGCTCGAGGGTCTTGGCCCACAGGAAGTAGCGGTGGACCGGGTAGTCCCGGTCGATGCTGATGCCGCCGTGGACGTGGAGGCTGGCGTGGCCGACGATGTCGGCCGCCCGGGCCGCCCAGTACTTGGCGATGGCCACGGACTCGGTCGCCTCGGGGGCGTGCTCGTCGAGCATGGTCGCCGCCGAGAGCGTGGTCAGCCGCACCCCGTTGAGGGCGATGAAGGCGTCGGCCAGGCGGGTCTCGACCGCCTGGAAGCTGCCGATCGGACGCCCGAACTGGTGGCGCTGGCTGGAGTACTCGGCCGTCACGCGCAGGGCCTTGTCGCAGGCACCGACCACGAGGGCGCAGACGCCGAGGGTCGCCAGGTCCACGAGGCGGGTCAGGCCGTCGGGGCCGGCGACCCGCTGGGCGGGGGCGCCGGCGAAGGTGACCCGCCCGGCCCGGACCTTGTGCTGCATCAACTGGGGCTCGATGGTGACGCCGTCGGCGCCGGCCTCGACCGCGTAGACGCCGTCGGCCGCGGTGACAAGCAGCACGTCGGCGGTGGGGGCGAACCCGACCGCGGTCTTGGTGCCGTGGAGGCCTCGGCCGTCGTGGGTCAGCGCCGGCGCCCGCAGCGGCGCACGGGGGTCGTCGGCGAGGGCCAGCGCGAAGGTGCGCTCGCCGTCGGCCACGCCGGCGAGCAGCGCCGCGGCCTGCGCGTCGTCGGCGTGCTCGGCCACGAAGATCGTCGCCATCAGGGTCGGTTGCAGCGGGACCAGGGCGGTGGCCCGGCCGAGCTCCTGCAGCAGCAGGGTCGCCTCGACCGCGCCGTAGCCGGTGCCGCCGGCGGACTCGGGGACGCACAGGGCGAGCAGGCCGGCCTCGGCGAGGGTGGCCCAGAGCGTGGCGTCGACGCCGGTGTCGCCGTCCTCGACGGCGCGGCAGCGCTCGCCGGTGATCTCGCCGGTGAAGATCTGCTCGGCCAGCGCGACGACGGCCTCCTGCTCCTCGGTCAGGTCCAGGTCCATGTCAGCGCTCCCTTCGAGCGTCGGGGGCGGTGGCGCCGGCGGCGGTCATCGGGGGCTCCCCGGCATGCCGAGCGCGAACACGGCGATGAGGCCCCGCTGCATCTCGTTGGTGCCGCCCCCGAAGGTGAGGACGTGCTGGCTGCGGATGTCGCCCTGGAGCTGGCCACGCAGCACCGCCCCGGGCGAGCCGTCCTCGACGCCGGCGGCCGCGCCCACGATCTCGAGCATGAGGTCGTAGGCCTCCATGTAGAGCTCGGAGCCGTAGACCTTCACCACCGAGGCGTCGGCCGGGTTGAGGGGGTCGCCCCGCTCGGCCTTGAAGGCGATCTCGTAGTTGGCCAGGCGCAGGAACTCGTGGTGCGCCCGGATGTGGGCGAGGTTCCGCTGCACCCACGGCAGGTCGATGATGCGCTCGCCCTCGGCCGTGGTCGTCTCCTTGGCCCACGCCAGCAGGTCCCGGTAGCGGCGCTCGATGATCCCCGACGAGCAGATCGTCACCCGCTCGTGGTTGAGCTGGTTCGTGATGAGCCCCCAGCCGCCGTGCTCGGGCCCGACGAGGTTGGACACGGGGACCCGCACGTCCTCGTAGAACGTGTAGTTGGTGTTGAACGACCCGATGGAGTCGATCGGCGTGTAGCTGAAGCCCGGCGTGTCGGTGGGGACGATGATCATCGAGATCCCCTTGTGGCGGGGCGCCTCGGGGTCGGTGCGGCAGGCGAGCCAGATGTAGTCGGCGTCGCTGGCCAGCGAGGTGAAGATCTTGGTGCCGTTGATGACGTACTCGTCGCCGTCGCGGACGGCCCGGGTCTCGAGCGCAGCCAGGTCGGTGCCGTGGTCGGGCTCGGTGTAGCCGATGGCGAAGTGGATCTCGCCGGCGAGGATCTTGGGCAGGAAGAACTGCTTCTGCTCCTCGCTGCCGAACTGCATGATCGTGGGCGCGACCGAGTTCACGCTGAGGACGGGGACGGGGGCGCCGAAGGCCATCGACTCGTCGAAGAAGATGAACTGCTCGACCGGCGTGAGCCCGCGGCCGCCGAACTCCTTGGGCCAGCCGACGCCGAGCCAGCCGTCGGCACCCATCTTCAGGGCGACCTTGCGGGGCACGGGTCCGACGCCCTCGGTGCCGCGCAGCTCCTCCCGGAGCTCGGGGGTCATCAGCTCGGTGAAGTAGGCCCGGATCTCCTGCTGGAGGGCCGCCTGCTCCGGCGTGAAGCGGAAGCGCATCGGGAGATCATGCCCGACCGCGACGGGGCCGGCCGCCACCGGGCCGGCGCAGACGCCAGACTGCGGGGGTGGGGCGCCGCGAGCTGAGCGACCTGGCCGCCGGCGCCCTGGGTGCGGGTGACGGTGCACTCGAGCGGGCGCTATTCGGCACGGACGACGCCGAGGCCGTGGTCGACCTGATCGAGCGCTGCTGTCGCGAGCGGGTGGGCGCGCCGGCGGTCGTGCGCTCGTACTCCCGAGGGGTCGGGATCGTGGTGGTCCTCGGGCTCGCCGACGGTCGTGATGTGGTGCTCAAGGTGCACCGCTGGAACGCCACGCCCGAACGCCTCGCCGCGGTGCACGAGGAGCAGGTCCGGCTGGCCGAACGGGGGCTCCCCGTCCCGCGCCCGCTGGCGGCGCCCGCACCGCTGGGCCGCGGCGTGGCGACCTTCGAGACGTTCCTCCCGGGAGAGGCAGGGCCGTGGTCGCGGGCGGCGGTGGCGGCGGGGCTCCACCGGCTGGTCGCAGCTGCCCGGGACCTCGACGCCGACGTCGGCGAACCCCTGCTGCACCGCCCGCCCGGTGCTCCCCTGTGGCCCGAGCCCCACGACCTCCGCTTCGACTTCGCCGCGACCGTCGCCGGCACCGAGTGGATCGACGACCTCGCCGGCCTGGCCCGCGACCAGCTGGCTGCGGAATGGGACCGGGCGCCCGCGGTCATCGGCCACTTCGACTGGCGGGTCGAGAACCTCGGCTTCCGCGACGGCGAGATCGTCGCCGTCTACGACTGGGACTCGCTGGCCCGCGCCCCCGAGGCCGTGATCGTCGGCGCCGCCGCCGGCACCTACCGGATCGACTGGCGCCTGCTCGAGGCCGACCCGCTGCCGTCCGTCGACGACATGGCGGGCTTCGTCGCCGACTACGAGCTGGCTCGAGGCCGCCCGTTCGACGACGAGCGCGACCTGCTCGACGCCGCCAACCTGGCCCACCTCGCCTACGGCGCCCGCTGCCAGCACGCCGATCCGGTGGCGTCGACCGGCTTCGGCGGCTCGGTGGATGTCGGTTTCCTCCGCCTCCTGCGCGAGCGCGGGGAGCGATTCTTCGTCGGTACCTGATCCGGCGGCGGGCCGGAGGCACGACGCCGGGACGCACCGCAGCCGGGGTGCTTCGACGGATCGGCAGCAGTAGGCACCGTCGACCCGTCATCGAACGGCGGCCCGCCGGCGGTAGGGGGGAGGCAGGGGGCGGCGCCGCGGGCCACGCCGCCGAACTGCTCGGCGAGGGGTCGGGGTGGGTCGCCGGCGGGTCGAGCGCGAACGTGTCGATGAGCTGGGTCAGGTCCGAGACATGGCCGCCAGGGAGAAGGGCTGGGCGGAGCAGGTGTGGCTGCCGTGGCCGGAGGCGGTCACCAGCTCGCGGCCCGGGAGCACCGCCTCGTCGCGGAGGCGGCGGCGCTGCCAGCGGTCGGTGTCGTACTCGTACAGGCCGGGTGCCGCCGTCGTGTTCAGCAGCGGCAGCATCGTGGCGACCGACGCACCGGGCGGGACGGAGTAGGTCCGCTTCGCCGTCGTCCACGGTGATCGGGCGGATCACCGCCCGCAGCATGATCGAGCGCTGGGCGAGGCGGGTCGACTCGAGGGCGCAGCGCTCGGCCAGCTCCTCCTCGTGCTCGGTGAGGCGCGCCAGGATCGATGGGGCGGAGACCGCGTCGACGACGGTCCAGGCGAGCGCCGCGAAGAGGTTGGACATCGAGCCGAGGTGCACGAGGATGACATCGCGCGCGATGCCGGTGGTGCGGTCGGGCTCGTCCACGTCGGCCCAGCGCTCGACGACGGTGGGGAACGGACTGCCCGAGTCGAGTCTCGTCGAAGCTGACCGCGATGGCCCGGTCGAGCAGGTGGAGGTACTGCCGGACGTCGTTTCGCCCGAACAGGTCGTGGGAAAGGTGCGCCCGTTCGCGAACAACTCGCCCGGCAGCTTGCGGCGTGGCAGCTGCCAGTCGGCGATGCCCTTGCTCGCCGAGGCCTCGGGAAGGGCGTAGAACGACGCCACGCCGACGGGCGAGAAGAGGAAGAGGGTGCGGGTCCCGCCGCTGTCGACCACGAAGGTGTCCCCGTGGGCGGCCCGGGCGTTGGCGAGGTCGACCAACGGATCGGCCGACGGCGCGTCTCACGCCATCGCGAGGTCGGCGACGGGCGGCATCGGCTCGATCGCCGGCAGCTCCGGCACACCACACTCCGTCACCGGACCTTACGACCGCCGCGCCCGGCGATCAGGCGAAGAACTCGTCGACCTCGTACTGGTCGGCCTCGAAGATGTCGATCTCGACGATCTTGTCGTCGCGCACCCGGTAGGCGTTGATGCGGCGGAGCTCGAGTCGGCGGTCGCCGCGGACGACGACCTCGCGGACGAGCAGTGCGACCCGCTCGTCCGACACCATCCGGTCGAGGACCTCGACCTCGGCGGCGGCGTCGCTGGTCCGGTCGAGCAGGGCCTGGATCGCCGCGACGACGGCAGCACGGCCGCGGTGGGTTCCGGCGAACGAGCTCCGTCCCGGCAGGTGCATCACGACGTCGTCGGCGTAGAACTCCCAGGCGCGGGCCGGGTCGCCCTCGGACCACGCCGTCCCGTACTCGGCGAGCACGTCCTCCGGTCGCACTGTGGCATCGAAGCACATCCGGCGGCTCCCG
The DNA here is from genome assembly GCA_964649545.1 of uncultured Microthrixaceae bacterium. Classification (GTDB taxonomy): domain Bacteria; phylum Actinomycetota; class Acidimicrobiia; order Acidimicrobiales; family DATDAH01; genus JAEUJM01. Next base: position 9,683 of record CAZYPY010000058.1, on the reverse strand, counting down.
TCGACCGTCAGGCGAGCGAGCCGGCACCCGACGGTTTACCGTTCGTCGCGGTGGACGAGTGCGACAACGTCGTCGTGGGCGGCGGCTCCGCCGGGTGCGTCGTCGCCAGCCGCCTGAGCCAGGACCCGTCGGTGTCGGTGTGCCTGCACGGGCCGACTACGACGGCTGGGCCGCGCTCGGCAACCCGGGCTGGGGGAACGATGACGTGCTCCCGTACTTCCCAGCGCGACAGCGAGCGCCACAGCGTCGCCGGCGCCTTCCTCCACCCGAACCTCGACCGGCCGAACCTCGACGTCCGCACCGGGTTCACGTGACCCGGGTGCGGTTCGACGGCGGGCGGGCGACGGGCGACGAGTACGAGGGCGGCGACCGCGCGACGGTCATGCGGGCCCGACGGGAGATCGTGATGAGCGCCGGCGCCTTCGGGACGCCGCAACCGCGCACTTCTCGACGCCCTCGCGGCCTGCCTCTGACTCGGCGACGGCGTCGGGTGACCCGGTCAGGCGCCGGCGTCGGCGCGACGGAGGCGGTCGCTCAGGGCGGCGGTCACGTGGCGCACGACCACGGGGTGGCGCACGAAGGCCCGGCAGCTCTCGGGGCCGGCGACCAGCACGTGGAGGTGCGTGGCCGCGGTGACGGTGGTGGCGTGGGCCACCTGGTCGCGCACTGCCACGTCACCGACGACGTCCCCGGGGCCCACGACGCCCACGGGGCGACCGTCCACGGACACCACGCCCTCGCCCTCGAGGACGAGCACCACCTCGTGGCAGAGCTCGCCCTCGTGCACGAGCACGGTGCCGGCTCGGACGCCCAGGTCCTCCACCAGCGGTGCCACCGTGGCGAGGTCCCGCCACCGGACGGCGGCCAGGCTCGGCAGGCGGCGCAGCAGGTCCACCTTGGGGTCGATCACCTTCATCGGATGCCCTCCTTGTTGCCTCCGACCACCAGGCAGGTGGTCGTCGCGGTCGCGATCAGCCGGTCGCGCTCGTCCACCAGTCGGCCCTCGGCGGTGGCCACGGTGCGGCCCCGGTGCACGAGGTCGCCGACCGCCCAGATGCGGGTGCCGTCGAGCGGCGCGGGGCGCAGGTAGCGCACCGACAGGTCGAGGGTCGTGGCGGCCACGCCGGCAGGCAGCGCGCTCATGACGGCACAGGTCATGGCCGAGTCGAGCAGCGTGGCAGTGATGCCGCCGTGCAGGGTCCCCAGCGGGTTGCCGAACGCGGGTCGGGTCTCGGCGGTGAAGACCACGTGGCCGACGGTGAGGTCGTCGATCTCCATGTCGAGCAGGCCGGCCACGCCGACCGCCGACGGCCCCCGCTCGCGGATGGCGGCGAGCTGGTCGTAGCCCGTGGGCGCCACCCCCGCGACCCCGCCGAGCGCGTCGCCCGTCCCCCTGATCTCCGTCCCCGTGAGTGAGTTCATGTTCGGAACTTAGTACGTTTTGAAAACGAACTCACTATGACTAGGGTCACACCATGCGCTGGAGCGAGATCGGTGAGCAGCCCTGCCCGGTGGCCAAGTCGCTGTCGGTGCTGGGCGACCGCTGGACGATGCTCGTGTTGCGTGAGGCGTTCTGGCGGGCACGCCGCTTCGAGGACTTCCAGGCCCGCACCGGTGCCCCCCGCCCCGTGCTGGCCGAACGCCTGAAGATGCTGGTCGACCAAGGCGTGTTCGAGCGTCGGCAGTACTCCGAGCGACCCGCCCGCTATGAGTACCGGCTCACCGAGAAGGGGATCGACCTCTACCCGGTCGTCATCTCGCTGCTCGAGTGGGGTGAACGCTGGATGACCGACCCCGCCGAGCCCCCCGTCATCGAGCTCCACCACCGCGGTTGCGGGCACACCACCCACCCGCAGCTGGCCTGCTCGGAGTGCGGCGAGTTCCTCACCGCCCGCGACATCGAGGCGCGCGACGGCCGACCCGACGTCCCCTCCCTCAGCGCCTGACGCCGTCGTCGCGCGCGGCCGGCCCTGCCAGACTGGCGCGGTGGCCGCCGCCGACATCGACGCCTACCTGGCCGACGTCCCCGAGCCTGGGCGCTCGACCCTCGAGGAGGTGCGGCGTCGCATCCTCGCCGCGGTCCCCGACGCCGAGCAGTGCATCTCGTACCAGATGCCCGCGTTCCGGGTGCACGGCAAGGTGGTGGCCGGCTTCGCGGCGTTCGCGCAGCACCTCAGCTACCTCCCCCACAGCGGCGACACCCTGCCGGCGCTCGCCGACGAGCTGACCGGCTACGAGCGGACGAAGAGCTCCCTGCACTTCGCCTTCGACGAGCCGCTGCCCGACGCGCTGATCCGCCACCTGGTCGAGGCCCGCCTGGCCGAGGTCGCCGCCGCGGGCCGCTGAAGGGCGCCGCCCGGGCCCGACCCGGCTGAGCTCGTCGGGGCGTCGGCCGGCTACTCGACGCCGAGCGAGGCGGCGAGCTTGCCCAGGGTCTGCAGGCCGAGCTCGACCGCGCCGAACCCGATGGTGGCGTCCCGCGCCTCGCGGGTGGGCTGCAGCTGGCGCATGGTGAGGACGGTCTTGCCGTCGGCCTGCTCGTCGAGGGTGACGGTGACGAGGAAGGTGCGGCTGGCGTCCTCCCCGTCGCCGTGGTCGAACACCAGCTTCGACTCGGGCACGACCTCCCGGTAGGCCACCAGGTTGGGGTACACGGTGCCGTCGGGGCCGACCATCTCGAAGCGCCACTGGCCACCGGGGCGCACGTCGCGCTCGAAGGTGGTGCAGGTGAACCCGGCGGGGCCGAACCACGAGCTGATGTCGTCGCCGACCCAGGCGGCCCACACCGCCGAGCGGGGGGCGGCGAACACGCGGGTCAGGACGATCTCGCGCTCGACGGCGTCGGCGTAGGTCGCATCGGTCGTCGGGGCAGGGGTGGTGCTCACGGTGGCTCCTCGGTGTCGGTGGGCTGCTCGTCGGTGGGGTGGTCGGGATCGACACCGGGGGCGCCGGCTCCGCGCTGGAGGTGGGCCTCCAGGCGGTCGAGGCGCTGCTCCCAGGCCTGGCGGGTGTGGTCCGCCCACACCGACACCTCGCGGAGGGCCTCGGCGCGCAGCCGGCACGGTCGCCGTTGCGCGTCGCGGCCCCGGGTGATGAGCCCGGCCTGCTCCAGCACCTTGAGGTGCCGGGAGATGGCCGGGAGGCTGACCGCGAACGGCGCCGCCAACTCGGTCACGGTGGCCTCACCCTCGGCCAGCCTGGTGACGATGGCCCGCCGGGTGGGGTCGGCCAGGGCGCCGAAGGCGGCGTCGAGGTCGACGCCGCCCGAGGGCACGAGGGTGGGGGCCGTCGTCACGGCGCCACTTTACTTAACATGTTAGTTAACTACAACCCTCCTCGTACCGGGCCGCCAGCCCCCGGGATCAGTTGCGCTCGGCGTGCGGGTGGAGGCCCGCCACGGGGAGGATGACCCAGGCCAGCAGCCCGACCAGGCCCACCGCGGCGGTGACGGCCACCGACACCGCCCGGTCGAAGAGCAGACCGAGCACGACGAACAGCGCGGCCTCGAACGCCAGCGCCAGGAAGACGAGACCGACCCGCAGCATGTGGATCGACCATTGCAGGCGCCTCGATCGCGATTGTCGCCAGCCGACCCGATGGAAGGCGGTCGGAGCGACGAAGCAGACCACCGCGAGCAGCCCGCTGACCAGGGCGACGGCGTAGACGTCCACCTCCAGCCGGTCGAGGTCCTCGAAACGCTGGGCGAACGGGGCGGTGAGCAGGAAGGCGACGAGCACCTGAGCGCCCGGGAGGAGGACCCGCAGCTCCTGGAGCAGCCCGTAGTAGCGCCGGCGCAGCTCCTGGCGGTCCTCCTCGTCGTCGAGCTCCTGCGGCGGACGGTCGTCCCAGGTGTGGGGATCCTCGTCGCCGGCGTCGTAGTCGTCCCACCGGCCGCGTTCGGTGGTGGTCGTGTGGCCCATGGTGCGCCCCCTGCGTCAGTGGGTCGACCCCTACCCCGGTGCTCCGACGGCCGGAACGACTCCTCGGGCCCGGTCGAGGCGGCCCGGTGATCTGCTCGAGCGGGCAGGCCGCTGGAGTCCAGGGGGTGAACGGTGTTAACCTACGTCTCGCCGACGCCCGTACCCGCCCTGGGAGCTTCCGATGCCCGTTCGCCGCCGCCCCACCGCTGCCCTCGCCGTCTTGGCGCTGCTCGCCGGCCTGCTCGTCACCGTCGTCGGAGCGAGTCCGGCCTCGGCGGCCACGACGGTGAAGATCACGAATACCACTGCCATCCGGTGCGCCTTCGTGAACTACTCGACCCCCACCGACTGGTACTTCCCCACCAGCGGCACGCCGAGGGGCCTCGTGTGGCTCCAGCACGGGTTCAGCGAGAACAAGGGCCACTGGTCGACCTACGCCCCGACCCTGGCGGCGGCCGGCTACGTCGTGTTCGCCACCACCCTGCCGACCGCCGACCTGTTCGGCTGCACGGTGCAGAACATCGGGAACAACCGGCCGTACCTCGACAACATCGCGTCGATGTTCGGCTCGGCCGCCGGCGGCTCCGGTGGCCTGGTCTCGAGCTTCAACAACGCCGCCTCCCGTGCCGGGCGGAGCGGCCTCGCGCTCCCGAGCCGCTGGGCCTTCGTGGGCCACAGCGCCGGCGGCGAAGCGGTCGCCTACGTCACCAACCGCCTCCGCACGAACCACGGCAACGCCTTCGCCCGCCTCGGAGGCATCGTGCTGGAGGACCCGGTCAACTCGTTCATCGGCTCCAACCTCTCCGATGCGCTGGGTGGACTCGCCTCGTCCAACCTGTCGGTGCTGACGCTCGCATCGCCCCCGGGCTCGTGCAACAACAACCAGTCGGGCATCGCGCTCGTCACCCAGAGGCTGGCGAACCGGCCGTTCCGGGGTGCCCAGGTCACCACCGGCACCCACATCGACGTGTTCGGCGCCGGCGCCGGGCCCCTGCTCCGAGCGGCCTGTGGCACCCCCCAGACCACGAACGTGAACGCGGTGCAGACGCTCACCACCGCGTGGCTGGTCGACCAGCTCGCCGGCACCCGCCGGCCCGCGTTCTACCCCGGCGGCACCACCTACGACGGCCTGGTGGCCGCTGGCACCATCTCGACGCTGCCGTAGCGCCGACGAGCCCGGCTCTTGGGCGGGGCGGCGCCCTCCGGGGCGCCGCCGGGCCGGCGCGCCGAGACGGGAGACAGCTCGTCGAATGACCATCGGCCCTGTGACACGGACGTCGCACCGGCCATCATCTCGGCATGGGCCGTGAGGTGGTCGCCCGAGCGTGCTGCGACTGAGCCTGCGAGGTTTGGCGGCCCACAAGGGCCGCTTCGCCATGACCACCTTCGCCGTGGTCGTCGGCGTCGGCTTCGTCGTGGGGTCGTTCGTGATCACCGACACCCTCCGCCGGTCGGTGGCCGAGCTCTTCCAGAGCATCACCACGGTCGACGTGACCGTCCGGGCCGCCACCGAGCTCGAGTCCGGCGCCAGTGGCACGGTCAGCCGGGGCCGCATCGACCGCGCGCTCGCGGACGACGTCGCCGCCGTCGAGGGGGTCGCGGCCGCAGAGGGCAGCGTGGTGGGCTATGCCCAGCTGCTCACCCCCGACGGCGAGCCCGTCACCACCACCGGGGCACCCTTGTTCGGCTTCAACTGGCCGACGGACCCGGGGCTCAACCCGGCCACCATCGAGGACGGCCGAGCGCCCGAGCGAGCGGGTGAGGTCACCATCGACCTGGGCACGGCCACCGACTACGGCTTCGCCGTCGGCGACCGCACCCGGATGATCGTGACCGGGGGCCAGGTCGATGTCGAGGTCGTCGGGATCTTCCGCTGGGGAGAGACCAACAGCCTGCTCGGCGCCCGGCTCACGGGCATGGAGCCGGCCTGGGCCGACGAGGTCCTCGCCGCGGGCGGGCAGGTCGACACCGTCGACGTGATCGCCGAGGACGGCGAGGATCCCGTCGCCTTGGCCGAGCGCATCTCGACGGTGCTGCCCGACGGCGTCGAGGCGGTGTCCTCCGACCAGGTGATCGAGGAGAACGAGGACCAGGTGTCGGGCTTCCTCGCGGTGTTCCAGAACGTGCTGCTCGCGTTCGCGGGGATCGCGGTGTTCGTGTCCGCCTTCTACATCAACAACACGTTCGCCATCGTCCTCGGCCAACGGGTGCGCGAGCTCTCGCTGTTGCGGGCCCTCGGTGCGTCGGGCCGTCAGGTGATCGGTTCGGTCGTCGTCGAGGCGGCCACGGTCGGCGTGCTCGCCGGCGTCCTGGGCATCGGTGTGGGCCTGTTCATCGCCGGCGTCCTCCAGGGCATCCTCGCCGCCGGTGGGTTCGAACTGCCCGAGCGGTCGATGGTCCTCAGCGGCCGCACGCTGTTCGCCGCGGTCGTCGTCGGGGTGCCCATCACCGTGCTCTCCGCCCTCCCGGCGGCGCGCCGGGCGGCCCGCGTGCCGCCCATCGCCGGTCTGTCCGGCACCGGCACGACCGGGGCACGATCCCGCGGCGTCCGGGTGGCGATCGGGGCGACCCTCGGCACCGCCGGTGCCGCCGTGCTCGCCATCGGGCTCTTCGTCATCGACGACACCGGCACCACCTTCGCCCTCCTCGGTCTCGGCACGGTCGCGGTGTTCCTCGGCATCGCCATCCTGAGCCCGCTGATCGCCACGCCCGCCGCTGCGGTCCTCGGCTGGCCATTCGCCCACGGTCGCGGGCCCACGGGCCGCCTGGCGCGCGCCAACGCCATGCGCAGCCCCGAGCGCACCGCCAGGACCGCGGCCGCTCTGATGATCGGGCTCGCGCTCGTCACCACCGCCTTGGTCGTCGGTGAGTCCATGAAGCAGTCGTTCGCCGACGCCGTGTCGGGCGCGGTCACCGCGGACTACGTCCTGTCGGGTGGCGACAGCTTCACCGGCTTCAGCCCCGAGCTGGCCGAGGAGCTCCGCGCGCTCCCCGAGATCGGCGCCGCCACCGGCGTCCGCTTCGACCGGTTCTCGTTCGACGGCGACGAGGTCGACGTCACGGCGGTGGTCCCCGCGGCTGCGGACCAGGTGGTCGACGTGGATCTCCTGGATGGCTCGTTCGCCGACCTCGACGCCGACTCGATCCTCGTCCACGAGGACCCTGCGAGCGAGCGTGGTCTCGAGGTGGGCGACACCGTCGACGTGGTGTACGCCAGCGGTGGCCCCCAGCAGGCACAGGTGGCCGGGATCTACGCCGACGCCACCTTCGCCGGGAACTACGTCGTCGACCTCGAGGCGTTCGCCGAGCGCTACCCGGCCAACAACCTCGACCTGTTCGTGTTCGCCCGGGTGGCCGACGGGGTGGACGCCGCCGACGCCCGGCCCGCCATCGAGGCGCTCCTGGACGAGTACCCCCAGGTGACGCTCGAGAGCCGGGAGGAGTTCAACGAGAGCCAGCAGGCCCAGGTCGACCAGATCCTGCTGGCGGTGAACGGCCTGCTCGGCCTGGCCCTGCTGATCGCGCTGCTCGGAATCGCCAACACCCTGGCGCTGTCGGTCGTCGAGCGCACACGCGAGATCGGCCTGCTCCGTGCGGTCGGGCAGTCCCGTCGCCAGGCCCGGCTGATGGTCCTCGCCGAGGCGCTCATCGTCGCGCTGTTCGGGGTGGCCCTCGGCGTGGCCATCGGCCTCGTGCTCGGCCTCGGAGCGGTCACCGCGATGCCGTCGTCGATCATCACCACGACGGCCGTGCCCGTCCCGTCACTCGTCGTCGTCGCCGTGCTGGCCGCGCTGTTCGGGATCATCGCCGGCCTGCTGCCGGCCCGCCGCGCCGCCCGACTGGACGTCCTCGAGGCCATCGCCACCGACTGACCGCCGTCGCGCTCGTTCCGGGGTTCGGTACCCCGCCCGCCCCATTGCGTCCGCCACCGCAGGGATCGGCGCCGTGACGGTGGTAGAACACGTTCTATGTCCGAGGCCTCCCTCGCCGACCGACTCGCCGCCCTGGTGGGGGCACCCATGGGCACCCACACGCCGTCGGTGGGGCCCGACCCGGTCAACCACCCGATGATGCGCCACTGGGCCGCGGCCTTCGAGGACCACAACCCCGTCTACGTCGATCCCGAGTTCGCCGACGGCACCCGCTTCGGCGGCGTGGTCGCGCCGCCGCTCATGCTGCAGACGTGGACCATGGCCACGCCCAAGATCACCGGGATCCGGGAGCGGGGCGGATCCCCGGTCGAGCGCGACGACGGGGGACCGCTGGCGGTGTTCGACGACGCCGGCTTCACCGCCACGCTCGCCTCCAACTCGGAGTTCGAGATCGTGCGCTACCTGCGTCCCGGCGACACCGTGTCCGCCCGGACCGTGATCGAGTCGATCTCCGACGAGAAGCAGACTCGCATCGGCACGGGCTACTTCGTGACCTGGCTCACCACCTATACGGACCAGGACGGCGAGGTCGTGGGCCGCCAGCGCTTCCGCATCCTGAAGTTCCGGCCCCCGTCGCCGGATCCCGCCGAGGACGACACCTGATGGCCTCCCGACTGGCGCCGACCGTCACCCCGGACACCGCCTTCTTCTGGGACGGCCTGAAGGAGCACCGCCTCCTCATCCAACGCTGCGCCGCCTGCGGCGTGCTGCGCCACCCGCCCCGACCCATGTGCCCTCGGTGCAACTCCCTCGACTGGGACACCGTCGAGGCGTCGGGCCGGGGCGAGCTCTACAGCTTCGTGCAGCCCCAGCACCCGCCCCTCCCCTGGTTCGAGGCCGGCTACGTGGTGGCCCTCGTCGAGCTCGAGGAGGGCACCCGTCTGGTGTCCAACCTGGTCGAGGTCGACCCCGCAGACGCCGCCATCGGCATGGCCGTCGAGGTCGTGTACGAGGCCTTCGACGACGGCCTGGTGCTGCCGCTCTTCCGCCCCGCCGACCCCGCGACCCGCGCGGCGACCGGCGCCCCCGCCGCCCCCGGTGCCGAGGAGGAACCCGCGTGACCCGGTTCCCCACCGAGACCCTGGCCTTCGAGGACGTGGCGGTGGGCGACGTGCTGCCCGCCATGGTCATCCCCATGGACGCCACCCGCATCGTGGCGGGCGCCATCGCCAGTCGGGACTTCATGCCCGTGCACCACGACCGGGACTACGCCAACCGCCAGGGCGCGCCCGACATCTTCATGAACATCCTCTCGGACACCGGCTACTCCAGCCGCTTCCTCACCGATTGGGCCGGGCCCGAGGCCATGGTGAAGCACCTGGCCATACGCCTCGGCGTCCCCGTTTTCCCCGGGCACACCCTCACCTACGAGGGCTCGGTCACCGGCACCCGGGTCGAGGACGGTGCGGGCCTCGTCGACGTCGAGTTCCGAGCCGTCGGCGACCTCGGCGACCACGTCACGGGCACCGCGGTCGTGGACCTGCCGCGCCGCGAGGGCGGCGCATGAGCAGCCCGCTCAGGGACCGGACCGCGATCGTCGGCATCGGCCAGACCGAGTTCTCCAAGGAGTCGGGGCGCAGCGAGCTGCAGCTCGCCTGTGAAGCGGTGAAGGCCGCGCTCGACGACTGCGGGCTCACCGCCGCCGACGTCGACGGCCTGATCACGTTCACCATGGACACCAGCGACGAGACCGAGTTGGCCCGCAACCTGGGCATCCCGGCGCTGTCGGTCTTCGCCCAGGTCCCCTACGGCGGCGGCGCGGCCTGCGGCACCGTGCTGCAGGCGGCCATGGCCGTGGCCACCGGCACCGCCGACGTGGTGGTCTGCTACC
>CAZYPY010000057.1:9063-18058 GCA_964649545.1 uncultured Microthrixaceae bacterium | reverse complement strand
AACGCCGACATCATCGACAACGGCGTGGTCACCGGCGACACCGACTACATCTGGCGGGTCGGCGCCGTCATGCTCGTGGTCACCGGCGTGCAGGTCTTCTTCGCCATCGGCGCCACCTACTTCGGGTCGAAGGCGGCCATGGCCTTCGGCCGCGACGTGCGGGGCGACCTGTTCGAGCGGGTGACCGACTTCTCTGCCCAGGAGGTCGGCCGCTTCGGCGCCCCCTCGCTGATCACCCGGATCACCAACGACGTCACCCAGGTGCAGGTGCTCGTGGTCATGGTCTGCACGATGCTCATCGCCGCCCCCATCACCGTCGTCGGCGGCGTGGTCATGGCGGTGCGCGAAGACGGCCCGCTGTCACTGCTCCTGCTCGTGAGCGTCCCCGCCCTGCTGCTCGGCGTCGGCAACGTGATCGTGCGCATGGTCCCCCAGTTCCAGGCCATGCAGGAGCGCATCGACCGGGTGAACGAGGTGCTGCGAGAGCAGATCACCGGCATCCGGGTCGTGCGCGCCTTCGTGCGCGAGCCCGAGGAGTCGGCCCGCTTCGGCCTGGCCAACGACGACCTCACCCTCACCTCCCTCCGGGCGGGCCGGCTGATGGCCCTCATGTTCCCGACGGTGATGATCATCCTGAACCTGTCGAGCATCGCCGCGGTCTGGTTCGGCGGGAACCGCATCGGCGCCGGCGAGATGCAGATCGGTGCGCTGATCGCCTTCCTCAGCTACCTCATCCAGATCCTGATGTCGGTGATGATGGCGACCTTCGTGGCCATGATGGTGCCGCGGGCGTCGGTGTGCGCCGAGCGCATCGGCGAGGTGCTCGACACCGAGTCGTCGGTGGCGCCGCCGGCGAACCCGGTCACGTCGCTCCCCGAGCACAACACCCTCGAGTTCCGGGACGTGGCCTTCTGCTACCCCGGCGCCGAGCACCCGGTGCTGTGCGACATCGACCTGCGCTGCGAGCCGGGGACGACCACGGCGATCATCGGCAGCACCGGGGCGGGCAAGACGACGCTGCTGAACCTGGTGCCCCGCCTGTTCGACGTCACCGCCGGCTCGGTGGCCATCGACGGGGTCGACGTGCGCGACCTCGACCTCGAGCTGCTGTGGAGCCGGATCGGCCTCGTCCCCCAGAAGCCCTACCTGTTCACGGGCACGGTGGCGTCCAACCTGCGCCAGGCCGACCCCGAGGCCGGCGACGACGAGCTGTGGGCCGCGCTCGAGATCGCCCAGGCCCGCGACTTCGTCGAGGCCATGGACGGCGGGCTCGAGGCCCGCATCAGCCAGGGCGGCACCAACGTGTCGGGCGGTCAGCGCCAGCGCCTGGCCATCGCCCGGGCCATCGTGCGCAAGCCCGGCATCTACCTCTTCGACGACTCGTTCTCGGCCCTCGACCTCGCCACCGACGCCCGCCTGCGCGCCGCACTGGCGCCGATCACCGCGAACGCCACCGTGCTGATCGTGGCCCAGCGGGTCTCCACCATCGTCCACGCCGACCAGATCCTGGTCCTCGAGGACGGCCGGGCCGTCGGCCTCGGCACCCACCGCGACCTGCTGGCCACGTGCCCGACCTACGCCGAGATCATCGAGTCGCAGCGCACCGAGGAGGCGGTGGCGTGAACTCGCCCCGCGCGTCACGAAGCCCGCGATCTCGAGGCAATACCCCCCGGCGCATCTCCAAAGACAGGCCGGGGGCTATTCCCTCGAGAACGGTCACACGCGAGGGGATGGGCCGGTGACGGGGCCGATCCCGCCGGGCGCCGCCGAGGGCGAGGCCGAGCTCGAGGCCGACCAGGCCGCGCTGAAGCCGCCGATCGGCGAGACGCGGGCGGCCGGACGCTGGTCGGCCGCGGGCATGCCGGTCGAGCGCTCGGCCAATTTCGGGGCCACCACCCGACGGATGCTTCGGCGCATGGGTCCCGACCGGTTCTGGGCCCTCCTCGTCGTGGTGCTCGCGCTGGTGAGCGTCGCCCTCTCGGTGAGCGGCCCCCGCATCCTGGGCCGGGCCACCAACGTGATCGTCAACGGTGTGTTCGGTGGCACGGGCATCGACTTCGGCCGGCTGCACCGGCTGCTGCTGTTCGCCGCCGCGGTCTACGCCGCCTCGGCCCTGCTGTCCTACCTCCAGTCCTACGTGCTCGCCGGCGTGGTCCAGCGCACGATGTTTCAGCTGCGCGCCGACGTCGAGGACAAGCTCCACCGGCTGCCGCTGTCGTACATCGACCGCCACGCCCGGGGCGACCTGCTCAGCCGGGTCACCAACGACATCGACAACGTGGCCCAGAGCCTCCAGCAGACCCTGAGCCAGATGCTGACGAGCACGCTCACCATCGTGGGCGTGCTTCTGATGATGTTCACCATCTCGTGGCAGCTCGCCCTCATCGCCCTGGTGACGGTGCCCCTGTCGCTGTGGACGGTGAAGGCCATCGCCCGGCGCTCCAAGCCCCGCTTCATCGCCCAGTGGCGCCACACCGGCGCCCTCAACGCCCAGGTCGAGGAGGCCTTCACCGGCCACGCCCTGATCCGGGTGCTCGGCCGCCAGGAGGACGTGCGCCGCCGCTTCGACGAGGAGAACGAGCAGCTCTTCAAGGCCAGCTTCGGCGCCCAGTTCATCTCGGGGACGATCCAGCCGGCGATGATGTTCTTCGGGAACCTGAACTACGTGGCCGTGGCGGTGGTGGGCGGCATGCGGGTCGCCAGCGGGACGATGACCATCGGCGACATCCAGGCCTTCATCCAGTACACCCGCCAGTTCACCCAGCCGCTGACCCAGCTGGCCTCGATGGCCAACGTCATGCAGTCGGGCATCGCCTCGGCCGAGCGGGTCTTCGAGCTGCTCGACGCCGAGGAGGAGTCGCCCGACGCCGCCGAGCCGCTCACCGACCCCGACCCGCGGGGGCGGGTGGAGTTCGACCACGTGCGGTTCTCCTACCTGCCCGACGTGCCCCTGATCGAGGACCTGACCCTCACCGCCGAGCCCGGCCAGACCGTCGCCATCGTCGGCCCGACCGGCGCCGGCAAGACCACGCTCGTCAACCTGATCATGCGCTTCTACGAGCTCGACGGCGGTCAGATCCGCCTCGACGGCCGCGACATCGCCCGCATGACGCGGCGCGAGCTGCGCTCGAACATGGGCATGGTGCTCCAGGACACCTGGCTCTTCCGCGGCACCATCCGGGACAACATCGCCTACGGCAACTTCGACGCCACCGAGGACCAGATCCTCGAAGCGGCCCGCGCCACCTACGTCGACCGCTTCGTCCATTCGCTGCCCGACGGCTACGACACCGTGCTCGACGACGAGGGCGGGCGGGTCAGCGCCGGCGAGAAGCAGCTCCTCACCATCGCCCGGGCCTTCCTCGCCGACCCCACCATCCTCATCCTCGACGAGGCCACCAGCTCGGTCGACACCCGCACCGAGGTGCTCATCCAGCACGCCATGGCGGCACTGCGCTCCAACCGGACCAGCTTCGTCATCGCCCACCGGCTGTCGACGATCCGCGACGCCGACACCATCCTCGTGATGGAGCACGGTCGCATCGTGGAGCAGGGCAACCACGACGAACTGCTCGCCGCCGGCGGCGCCTACCACGCGCTCTACCAGGCCCAGTTCGCCGCGGCCGCGGCCGAGATCGCCTGAGGACGGGCTGCTCGTCGTGTCGCCCGCCTCCGCCACCGGCGCCGGCCTGTCGTCCGGCGACGACCTGATGGAACGGGTGGCCGACCTCGTGCGCGAGGTCAGCGCCGCCGTCATCGAGCCGCGCTTCCGCTCGCTGGCCGACGGCGAGGTGGTGGAGAAGACGAAGGGCGAGCTGGTGACGGTCGCCGACCGCGAGGCCGAGGACCTGCTGACCGCCGGCCTCGCCGCCCTCGACCCGGGCACCCCGGTGGTCGGCGAGGAGGCGGTCGCCGCCGACCCTCGCACCATGGACGCCCTCGCCGCCGACCGGGTGTGGCTGGTCGACCCCCTCGACGGCACCGGCAACTTCGTCTGGGGCAAGCCCGACTGGGCGACCATGGTGGCCCTCGTGGTCGGTGGCGAGACCGCGGCGGCGTGGATCTTCCAGCCGGTGACCGGCCGGCTCTACCAGGCCGAGCGGGGCAGCGGGGCCACGGTGGACGGCGAACGGCTCGTGGCCGGGCCGCGCGGCGACACCACCCAGGCGCTGACCGGCGCCGTCCTCACCGGCTACCTCGACGAGGCCACCCGTGCGCAGGTCACGCCCAACCTCGACCGCTTCGGCGCCATCACCGCCGGTCGCCACTGCGCCGGCACCGAGTACCCCGCCCTCGTCGAGGGCGACACCGACTTCGTGCTGTTCTGGCGCACCCTCCCGTGGGACCACGCCCCGGGGACGCTGCTCGTCGAGGAGGCCGGCGGGGTGGCCGCCCGCCCCGACGGCACCCCGTACCGGCCCGAGGCCGGCGGCAAGGGCCTGCTCGTGGCCGCCGGCGCTACGACGTGGGACCTCGCCCACGTCCTCTTCGACGCCTGAACACGCCGACGGGCCCGCCGGCGCCTGCGGACTCGTTCTGGTTACGGATCCGGAACGTACCGGGTTCCGTTTCCGTGACCAGATGGGGGCCTCGTGGACGACGACGGTCAGGGTGTGGGGTCAGCGCCGGCGACGCGGGCCTGGAACTCCTCGGTCGAGTTCGACGACGGGAAGGGCGCGTCCGGCACGGGGACGCCGAGGAAGGCGCACAAGGGCGCCCACCCCGAGCCGAGCTCGTAGATGAGGAGACGGTCGCCGTCGGTGTGCAGGATCACGTCGGCGTTGTGGGCCTCGTAGACCTCGATGGCGTGCTGACGCTCCATCGGGCGCCCGCCGAAGACCACGTCGCGGATGGCCGTCATCATCGACTGGCCCTCGCCGTGGTCGGTGGCGGCGATCCGGGGGCCGATGGTCGCCTCGTAGCTGCGCCACCACGACTCCGACGAGCGCACGGTGAGCAGCACCTTGGCCTCGGGGAAGTGGTCGGCGAAGCGGGCCCACGCCCCGCAGATCGGGAAGTCGACCGCCGACCGGAACCCGTCGACCAGCCCGTCGAGGTCGACGTCGCGGCCCTCGATGGCCGACGCCCACCCGTCGACGCTCTCGGGCCGCGAGAACACCTCCACCATGTGGTGGCACGGCCCGAACCCGAGCCGCTCGAGAGCGGTCTTCATCGACAGCGTCCCTGTCCGCCCGAACCCGGCGCCGACGATCTCCAGAGCCATCGGCGCAGGTTACGGCGGCGCCGTCGCCGGGCTTGGAAGAACGAGATCGCCGGTCGGCGATATACCCCCGGGGGTAAGGACGTTCGGCCCTACCGACGGGCACCCGGGCACGGGACGATGACCTCGGAACGACACCACCGCCACCAACCGGGAGTCCAGGATGACCGCCACCGTCGAGACCACGCAGCACTACCACCAGGTGGCCGCCGACCTGCGCCAGCCCACCCGGGACCTGCGCCGCGCCATCCCCGACACCTGGGCGGGGTTCGCCCAGCTGCACCAGTCGGCCATGGCCGAGGGCGCCCTGCCCACGAAGGTGAAGGAGCTGATGGCCCTCGTCGTCGGGGTCGTGAAGCACTGCGACGGCTGCGTCGCCTACCACGCCCGCGGCGCGGCGGCCGCCGGCGCCACCGAGGACGAGCTCGTCGAGGCCCTTGGTGTGGCCCTCCTCATGGAGGGCGGCCCCGCCAGCGTGTGGGCCCCACGCGCCCTCGAGGCCTTCCGCGAGTTCGCCGAGCCCACCTGATCTTCCCGGCCCCCCTGCCGGCGCCCGTCCCGGTCTCTCCCCTCCTTGGCCGGGGACGGGCGTCGGCGCGTCCGGCGCCGGTCGTCTCTAATGGTCGAACTGGGTGGGGCGGCCGAGGACGACGCCCCACAGCTGGCGGAGCGCCTCCGTGGTGCCGATGGCCCGGGCCGCCGGCGAGTAGCCGATGGCCCGGCGGGGCAGCCGCACGCGCACGGGGTCGGGGCGGATCGAGAAGCGCAGCGGCGGGTCCATCGACAGGGTCTCGCCGTCGAGTCCGATGTCGATCGGGCCGTCCGACGTCACCTCGAAGGTGGGCGCGGCCCACGACGCGTAGCCCGGGTACCGGTCGGGGCGCCCCGTCGCCAGCGCGGCGAGGAACGCCTTGGGTCCCGCCGGCGGCGGCTCGAGCACGATCGACGTGATCCCCAGCTGGCGGGTGTCGAGCCGGGGCCGGCTGGTCGAGCCCGTAAGGGTCTCGCCGTAGGGGTTGTTGGAGATCTGGATGACGTGAGCGCCTCGGCGCTCCTCGCCGTCGGGGCCGGTGAAGCGCAGGTCGAAGGGCTGGGACTCGGGGCCGAGCACCTGGGGCAGCGTGGCGAGGGTCGTGTCGCGCTTGTTGTCCCGGTACTCGGGTGAGCGCACGATGGCGGCGTAGACCCCGAGCGACACGTTGTTCACGAAGACCTGGCCGTTCAGGTCGGCGAGGTCGAGCTCGCGCTCGACCGCCTCGCCGTAGGCGTCGAGGGCCCCGACCACGTCGTTGCGGTCGATGCCGAGGTCGAGAGCGAGGTGGTTCCGGGTGCCCGCCGGCACCACCACCATGGGCAGGTCGAGCTCCGCGGCCACCGTGCCGACCATGGCCTGCGACCCGTCGCCGCCGGCCATGCCGAGCACGTCCACCCCACTGGCCGCCTTCTCGCGCACGACGGCCAGCCAGTCCTGGCCCGGCTCGAGGATCACCGGCTCGATGCCCCGCTTACGGCACTCCCCCGGCAGGTCGAAGCGCTCGGCCTTGCCGCCCCCGGACTTCAGGTTCATGAAGAGCACGCCCCGCTGCGCCGGCGGCACCGGACGACCCCGGGTCTCGGTCTGGACCAGCGCCCGGGTGGTGGACCCGAGGGCGTAGCGGCCCAGGGCGACGGCGCCGAGCAGGACCGCGATCCGCACCACCAGGGACAGGACCACCCGGCCTTCGGCGGCGACGACGGAGAGCACGAGCAGGCCGAGGGTGAGGAGCACCGCCACCGACGCCACTCGCCGGGCGCCGCCCTCCCGGGTGAGCACCGCCCACCCGGCGGCCAGCAGCACCGCGAGCAGGGCGAGCTGCACGACGAACCGGAGCGGGTTCTGGGCGATGGACGCCACGGTGACGAGGAGCACCCCGACGACGAGCAGCGGGGCGACCACCGCGGCGATCCGCCGCGGCACCGAGGGGCGTTTCGGGGACTCGGTCATGCGCACTCACTCCCGGGACCGGACACGTGCGCGTCCAGCATGACCGACGGGTGACGTCCCGTTCCACGGTGGTGGGGCGGGCGGGCCGCGGGCGCTGCCCGCCGGCCCCGCGCTGACGTTCGGCGCACCGTTCGCCACCCTGCGCCACGTCGAATCTCGACCCGCGCCCGTGACCTGGTGCAGTACACCACCACCGTCCGCTGGGCAAGGCGAGATGAACGAGACAACCGAGGTCACTGCCGACGCGGACCTCCGACACTAGTGCGGGTCGCCTCGCGAGAATACGCTCGCACCGTGAGGACTCGACTCGCGCTCGCCGTGCTCGTGGTGACGGCGCTCCTGGCGCCATCCGGGGTGCTCGCCCAGTCCGGCCCCGCGTCGGGCGCGCCGTCGAGCGGCGATGAACCCCCCGTCACGACGGTTGCGCCTGTCCCCGGCCCGACCGCACCCTCGACCACGACGGCCACCACCGCCGCCCCCCCGACGTCGGCCGTCCCGGCTGACGTGCCCGCCATCCCACCGGACACCGGTGCGAACGCCAGCCCCGGCCCGGGGGCAGCACCCACCGACACCACGACCCCGCCGGACGTGACCCCGCCCACCCTGGACCTGTCGGTCTCCCACCCGAACTTCAGCCCCAACGGCGACCGGGTGCGGGACAAGGCCTTCTTCACCCTGACCGCCGCGGAGCCCATCGTGGTCGACGTCACCATCCGCAACGCGTCGGGCGCCCGCAAGGTCGAGCAGCACACCTTCGGCCCGGGCCGCATCACCCTCAAGTGGGGCGGCCGGATCCGGCGGGCCGACGGCACCATGGGCCGGGCTCGCGACGGCGCCTACACCGTGAAGTTCGTCGCCACCGACGCCGCCGGCAACTCGCTCGTGGAACGGCTCACGGTCCGCGTCGACACGGTCGGCCCGACCGTGGCGTGGCGCTCGATCACCCCGGACCCGTGGGGAGCGACCGGACCCGTCTCGTTCAACGTCACCACCGCCGACCCGTCCGGACCCATCGTGCTGCAACCCTCCGCATGGGACCGCGAGGGACGCCTCGACGTGGGCACCAGCGTCACCCGGCAGCGCGGGCCGACGTCGATCGCCTGGCGCCCGGACCACGGGGGTTCGCTGCTCCTCCCCGGGAACTACTTCGGTGCGGTCCGGGCAACCGACGACGCCGGCAACGTGTCGACCAGCCCCCTCGGCGCCTTCCGGGTGGACCGGTCCGTGACCAGCGTGGTG
This sequence comes from uncultured Microthrixaceae bacterium, assembly GCA_964649545.1. Taxonomy (GTDB): domain Bacteria; phylum Actinomycetota; class Acidimicrobiia; order Acidimicrobiales; family DATDAH01; genus JAEUJM01. The sequence goes on along the minus strand of CAZYPY010000057.1, from coordinate 9,614 downwards.
GTGCGCCAGGTCGACGGGGCCGGTAGCCGCGTCGCCGTCACCTTCGACGACTGCAACGACGGCGCCGCCTGGCGGTCGATTCTCGCCACTCTCCGCGCCCACAACGTCCGGGCCACGTTCTTCTGCCCCGGCGACCAGGTCTACGCCCACCCGGCCGAGGCCCGCGCCACGGTCGCCGCGGGGCACGCGATCGGCAGTCACAGCAACGGGCACGCCCAGCTCACCCACCTCTCGTACTCCGACATCGTCGGTCGCCTGCGCATCGACAAGACCGCGTGGTGGTCGGTGGCACGGGCCACCCCCACCCCGTACTTCCGGCCCCCGTACGGCTCGTACGACTCGACGGTGGTCGCCGCCGCCGGCGCCGAGGGCTTCCGCTACACCGTCCTCTGGGACGTCGACCCCAGCGACTACACCAACCCCGGCGCCTCGGCCATCACGTCACGGGTGCTCGGCCCCGCCCGCCCGGGCTCGATCATCTTGTTGCACGTGCAGGGCCAGACCGCGGCGGCGCTGCCCGCCATCCTCTCGGGCCTGCGCGCCCGCGGGCT
>CAZYPY010000057.1:0-8963 GCA_964649545.1 uncultured Microthrixaceae bacterium | reverse complement strand
GCACGAACCGGCGGTCAGATGGCCGTGCCCACGGCCCGGCCGATGGCGAAGGTGACGCCCACGGCGAGCGCGCTCCAGACGGTGATACGCGCCACGGCTCTTGCAGGCGGAGCGCCACCGAGGCGGGCGCCGACGAAGCCCAGCGCCGCGAGGGCGACGAGCGCGGCGACCACGAGCGCCACGGTCGCCGAGTCCTTGGGCACCGCGGCGGCCACCGCGAGGGGCAGGAGGGCGCCCACCGCGAACGACGCTGCCGACGACCACGCCGCCTGGAGTGGCCGGGCGGTGACCACGTGGGAGATGCCCAGCTCGTCCCGGCTGTGGGCACCGAGCGCATCGCTCGCGGTGAGCTGCTCGGCCACCGCCAGCGCGAGGTCGGGCTCGAGGCCGCGCTGCTCGTAGATGAACGCCAACTCGGCGAGCTCGCCCGCAGGGTCTTCCTCGAGCTCCTGGGTCTCCTTGGCCAGATCGGCCCGTTCGGTGTCGGCCTGCGAGCTGACCGACACGTACTCGCCGGCGGCCATCGAGCCGGCGCCGCCGGCCAGGCCGGCGATGCCGGCCACGAGGATCGAGGTGCGCGATGCGCTGCTGGCGGCGACGCCGACGAGCAGGCTCGCCGTGGAGACGATACCGTCGTTGGCGCCGAGGACGGCAGCGCGGAGCCAGCCGATCCGGTCGGAGCGGTGACGCTCGGCGTGGCGGCTGGTGGCGAGGCGGGCCATGCCGCCAGCACACCACACCCGAGGACCCCCGACGAGGGTCGGAGGTCCCCCTCACCGGCCGAAGATCGGCCGGGGCGTCACCCCTTGGAAAGCTTGGCGCGCACGTGCTTCACCGCGTCCCGGGGGTCGGGCAGCAGGAAGCCCTTGCGCAGCAGGCCCTCCTTCTTGGCGCTGAAGGGCGGGTACATCATGGGCGGGTCCAGCTTGGTGCTGCGCTCGTGCACCGGCTTGAGGTGGCTGAACGTGTCGAAGCCGAACTTGCCGTGGTAGGCGCCCATCCCGCTCGGGCCGACGCCGCCGAAGGGTAGGTCGGGGTTGGAGACGTGGAAGATGGTGCCGTTCACGCAGACGCCGCCGCTGCTCGTGCCCTCGACCACGGCCCGGGTCTCGGCGTCGCGCTCGGAGAACACGTAGAGGGCGAGGGGCTTGTCCCGCTCGTTGACGAAGGCGACGGCCTCGTCCACGCTCCCGACCCGCAGCACGGGGAGCACCGGGCCGAAGATCTCGTCGGCCATCGCCGGCGAGTCGGGCTCGACGTCGGTGAGCACGGTCGGCGCCAGGTAGCGATCGTCGGCATCGGCCACGCCCCCGGCGACGACGGTGCCCGAGTCGAGCAGCTTCTCGAGGCGGTGGAAGTGGGCGGCGTTGACGATGCGGGCGTAGTCGGGGCTCTGCTGGGGGTCGTCGCCGTAGAACTCGGTGAGGGTCGCCTTGATCTTGTCGACGAGGGTGTCATGCACCGAGTCCTCGACGAGGACGTAGTCGGGGGCGATGCAGGTCTGGCCGGCGTTCAGGAACTTGCCCCAGACGATCCGGTGCGCGGCCACGTCGAGGTTGGCCCCCGAGGTGACGATGGCCGGGCTCTTCCCCCCGAGCTCGAGGGTCACCGGCGTGAGATGCTCGGCGGCGGCGTGCATGACGATCCGGCCGACCCGTCCGTTGCCCGTGTAGAAGATGTGGTCGACCCGCTGGGCGAGCAGCTCGGCGGTCTCGGCCACGCCGCCTTGCACCACCTGCAGGGCCGAGTCGCCCAGACCGTGGACGATGTCGGCGATGACCGCGGCGCTGGCTGGGGCCAGCTCGGACGGCTTGCCGACGACGGCGTTACCCGCGGCCACCGCCGCCACCATGGGTTGGAGGGCGAGCTGCACCGGGTAGTTCCACGGCGCGATCACCGTGACCACGCCGAGGGGCTCGGGGACGAGCTTGGAGGTGCCGGGCTGGAAGGCCACGGGGGTGCGGACCCGCCGGGCGCGGCTCCAGGTGCGCAGGTGGGCGACGGCGTGGTCGATCTCGCTGATGCCGAAGCCGATGTCGGCCGTCCACGCTTCGAAGGTGGGCTTGCCCAGGTCGGCCGAGAGGGCGTCGAGCAGGTCAGCTTCGCGGTCGACCAGTGCGGCCCTCACTGCGGCGAGGATGCCGAGGCGCCAGCGCACCGGTCGAGTGCGGCCCGCGTCGAAGGCCGCCCGGGCCTCGTCGACGAGGCCGGCGATGGCGTCGACCGGCGTGGCCTCGAACCCGAAGGTGTCGGTGGTCGCCGGGGTGTCGGTGGCGGTCATGGGTCCCCTTCGGGAAGCGTGCGACGACGGTGCGGCCAGGCTAGGCAAGGTCGGCCGCCGGCGTCGTCGCTAGTACTGCATGAACTCGTGGACGACCCAGTAGTAGCCACAGCCCCTCGCCACCCCGGTGCCGAGGTAGTTGAAGTTCCGGTTCAGGATGTTGTTGCGATGGGACGTGGAGTTCATGAAGGCGGTGTGCACGCTGGACAACGAGGTGCCGCGGCCCACGTTCTCCGCGAGCGCCCGCCAGCGGTAGGGGTTCGCCGAGGCGTAGTTGGGGCTGTGACGGAGGGTGCAGGTCCCGGCCATCCACTCGGCCCAGTTCTGGGCGAAGTCGGAGAGCCACTGGTTCGCCCCCATGGCCGGCACGCCTCGGGAGGCGCGCGAGGCGTTCACCTGGTTGAACACCGTGGTCTGGTCGGTCGACACGCACGAGGCCGCCACCAGGCTCAGGGTGCTAGCGAGCACGAGGGCCAGGACGAGACGACGGCCGCGCCCGGGACGTCGTCCAGGAGGCTGGCGGCGCTCGGTGCCTCGGTCGAGCTCGACGGTGCGGACAAGGCTGGCCATGGTGTGCTCCTCCCGCCTTCAACGGACCCGCCCTGGACGCCGCCAGCGTAGCTCGGGACCCGCTGGTGACGCCGGGTGATCCCGCGCGGAAGACTGGGGCGGTGCCCCTCGAACTGTCGTGGTTCGCCCCCTCGTGCCTCGGCGACACCGCCCGCCTGGGCGTGGCCGACCCGAGCCGCCGGGCGACGTTCGCCTACAACCGCCGGGTGATCGGCCTGGCCGACACTCTCGGCTTCCGCAACGTCCTCATCCCTTCCAGCTACGTCCCGGGGATGGATCCGTGGATGCTCGCGTCGGCGCTCGGTCCGACGACCACGTCGACCCGCCTGCTGCCCGCGGTGCGGGTGGGCGAATTCGACCCGCCGATGTTCGCCCGGTCGGCCAAGGGCCTGCAGGCGATCACGGACGGCCGGTTGACCATCAACATCATCTCGAGCGAGTTGGCCGGCGAGACCCTGTCGTCGGAGGACCGCTACGCCCGCACCGCCGAGGCCATGGCCCTGCTGAGGGCGTTCTGGACCACCGACCACGTGCGCCACGAGGGCCGCTGGTGGGCCTACGACCTGGCCACCGACCCCACCCGCACCCGCACGCCTCCGCCCATGTACTTCGGGGGCACGTCCGAGCCGGCCAAGGCGGTCGCCGCCGAGCACGCCGACTGCTACCTGATGTGGGTCGAGGGGGTGGCGGCGATCGGCGAGCTCGTGGCCGACCTTCGGGCGCGCGCCGCTGCGCACGGACGCATCCTCGCCTTCGGCCTGCGCACCCACGTGATCGTCCGGGAGACCGAGGCCGAGGCCCGGCGGGCGGCCGCCGAGCTGGTGAGCGAGCTCGACCCCGAGGTCGGCCGGCGCCTCAAGGAGTCTTCCCACGACCACGCCTCGGTCGGCGTGCAGCGACAGGACGCCCTGCGGGCGGCGGCGGGCGACGACGGCTACGCCGAGGAGCACCTCTGGACCGGCATCGGCGTGGCCCGCAGCGGCGTCGGCGCGGCCATCGTCGGCGACCCCGATCAGGTCGAGGCCAAGCTGCGCGCCTACCAGGCGCTCGGCATCGACTCGTTCATCCTGTCCGGCTACCCCCTCGACGACGAGGCCCGGCGCTTCGCCGACCTGGTCCTCCCCCGGTTCGCCGGCGAGCTCGGCGCCCTCACGTTCCCCTGAACGCCGCCGGTCGGTCCTACCGTCTCTGCACTGCGATGTGCAATGCAAACCGTTATGCTCCATGCATGCAGCAACTCGTGGTCCGAATCGCTGACGACGTCGCCGCCGCCATCGACGACCTCGTCGCCGAGGGCATCGCGAGCTCGAGATCCGACGCGGTTCGCACCGCCCTGCTCACGCTGATCGAGGAGAACCGCCGGCGCCGAACCGGTCAGGCGATCGTCGCCGGCTACCAGCGCTTCCCCCAGGACGACGACGACCAGACGTGGAGTGACGAGGCCACCCGTCGCATGATCGCCGAGGAGCCGTGGTGACCCCCGTGCAGGGCGACGTGTGGTGGGCGGAGGCCGAGGACAGGCGCCGCCCCGTGTTGGTCGTCACCAGATCCGACGCCGTCCCCGTCCTGACGACGATCCTCGTCGCCCCGATCACGCGGACCATCCGGGCCATCCCGACCGAGGTGGTGCTCGGGCCCGGCGAAGGACTCCCCACCGAGTGCGTGGCCAGCGTCGACAACCTCCAACCGATTCGCCGCAGCTTCCTCACGCAGCGGGTCGGCCGACTGGGTCCCGACGGGCGCCTTCGTCTGTGCGATGCGCTCCGGGCGATGGCCGACTGCTGATGCGTCAGCCGACTGGCCGGCCGGCGCATCGCGTCGCCGGCGTCGCCTCGGGAGGACTCGACTCGCGGTAGACGACCTCGTCGACCCGATGGTGCTCGACCGAGAGGGTCGGGCTTCCAAAGCCACCGAGCGCGGTCCAGGCCGTGACGTGGTCCACGGCGCGCACCTTCCGACGTCGACGCCGCGGCTGCTCCACCGATCCGCGCGTCGCTGAGTCCGGCGAGGTCACCGCCACGACGGTGGCGAGGGCGTCGACGCCCCACGGAAGGATTTCGGGCGCGGTCAGCCCTGTTGGGCTGCGAGGAGGCGGCCCTGGAGGTCGGTCAGCAGGTAGGTCTGCTGGTCGCGGGTCCACTCCTGGCCCGACTGGGGGTCGTACTCGCTGGGGAGGTCGACGCCCTCGGGCACTGCGGCGCCGGCCATGCCCGCGGCTCGGCTGGTCAGCACGCAGCGCACGGCGTGGTCGGCGAACCCGATGACGCCGACCTGGCCGAGGTCGACACCCTGCTGCTCGGCCAGCGTGACCGCCTTCTCGGCCACGCCGGCGGTCGAGAGGTAGACGACCTCGCCGTCGGGCCCGGTGTCGGGGTCGATGGAGGTGATGTCGCCGACGCCCGACTCGGCGAGCAGGTCGGCCACCTCCCACTGCGCGAAGACGGGGACGGGGTGCTCGGCCACGAAGTCCTCGACGACCTGCGCCAGCGCCTCGTTGGTGGGGCCGGCGCTGAGGGTGCCGTCGGCCGCCATCCGGTTGCCGAAGGCGTAGACGACCAGGCTGTCGACCTCGTCGTCGGGCACGGTGGGCGGGACCATGGCCACGAGGGGATCGGTGAACACGGCCTCGAGGCCGACGCGGGCTTCGAACTGCGCCACCCCGTCGGGGCCGAGGCCGTCCACGAGGGACTGCGCCAGGGCGGGGTCGCCGAGCTCGTCGCCCCAGCGCGCCACGAGGCCGTCGGCGAAGGTCGCGGGGGCGATGGTCGACGGCGGCGTCGGCGTCGTGGTCGCCCCCTCGGTCGTGACGGTGGCCGCACTGGTGGCGGCTTCGTCGTCGCCCCCGCCGTCGCTGCCGCAAGCGGCGAGCGTGGCGGTCGCCAGCAAAGCGACGAGGGGAACGAGCAGGCGCCGGCGGGTCATCGCGGCAAGGTACCCGACCGGTCACCTGAGGACAGCCGCCGACCATCCGTTCCCGGACCAGATTCCGGTCAAGATGATGGTGCACGTTCCTGGTCCCAGAACGCATGGCGGGGGTCGTTCCGGTCGTGGTCCGGAACGAGCGGTTCGCGGCTTGTGTCGGCAGGTCCCGGTAGGGTCCGCGGCCGATGGCGGACGTGACGTTCCTCGCGGACGGGGGCATGGACTTCGCGGTGCGGTGCGTGCTGAGCGGCGCGCCGTACGCCACGGCCGAGCCCGGCGAGGTGCTGGCCGTGCTCACCGAGGTGGACGACGGCGACGCCCGGTCGTGGCGCGACGCCTGGCTGCACCGGGGGCGCGCCCTCGCGGCCGACGCCGCCGAGGACGCCGCCGCCGGCCGGACCCGGTCGGCGTGGGGTGGCGCGCTGCGAGCCGCCAACTACCTGTTCGCCGGCAACTACTACGCGCCCGCCTGCACCGATACCGACGGCGCCCGGGCGGCGTGGGCCGAGCACCGGGCCGCCTGGGACCTGGCCGTGCGCTGCTGGCCCACCCCGGCGAGCGCGGTGGCGATCGACACCGCGGCGGGCCGCCTGCCCGGCTACTGGTTCGGCGGGGCCGCGCCGCCCGGCGAGCGACGACCGGTGGTGGTGCTCGTCGGGGGCATCGAGACCCCGATGTCCGACGCGCCCATGACCGGGCTCACCGACGCGCTCGACCGCGGGTACCGCGTCCTGGTCCTGGACGGCCCGGGGCAGGGCGCCGCGCTGTACGGCGGCGGACTCGCGCTGGCGCCCCGGTGGGACGCGGTGTGGCCGGCGCTCCTCGACTGGGTCGCGGCCCACCCCGGCGTCGACGCCGGACGGGTGACCCTGATGGGCATCAACCACGGCGGGCTATGGGCGGCCCAGGGCGCGGCCGTCGGCGGCGACCGGGTGGGGGCCCTCGTGCTCGACCCTGCGGTGACCGCTCTGGTCGACGACGCGGTCGCCGGCCTGCCGGACGACCTCGCCGCCATGTGGCGCGACGACCCGGACGCGCTCGACGCCGCGGTCGCGGAGCGTGCGGCGACCGACCCCGACCTGGCCTTCTGGGTGACCAAGACGGTCGACCCCTTCCCGGCGGCTGGGTCCGCTGGCGTGCGGCCCGCGCTCGATGCCCTCGCGGCCGCGGTGCTCACCGACGACGACCTGGCCGCGATCGGCGCCGACACGCTCGTGTGCGTCGCGGAGCAGGCGGCGGCCTTCGTCGGCCAGGACGAGGCGGTGCTCGCCGCACTCGGTGACCGGGCCACCCGTCTGGACTTCACCGCCGCCGAGGGCGCCGGCCTCGACTGCGAGATCGGCGCGCCCCAGATCCGCAACGCCCGGGTCTACGACGCCCTCGACGCCCTCCTCGCGCCCTGACCTCCCCCCTGGACCGCCCCCACCCCCGATTTCCGGGACCAGCCTGATGTGCCCGGCAACATCAGCGTGGACCCGGAACGAGGGGCCCACCCACCGACCCACGCGGCCGGCGCCGACCCCCACACCTCCGGGCGGCGGCGGGTACGGTCGGGCGTCGCAGCCGAGGACGAGAGGACGTCGCTGATGGCAGGGATCGGGTGGTTCCGGGCGCTGGTGGTGGACGCCGACGACTACGAGGCGCTAGCCGAGTTCTGGCGCCAGCTGCTCGACGTCGAGGTGGCCGAGCGGGTCGAGGAGTGGGTGCAGCTGACCCCGGACCGAGGCGGCGTCTACCTCGCCTTCCAGCCGGCGCCCCCCGGTGAGGAGCCGGCGGGGATGCGGGTGCGACCCGACATCGAGGTCGCCGACGTCGAGGTGGCCAAGGCCCGCGTGATCGAGCTCGGCGGGAGCGAGGTGCGCATCGTCCACGAGCCCGACGGCGACACCCACGTGGTGATGGCCGACCCCGAGGGCAACGAGTTCTGCATCCTGCCCCCGCTGCCGCCGGAGCTGGCCCGCCAGGACTGACCGGGCCGTGCACGAACCCTCGATGCCGGCGTCGTCCCGGTCGCGCCGGCACTTCGTCGGCGGGCACACGACCCGAGCGTGCCGACCCGGCGCGGGTGACCGTGTCCCCCGCGCCCTGACCACCGCACCGCAACCCGACGAGGCGACCGGCCCGTGCCCGGCCTGAACGTCCCCGAGCCCGCCCACCGGCCTCTGTTCGCGGCCGCGATCGTCGGCGCGCTCTGCCCGCCCGGCCACGGGCTCGACGCCGGCCAGCAGGCCGTCCTCGACGCCATCCGGGCCGCGTTCCGCGAGGGGGCCGAGGGCGAGACGCCCAGCGAGGTGGCGGCCCTGCCGGCGATCGAGCCGGCGCCGGCCGCGGAGGTCGCTGCCGTGCTGTCGGACGCCGAGCGCGACGTCCTGGCGCACGCCGTCGCCGCCCTCGAGCTCATCGCCCACCCGCTCGACCCCGAGGTCGAGCACCACGCCCGCCGCTACCTCTCCGACCTCGGCGTCCACGCCCCCTACCAGTCGCTATGCCGGGAGACGGCCAGGGGCGAGCTCGCGCTGCTGCACGCCGACTTCATCCGCCACAGCTGGACCACCGAGTTCACCCTGCACGAGGCCTTCCGCCACGGACGCCTGCTCGAGCTCGCCCGGTCGAAGGCCGCGTACTACGGCGTCGGCGGTGAGCCCGCGGTGGCTCGGCGCTGGCAGGCGCTGCGGTCGTGCCCGGAAGGGTCGTGGGGTCGGACGGTCGCCGAGTTCTACGCCCTCCACGGGTTCCCGTTCCCGGGCGAGCCCCACGGCATCTACGAGGTCGGCGCCGCCCACGACTGGGTCCACGTCCTGTGCGACTACGGCACCGACCCCGAGGGCGAGATCGAGGTCTTCGGGTTCATCGCCGGCGCCTCCGACGACCCGAGGGCGTTCGTCAACTTCGCCTTCACGCTGGCGCTGTTCCAGAACGCCTCGGTGCGCACGGTCGGGGGCAAGAAGGTGGCCATCGCCCGGGCCGACACGCTGTCCGAACCGGGGGCCGCGACCCGGTTCGCCGACGCGCTGCGCCGGTCGATGGCCGCGACCGCCGACGTCATCGCCCTCGACCACTTCGCCGTCGCCGACGTGCCCCTCGACGAGGCCCGCGAGCGCTTCGGCATCGTCCCCAAGGGCGTCCCGGGCCCCGGCTGGCGCGACTGACCGCTCCCGCGCGGAACCGGCACCGGATCTCGGTGCCCTGG
>CAZYPY010000056.1:0-18256 GCA_964649545.1 uncultured Microthrixaceae bacterium | reverse complement strand
GCAACGGCGGCGTGCGCTCGTGCAGCGTCGGCTGGTACACGGCCAAGGCCCGCTGCCGGCGCTGACCCGCGGACGCGAGCCCTCGCGGCGACCACCGCCGCGGCCGCCGCCGGTCCCTGGCCCGGCCACTCGGGCCGACGCGTCTTCGCGTCGGTCGGACGGCCGGGCCGGGACCGGCCCCCCGGGGCACGCCGGCCACGAGGGCCGGCGCCGACCCTCGACCGGTCCCGACCCGCGCCGGCGCACCCCCACACCTTCCTCTCGCCCTTCCCCCCGCCCCTTCCCCCTGCACCTGTCGCCCGATCCCCGGAGTGCCGCTCATGGCCTTCTGCCTCGACGCGTCCGACCGCGTCGCCCTCGACACCTGCACCCTCGACCACGACGCCCTGGTCGACGACTTCACCGCCGACCGCTACCGCCTCGGCCCCACCGCGGCGGCCCTGCTCGCCGGCTGCGACGGCCGGGTCCGCGCCGGCGACCTCGCCACCGAGCACGCCGCGGCCTACGGCGTCGACCCCGCGCGGCTGCTCGCCGACCTCGGTGCGTTCGTGGCCGACCTGGCCTCGGTGGGCCTGGTCCGGGTCCGCCGGCCGTGGCGCCACCACCTGCTCGGCGGCGTGCTCGACCTGGTCGTCCCCTCACCGGTCGACGCCCTGGTGCTCCGCCGGCGCTTCCCCGCCACCCCGGCGGGCTGCGTCCGCGGGGTCGCCCACGCCGGCCGCACCCTCGCGCTGCTCACGGTGGTGTGGGCGGCGGCGCTCACCGGCGCCGTCGCCGCCTACGCCCCCGGCGCGCCCCTGGTCGTCGGGCTCGCCCCGGCCGCGATCGGCCTCGCCGCGGTGGTCACGATCGCGGCCCACGAGGTCGGCCACCTGCTGGCCGTCCGGGCGGTCGGCGGCCGCGCCCGGTACGTGGCCGCGGGCCCGTCCCAGGTCGGGGTGATCCACGACGTCCACGACCACGGCCGACGCCGATGGGTCGCACTCGCCGGCCCGACGGCCGGTGCCGCCGCGTCCGCGGTGGCGTGGGCGGCGCTGGCCCTCCTCCCGCAACCCGCCGGCACCCTCGCGGTCCCCCTGGCCGTGTTGATGGGGCTGTGCCACCTGGCCGGGCTGCTCCCGTGGTGCGCCGACGGCCGACACCTGTGGACGGGGTCCCGGTGATCGCCGTGCGCCCCGGTGATGGCGGTCCCGGCGTTCCCGTCGTCCGGCTCGCAGGGGTCACCGCGGCCGCGGGCGAGTTCACCCTCGGCCCCGTCGACCTCGAGGTCGCGGCCGGCACGATCCACGTCGTCCTCGGCCCCAACGGTGCCGGCAAGACGACGCTGCTCGACCTGGTGGTGGGACTTCGGGGGCCCGACGAGGGCACCGTCGAGGTGGAGGACCGCACCCCCGACCCCGACGACGCCGCCCGCTACCGCCGCCTCGGGTTCGCCCCTGACGACGAGCGCTCGCTCCCGCTCGAACTGACCGCGCCCGAGCTCTGGTCGTTGTGCGCCCGGCTCCACGCCCGGGTCGCCGGCGACCCCGCCGCCCTGGTTGCACGAGCCGGCGAGGTCGCCGCCGGCCTCCGCTTCGATCCCCCGCCCTACCCCCTGCGGACCCACAGCCACGGCATGCGCCGCAAGGCCCAACTGGTCGCGGCCCTACTGCACGACCCGCCCCTCGTGGTGCTCGACGAGCCCACCAACGGCCTCGACCCGCTGTCGGCCCACGATCTCGGCACCCTGCTGGCCGAGCGGGCCGAGGCCGACGGCGTGGCCGTGCTCGTCACCACCCACGACCTCATGTGGACGCTGCGCTTCGCGGACGTGCTCACCGTGCTGGTGGACGGCGAGGTGCGCTTCGACGCCCCACCAGGCGAGCTCGTTCCCGCCGAGACGCTTGCGGCGGCCGCCGAGGCCTTCGACGAGCTCGCCGACGGCCTCCGCTGATGTCCGGATCCGTTCTGGCTCCCGATTCGACCGCTGGAGCGGTCGAATCGGGAGCCAGTTCGCTCGTGTTGGGCGGGCTGGTGGTGCGACGGTGGGCGGTGGCCCTGGGGACGACGCCCCGGGGGCTGGTCGCCGGCGGCGCCGTGGTCGCGGTCGTGCTCGCCGGGGTCGGGACGGCGTTGGCCGGTCGGGTGCCGGAGCGGCGCGACGAGCTCCTCGCCCTCGGCCTGGCCGTGGCGGTGTGGGCGGTGGCCGCGGGCTTCGGGATCCTCGCCGCCCACGCCCTGACCATCCCGCCGTCCCTGGCCCTCCTCCGCACCCTTCCCGTCGACCGCCGGTCGGTCGAGGCCGCCGCCGCGCTGCCGTTGGGCGTGCTCGGGGCGGCCGGACTGCTCGTCGTCGGCCCACCCGCGGTCGCGGCCGCCGCAACGGCGTCGGGCCAGGCCCGCCCGGTGGCGGGCGCCGCGCTCGCGTTCGTCACGGTCGGGGGCGGCGCCGTCGGTGCGCTGCTGCACGGCCTCGCCGACCGGGTCACTGCCGACACCGTGACGGCCCCACTGCGCCTGACGGTGACGGTCCTGTCGTGGTTCGGGCTGGTCGGGATCGCCGTGGTGGCATCGCTCCCGGTGCTCGAACGCCTGGGCGACGGCGTCGGCGCGCTGCTGCTGGCGCCACTCGGATGGTCGTTGCCGTGGCTGGCCCTCGTCGAAGCCGGCCCGGCGCCGGGCGTCGGCGCGCTCGGCGGCGCAGTCGTGCTCGTGGCCGCCGCAGTGGCCGCCCACCCCAGGGCGGTCGAGCACCGGAGCGACTCGCCGGTGCGCCCCCTGCGGCTCGACGGGCCTGCCCCGCTGGTGCAGGTCGAGGCCCGCCGCCTCCTCCGCCACCCCCGGACGCTCGAGGCCCTCGTCGTCGCCGGCGCCACGGGCGCGGTCCTCGCCGCGGGCATCGCCTGGGCGACGACCCGGGTGCCCGGCGCCGTCGACCCCCGGGTCGTGGCCCTGCTCGGCGCGCAGGTCACCAGCGTGCCGGCCGCCCTCGCCCGCGGCCTGTCCGACCGCCGGCGCCCCGCCGAGGCGGTGCTCGGAATCGGGACGGCCCGCCACGTCCTCGCTCTGGCCGGCGCCGCCCTCGCGGCCGTCGGCGCGGCCGCCGCGCCGGGGGTTCTGCTCACCGCGGCACTCCTCTCCCCCACCACGGCCGCCGGCTGGCTCGCCGCCCTCGTCCCCTTCACCGCGGTCGCCGTCGCGGTGTCGGTGGCACTCACGCCCGAGCTCGGCAACGGCTCGGCCGAGGCCGTCGCCGTCCTCGCCGCCGCGTCGCTCACCACTGCGGTCGTCGCCCTGGCCGGCGACCTCGGCCCTGTGGCGCTCGTCGGGCTCGGCGCCGCCACCACCCTCGCCGCCGTGGTGGCGGCCACCGCCCTCGAACGATCCCACCGGAGGCCCTCGTGACCCGCCCCGCCCGCCTCGTCCTGCTCGTCGCCGTCGCCCTCACCGTCGGGCTGCTGGTCCTGGCCACCGGGTCGGGCCGCGCCGGCCTCGGCCCCGTGGCGGTGTGGACCGTGCACCACGACACCAGCGCCGCCGGCTCCGAGGTCCGCCTCCGCCCCGGCCTCGGGCTGCTGGCGATCTGGGCCGCGGCGGTCATGACGGCGGTCCTGATTTCCCGTCGACGTGATGTGTAGGGATGGGCACGGTGCGCCTCGTGGGCCGGACCAACATCGTGATCGACGACGAGCTGGTGGCCAAGACCAAGGAGCTCTACGGCTTCGAGACGACGAGGGAGGTCGTCGACGTCGCACTCCGGCGCCTGGTCGGAAGCGGCTCACGCGAGGGCTTCCGCAAGCTGCGGGGCACTGGCTGGGAGGGCGACCTCGAGGAGATGCGCCAGACGCGGTTCCCCGATTGGTTGTGCTAGAGACCTCCGCCATCATCGAGTACCTGCGCGAGACCGGCTCTCCGGTCGATCGAACGGTCGAGCGGTACCTCGACGATGCCTCGATCGCATCGAGCCGGTGGCGCCGTGACCGTCCTGTCGGCCCTTCGTGACGCCCATATCTGAAGGAAGCGAGGGTGGCCACGGAGGGGGCGGACCCTCTCGACCCGTACCGCGGGCGACGGTAGGGTGGCCCTGCTTCCCCGACAACCACCCACCCGACCACGGAGTCGAGCGAATGGCACTGTCGGCCCAGCATCGAAGCATCCTGTACACCGAGTTCGTCGAACGCCTTGGACCCGACGTGACCGAAGCCTTCCTCGCCGAGTTCCCCGCTCGCGAAGGGGACGAGCCCATCACCCGCGACTTCCTGCGGGCCGAGCTCTCGGTGACACGCGGCGAGCTACGCGGGGAGATGGCCGACCTCCGCGGCGAGCTACGCGGGGAGATGGCTGACCTCCGCGGCGACCTCAACGCCCAGATGGCCGACCTCCGCGGCGACCTCAACGGCCAGATGGCCGGTCTGGCCAGCACCCTCCGAGGAGAGATGACCGACCTGAGCAACGACCTACGAACCGATCTCGGCGGGCAGATGATGCAGCTCCAGTTGGCCGTGGCGGCGTTGGAGATCCGGATCGCCCAGTACGAGGCGGCGTTCCAGAAGGAGTCCAAGCGTCAGCTGGCCATCATCGTCACCGCCATCCTCGGCACCGGCACGGCAGTCCTCGCCGGCATGGCCGTGTCGGTGGCGATCATCGTCAGCCGCATGGGCTGAACGCCGACCTGCCCGAGCGCGTCAGGGCAGGGCGCCTTCGGCCATGATCGCCAAGGCAGGGCCGTAGAGGTCGTGCTTGAGCTGGCCGACCGTGGACCGGCCGCGGGCGGCCTGCGTGAGGGCCAGCGCCACCGCGTCGCGGACGACCTCGTCCTCCGGTGACACGGCGTCGACGATGGCCTTGGCCAGCGCCTCGTCGGCCGGGAAGCGCCGGCCGGTGAGCACGGCCTCGTGGGCGACCTGGGGGGTGAGGCGGGCCTGGACGATGGCGGCCATGCCCGGGGCCAGCGGCATCCCGAGGTCGACCTCGGGGAGGCACCAGAAGCCTCGATCGCTGCGCATCACCCGGGCGTCGTGGGCCAGGGTGAGCATGGCCCCGCCGGCGAAGGCGTGGCCGTTGATGGCGGCCACGGTGTAGGTCGGGAAGCTCAGCAGCCGGCCGAGCAGGCGGATGGTGTCGGTGATCATCTCGCCGGAGAGGTGGCGGTCCTCGGGCGCCAGGGTGCCCATCCAGTCGAGGTCGAGACCGTTCGAATAGAACTTGTCGGTCCCGGTGGTGACCAGGGCGGCATAGGAGTCGTCGCCCTCCACCTCGTCGAGCGCCGCGTTCCACGCCGTGATCGACGTGGGGTTGAAGCGGTTGTCGCCGGCGGTCAGCGTGATCAACGCGACCTCGTCGCGGCGCTCCAGGGTCAGTGGTCCGAAGTCGGTCACGTCACACCTCCACCCCACTCTGGGACCAGCGGGTTGTCGTCACGCACATCAGCGTGGTCCCAGAAGCACGGGCAGGCCGGCGATCAGGGGGCCGTGGCCACGAGCACGGGGACGGCGTCGTTGGCCAGGTCGACCAGGTGCTGCGGGAAGAAGCCCACGAAGATGGTCACGGCGAGGCAGATGGCCAGGGCCAGGCCCGCCGCCCACGGCACCTTCACCTCGGGGCCCTCGAGCTCGGGCAGGGGGTCGTCGCCGTCGGCCGCGCCCATGTACATGGAGACGATGATCCGCAGGTAGAGGAAGGCGGAGATGACCGCGGTGAGCATGGCGATCAGCGCCAGCCAGTAGGAGCTGGCGTCGACCGCGGCCTCGAGCACGTAGAACTTGGCGAAGAAGCCGGCGGTGAGGGGCACGCCCGCCTGGGCCAGCAGGAACACCGTGAAGAGGAAGGCCAGCACCGGCTTGCTGCCGGCCAGGCCCTTCAGGTCGTCGAGGCTGGTGAGCTCGTCGCCCTGGCGGCTGACCACGGTCAGCACGCCGAACGTGCCGATGACCATGAACGTGTAGACCGCCAGGTAGAACAGCGCCGCCGACGTGCCCTCGGCGGTGGCCGCCTGCACGCCGAGCAGGATGAAGCCGGCGTGGTTGATCGACGAGTACGCCATCATGCGCTTCACGTCGGTCTGGACCACCGCCATGACCGCACCGACGACCAGGGTCAGCACCGCCAAGGCGTAGACGATCGGCTGCCAGTCGGTCTGGTAGGTGGAGAAGGTCAGGGTGAACACCCGGATGAGCCCGGCGAAGCCGGCGACCTTCACCGCCGAGGCCATGAACGCCGAGACCGGGGTGGGGGCGCCCTGGTAGACGTCGGGCGTCCAGAAGTGGAACGGCACCGCGGCGATCTTGAAGGCGAAGCCCACGAGCAGGAAGGCGAAGCCGATGAGCAGCACCGAGTCCTGCAGCAGCACCTCGTTGGCCAGGAACTGTGAGATGTCCACCATGTTCGTGGAGCCGGTGGCGCCGTAGACCATGGCGATGCCGTAGAGGAAGAACGCCGAGGAGAAGGCACCGAGCACGAAGTACTTCACGCCGGCCTCTTGCGAGGTCATCCGCTTGCGGTGCATCGCGGCCAGCACGTAGACGCTGATCGACAGGACCTCGAGGCCGAGGAACAGCACGATCAGGTCGTTGGCCGACGCCATGATCGCGCCGCCCGACGCCGACAGCAGCATGAGCACGTAGACCTCGGGGCCGTCCATGTCCTCGCGGCGCAGGTAGCCGTCGGCGAGCAGGGCGCACAGCACGACCGCGGCGGCGATGACCACGGTGACGAAGACCGAGAAGCCGTCGACGCCGACGGCCGTGGCCACCGCGCTGAACGGGCCGTCGCCGTCCTGCACCTCGTTCCAGAGGGGGATGCTGGCGGCGATGGCGCCGAGGCCGACGAGCACGGTCCAGGTGGCGTAGAACCCGGTGAACAGCCACCGCTTGGCCACCGAGGCGACGGTGATGAGCAGGATGGCGCCGACCACGAGGATCAGGCCCGGCCACAGCGCCGACCAGTCGATCGACGGCGTCTCGATCGGCTGCACCTCGGTGCCGTTGGCCTGCACGAGGGTGGCGAGGCTGGTCACGGCGGCGATCACTCCCCGTCCTCCCCCTGCTCGTCACCCGTCTCGGTGCCGTGCTCCCCGCCGTGCTCGGACTCGGCGGGTGGGTTGGCGGCGATGAGCTCGGCGCCCACCGCGGCGCCGGCGGTGGCGACCGCCGGCTCGCGGTAGTCGGTGAACTCCTCGACGTGGTCGATGAGCTCGGACACTGCGGGGTCGATCCGGTCGAGGGCCGGCTTGGGGTAGACCCCGAGGACGACGATGAGCGCGATCAGCGGCACCATCACGAGGGTCTCCCAGCCCTTCAGGTCGCCCATGTCGCGGTTGGCGTCGTCGGTGGGGCCGTGGAACACCCGCTGGTAGGCCCAGAGCAGGTAGATGGCGGCGAGGATCACGCCGAGGGCGGCGGCCACGGTCCACCACCGGGCGGTGAGGAACGAGCCGGTGAGGATGAGGAACTCACCGACGAAGCCGTTCAGGCCGGGGAGGCCGATGGAGGCGAACATCGTGACCGTGAAGAAGGCGGCGAGGACCGGCGCCGCGGTCTGCAGACCCTTCAGCTCGGAGATCTGGCGGGTGTGGCGCCGCTCGTAGATGAAGCCGACGAGGAGGAAGAGCGCGCCGGTGGAGAGGCCGTGGTTCACCATCTGCAGCACGCCGCCCGACAGTCCTTGCTGGGTGAGGGCGAAGGTGCCGAGGACGATGAAGCCGAGGTGGGCCACCGAGGAGTACGCCACCAGCCGCTTGAGGTCCTTCTGCATGGTGGCGACGATGGCGGCGTAGAGGATGCCGATGGTGCCGAGGGTGAGCAGCAGCGGGGCGAAGTACACCGTGGCCTCGGGGAACAGGTAGAGCCCGAACCGCACGAAGCCGTAGGTGCCCAGCTTCAGCATCACGCCGGCGAGGATCACCGAGCCGGCGGTCGGCGCCTCCGTGTGGGCGTCGGGCAGCCAGGTGTGCACCGGGAACAGCGGCGTCTTGATGGCGAAGGCCAAGGCGAAGGCGAGGAAGATCCATCGTGCCGTGGTGGTGGCGACCGACTGGGTGTTGGCCAGCTCCACGAGGTCGAACGTGATCGGGTTGCCGCTGGTCTTCGCGCTCAGGATGACGAGGGTGATGATGCCCACGAGCATCAGCGCCGAACCGAACATCGTGAACAGGAAGAACTTGAGCGCCGCGTAGACCCGCTGGCCGTGGCCCCAGCCACCGATGAGGAAGTACATCGGGACCAGCACGATCTCGAAGAAGACGAAGAAGACGAACAGGTCGAGGGCCAGGAACACGCCGAGGCAGCCCGCCTCGAGCACGAGCAGCCAGGCGTAGTAGGGCTTGGGGTCGTGGTGCGGGGCGGCCCCGAGCATGGCGATCGGGAAGAGGATGCCGGTCAGCACCACGAGCAGCAGCGAGATGCCGTCCACGCCGAGGTGCCACGAGATCCCGAGGTCGTCGATCCAGGGGTGCAGGCTCGAGAACTGGAAGCCGGCCTCGCCCGTCTCGAACGCGGCCAGCAGCCACAGGGTGAGCGCACCGGTGGCGCAGGCGAACAGCACCGCGGTGAGGCGCACGAGCTCGGGCCGGCGCTTGGGCAGGAGGGCGACGACCAGAGCGCCGAGCCCCGGCAGCAGCACCAGGGTGGTGAGCAGCGGGAACGACGGGCTGGCTTCGGTGGCGGCAGACGCCGCGGTCGCGAGCATCAGATCCCCGCCCTCGTCAGGAACCAGGCCGCGAGGAGCACGGCACCGACGGCCACCCCCAGGGCGTAGTTGCGGATGTACCCGGTCTGGACCTTGCGCAACCCGAGCGAGCTGCCCCGGACGACCGTGGCGACCCCGTTCACCGCGCCGTCGACGATCCGGGTGTCGACGAACACCAGGGCGTTGAAGAACCACGTGCCCGGGCCGCTGACGAAGGCGGCGTAGCCCTCGTCGATGCGCCACGCCCGGGCCAGGATCTCCTTGTCGAACACCTTGGCGTCGATCTTGTGGGCCAGGTAGGTGCGGTAGGCGACGAAGATGCCGATCAGGGCGGCGACGACCGAGATGCCGGCCAGCAGGAACTGCATGGCGCCCGCCACGGTGAGGTGGGCCTCGGCCCCTTCGACCACCGGTTCGATCCAGTGCTCGAGGAACTTGAAGTTCGTGGAGAAGGGCAGGTTGAAGATGCCCGCGCCCGCCGAGAAGACGGCCAGCAGGATCAGCGGAACGGTCATCGACGGTGGCGACTCGTGGGGCTCGAAGTCCTCGGGGAGCGCGTGGTGCTCGCCGTGGACGGCGGCCTCGGGCGTGGCCGCGTCGTCGGCCCCGTGCTCGGTGGCGTCGGCGTCCACGTCGGCCTCACCCGGCAGCGCGTCGTGCCAGCGGGGCTCGCCGAAGAAGGTGAGGAACATCAGGCGGCTCATGTAGAACGCGGTGAGCAGCGCGGTCAGCACGCCGACCGCCCACAGCACCGGGCCGTGCTCCTGCCAGGCGAACACGAGGATCTCGTCCTTGGACCAGAAGCCGGCGAAGGGCGGGAGACCGGCGATCGCGAGCCAGCCGATGATGAACGTCCAGAACGTGATGGGCATGTACTTGCGCAGGCCGCCCATGCGCCGCATGTCCTGCTCCTCGTGCATGCCGTGGATCACCGAGCCGGCGGCGAGGAACATGAGGCCCTTGAAGAAGGCGTGGGTGATCATGTGGAAGGCGGCGGCGATGTACGCGCCCGAGCCGATGGCCACGAACATGAAGCCGAGCTGGCTCACGGTGGAGTACGCCAGCACCTTCTTGATGTCGTTCTGGCCGATGGCGATGGTCGCGGCGAGCAGCGCCGTGGCGGCCCCGATGACCGCGATGGCGGTGGGGAGCCAGTCCGCCGACGCGGCCAGCATCGGATTGATGCGGATCATGAGGTAGACGCCGGCGGTGACCATGGTGGCGGCGTGGATCAGCGCCGAGACCGGTGTCGGGCCGGCCATGGCGTCGGGCAGCCACACGTAGAGCGGGATCTGGGCCGACTTGCCGACGGCGCCGATGAACAGCAGCGCGGCGATGGCGGTGACCGTGGTGGTGGCCATCGACCCGGCGGCGGGCAGCACCTCGGCGTAGGACAGCGAGCCGACGGTC
Organism: uncultured Microthrixaceae bacterium; assembly: GCA_964649545.1. Classification (GTDB taxonomy): domain Bacteria; phylum Actinomycetota; class Acidimicrobiia; order Acidimicrobiales; family DATDAH01; genus JAEUJM01. Next base: position 8,182 of record CAZYPY010000056.1, on the reverse strand, counting down.
AGGAAGGTGAGGAAGATGGCGAGCATGAAGCCGAAGTCACCGATGCGGTTGGTGACGAAGGCCTTCTTGCCGGCGACCGCGTTCGCCTCCTCGGTGAACCAGAACGAGATGAGGAAGTAGGAGCAGAGGCCGACGCCCTCCCAGCCCACGAAGGTGAGCAGCATGGAGTCGCCGAGCACCAGCACCAGCATCGAGAACACGAACAGGTTGAGGTAGACGAAGAACCGCCCGAACTTCGGGTCGCCGTGCATGTACCCGATCGAGTAGACGTGGATCAGCGCGGCGATGCCGGTGACGAACATGCACATGCTGATCGACAGCGGGTCGGCCAGCGTGGCGACGTCCACGTGGAGGCCGCCGACCGGCAGCCACGTGTAGAGCACGTCGACGACGGTGCGCTCCTCGGCGGGGAGTGATTGGAGGTCGAAGAAGACCGCCAGGGTGACGAGGAACGACCCCGCCACCGTGATGGTGCCGATGATGCCGGGCCACGGCTCCTTCAGGCGCTGGCCCCCGAAGAGCAGCACCACGAAGCCGACGAGCGGCAGCAGCGGGATGAGCCAGACGTAGTCGAGCACGGTCCGCCCTAGCCCTTCAGCGCCGAGAGGTCGTCCGCGGTGGCGCCCGGGCGCCGGCGGAGGATGGCCACGATGAGCCCCAGGCCGACCACGACCTCGGCCGCGGCCACCACGAGCACGAAGAACACCACCACCTGCCCGCCGATGTCGCCGAGCATGGTGCCGAAGGCGACGAAGGTGAGGTTGACCGCGTTGAGCATGAGCTCGATGCACATGAACATCACGAGCGGGTTGCGGCGCACCAGCAGGCCGAAGGCGCCGATGGCGAACAGCACCGCGCCGAGTGCGAGGTACCAGCCGGGGGTGACCTCGATGGCGGCGAGGATCACGAGCCCACCTCCTCGTCGGCGGCCTCGTCGTCGCCCCGGCGGGCGAGCACGACGGCGCCGACCACGGCGATGGTGAGCAGCACCGCGGTGATCTCGAAGGCCAGCACGTAGTCGGTGAACAGCACGGTGCCGAGCTGGTTGATGTTGGGCACGGCCTCGTCGATGGCCTCGGTGGCCGCGCGCAGCCCCGTGGCGGGCGTGTCGCCGGCGAACAGCGCCACCAGCAGGACCACGGCACCGGCGACCGACACGAGGAAGGCGAGCGGGCGCTGGCCGACGAGCGGGTCGACGCGGAGGTCCTCGGCCTGGTCGACGCCGAGCAGCATCAGCACGAACAGGAACAGCACCACGATGGCGCCGGCGTAGACGATGACCTGCACCGCGGCCAGGAACTGGGCGTCCTGGGCGATGAAGAGCACGGCGATGCCGAACAGGGTGGCGACGAGGGAGAGCGCGGCGTGGACCGGGTTGCGCGAGGCGATGACCCCGACGGCACCGGCCAGCACGATCGCCGCGCTCACCACGAAGACGACCAGCTCCATCAGTGGTGGTCCTCCTCGTGGGCGTCCCCGTCGGCGTCGCCCCCGGGAAGGCCGGCATCGGTCTGCTGGTCGGCGGTCTGGCCCGCCTCGGGGGCGCGCACGCCGTAGCCGAGCTCGCCCGCCCACGCGACCCGGCCCACGTAGTCGGCGTCGCCCGCCGGGGCGGTGGCGCGCATCCAGGCCGACGTGTCGGCGTCGTCGCCCTCGCGCCAGTCCTCCCACGGCAGCTGCTTCGGCTTGCCGTCGTCGCCGACGACGAGCTCGTCGCGGGTGTAGATGGCGTCCTGGCGGCTGGTGAAGGAGAACTCGAACAGCTTCGACTCGGTGATGGCCTCGGTCGGGCACGCCTCGACGCACAGGTCGCAGTGGATGCAGCGCAGGTAGTTGATCTCGTAGACGAAGCCCCATCGCTCGCCCGGACTGACCGGGTCGTCGGGCGGGTTGTCGGCGCCGCGCACGTAGATGCAGCGGGCGGGGCAGACACCGGCGCACAGCTCACACCCGATGCACTTCTCCATGCCGTCCTCGTACCGGTTCAGCACGTGGCGGCCGTGGCGGCGGCTGGCGATGGGCGCCTTCTGCTTCGGGTACTCGTCGGTGAGACGGTCCTCGAAGAGCTTCTTGAAGGTGACCCCGAAGCCGCGGATGTAGTCGAACGGGTCATTCGCCATCAGGTGAACGCCTCCGTCTCGGTCTCTTCACGGCGACGGCGGGCGGTGCCGATGGCGGCGTTCAACAGGCCGGCGCCGGCGAGCAGCACGACGATGGCGATGCCGAGCACCAGGAAGATGTTCCAGTCCTCGTCGCGGGCGATCCGGAACGCGCTGATGAGCATGAGCCAGCCCAGGGCGAGCGGGATCAGCAGCTTCCAGCCGAGGTCCATGAGCTGGTCGTAGCGGAAGCGGGGCAGCGTGGCCCGGAACCACACGAACACGAACAGGAAGACGAAGAGCTTGGTGAAGAACCAGACGATCGGCCAGATCCACTCGGGGCCGAACAGGATCGGGCCGGTCGGCCCGCCGAGGAACAGGGTGACGATGATCGCCGACATCGTGACCGTGTTCATGAACTCGGCCAGGAAGAACAGGGCGAAGCGGATCGAGCTGTACTCGGTGTGGAAGCCGCCGACGAGCTCCTGCTCGGCCTCCACGAGGTCGAACGGCGGGCGGTTGAGCTCGGCGGTGGCCGCCATGATGAAGATCACGAACGGCACGAAGCCGGCGGCCCAGAGGTTCCACGAGTAGTTCGACTGGGTGGAGACGATGGCGTTGGTGCTGAGGCTGCCGGCGAGCAGGACGATGGTGGCGACCGACAGGCCGAGGGCGGCCTCGTAGGAGACCATCTGCGCCGACGCCCGCACCGAGCCGAGCAGGGGGTACTTCGAGCCCGAGGACCAGCCCGCCAGCATCACGCCGTAGACCGCCACCGACGACATGGCCAGAGCCAGCAGGATGCCGATGGGCGGGTCCGCGAGCTGGGCGTAGGTCGTGTGGCCGAACAGCTCGATGGTGCCGTCGCCGCCGTCCATGAAGTTGCCGGCCACCGGGATGATGGCGAAGGTCAGGAAGGCGGGGACGAGCGAGAGGTACGGCGCCAGCTTGAACACGGTGAGATCGGCCTTGTCGGGCTTCGAGTCCTCCTTGAAGAAGAGCTTGATGCCGTCGGCGAGGGTCTGGAGCAGGCCCCAGGGACCGGCCCGGTTGGGGCCGATGCGGTTCTGCATGTCCGAGATGACCTTGCGCTCGAACCACACCATGAACATCACCGCGACCATCAGGAACGCGAAGGTGACGACGGTCTTGAAGATCACGATGAGTACGACCGTCAGGTCGACCCCGTCGGCGAAGAGGGGATCGCCCATCAGCTCGCACCCCCCTCGACGGACTCGACGCGGATGACGGTGACGGGGTCGCTCGCGTCGATCAGGGCGGCGGCCGCGGCGCCGGGCTGGCGGAAGGCCAGCGCCGCGGTGCCGGCGGCCAGGCCCTTGTCGGCCACCGCCGGGAGGGTCACGTCGCCGCGGGCGGAGCGGATGCGCACCTCGGTGACGCCGCCGACGCCCACGCCCAGCCGGTCGTGGTCCTTCGGGGCGAGGTGGACTGCGGCGGCCGGGGCCAGGTTGGCCAGCGACGGCGAGTGGGCCACGAGGGTGCCCTCGTCGTAGAGCTTGCGGCCCACCAGCAGGCGCAGGGAGTAGGCGTCGGTGGCCGCGGGCGCCGGGGCCGAGGGAGCGCCGGCGAAGGTGAGCGGCTCGGGGCGGGCGGGGACGTCGGCGACGGTCAGGGCCGGCTCCTCGTCGTCGCCCTCCTCGATGGTGCCGGTGGTGCCGCCGTCGGTGGCCTCCTCAGCGGTGGCCTCCTCGGCGGTGGCCTCCTCGGCGGTGGCCTCCTCGGCGGTGGCCTCGACCGCGGGGGCGTCCTCCGCCTCGGCGGCGTCCTCGCCCTCGGCGACCTCGTCCGCATCGTCGGCGGCGACGACATCGGCCGGCAGGGGCACCACGAAGCCGTCGGTGGCGGCTTCGGAGGCGAGCAGGTCGAGGGTGAGGCCGGCGTGCACCGCCGAGACCTCGGCGATCTCCTCGCTGATGTCCTCGACCGACTCGAGGCCGAGGTCGGCGTCGAGGCGCATCGCCAACTCGGCGGCGATCATCCAGTCGGCCCGTGCCGTGCCGGGCGGCGTCACGCGCTGGGTGACCCGGCTGACCCGGCCCTCGATGTTGGTGGTGGTGCCGTCGACCTCGGCGTAGCCGGCGGCCGCGAGCACCACGTCGGCGTGCGCGTTGGAGGCGGTGCGGAAAAGGTCGACCGAGATCACTGCGCCAGCGCCGTCGAGGCCCCGACGGGCGAGGTCGGCGTCGGGGACGTCGCCCAGGGGATCGGCGCCGAGCAGCACCAGGCAGCGGATACGACCGTCCGCGGCGGCGGCGAGGATGCCGGCGGTGTCGAGGCCGGGGGTGGCCGGCACCGCGCCCCAGTGGTGGGTGAACCAGTCGCGACCGTCGTCGAGGCCGACGCGACCGGGCAGCACGCCGGGAGCGAGGCCGAGGTCGAGGGCGCCGTGGACGTTCGAGCGGCGCAGCGCGGACAGGAAGCGGGCGCCGGGACGGGCCTTGGCGACCGCCGCGGCCGCGGCCACGACCCCGGTGGCGGACTCGGCCAGGGAGGGGCGGCCGAGCACCACGGTGAGGGCGTCGCCGGCGAGCGCGTCACGGGCTCGAGCCACGGCATCCGGGTCCACACCGGCGGGCACGGCGCCGCCCGAGAGCAGGGAGGCCACCACGGCGGCGGCGTCACCGGGCTGGTGGCGGAGCGACTCGGCGGCGTGGGCCGTGAGCCCCGTCGAGCGGGGCGAGACCTCGATGATGCGCACACCGTCGGACACGGCGGCGTGCCGGAGCCGCAGGTGCAGGACCGGCAGCTCCTCCTTGAGATCCGGAGCGAGGAGCAGGACGGTGCCGCCGGGGGCGCAGGCCTCGTCGATGGTGGCCTTGGGCAGGCCGAGCACCGCCTCGGCGGGCAGGCCGTCGGCCAGCTGCGCGTCGACGTGGTCGGTGCCGAGCACGCCCTTGGCCAGCTTGGCCCAGGCGTAGGCGGACTCGTTGGTGAGGCGGGCGCCGCCGATGACCGCGATCGTCGCCGGCCCCCCGTCGTCGAGGGCCGCACGGAGGTGACCGGCGGCGGCCTTCAGCGCGTCGTTCCAGGACGCCTCGGCGAGCTCGCCGCCGGCCGAGCGGACCAGCGGCGCGCCGAGGCGCTCCTCGCTGTTGACGGCCTCGAAGTCGAAGCGGCCCTTGTCGCAGAGCCAGCCCCAGTTGACCGGGTCGACGTCCTGGCCCTGGTAGCGGAGCACCCGGTCCCGTGAGGTGTGGATCGAGACCCGGCACCCCACTGCGCAGGACGTGCAGGTCGACTCGGTCTCGACGAGGTCCCACGGGCGGGCCTTGAAGCGGTAGGGCCGGGCGGTCAGCGCGCCCACCGGGCAGATCTGCACGGTGTTGCCGCTGAAGTACGACGAGAAGGGATCGTCGGGGAAGGTGGCGATCTCGGTGTTCGAGCCCCGCTCGGTGAAGTGGATGAGGGGGTCGCCGGCGACCTCCTTGGCGAAGCGGGTGCAGCGGTCGCAGAGGATGCAGCGCTCGCGGTCGAGGTAGACGTTCTCGCTGATCGCGATCGGCTTGGCGTGGTGGCGCTTCTCCTCGACGAAGCGGCTCTCGCCGGGGCCGTAGGCGATGGTCTGGTCCTGGAGGGGGCACTCGCCGCCCTTGTCGCAGACCGGGCAGTCCAGCGGGTGGTTGAGGAGGAGGAACTCGAGGATGCCGTCCTGGGCCTTCTTGGTGGCCTCGGACTCGGTGTTCACCACCATGTCCGGGGCGACTTCGATCATGCAGGACGGCTGCAGCGCCGGGCCACGGCCGGCGTCGATGTCGACGATGCACATGCGGCACATGCCCACCGGCTTCATCCGCGGGTGGTAGCAGAAGTGCGGGATGTAGACGCCGGCCCGCTCGGCCGCGGCGATCACGAGCTCGCCCTTCGAAGCCTCCACGGTCTCGCCGTTGAGGGTGAACGTGACCGTCTCGGTCTGGGGCGGGGTGTCACTCACGACGACGCTCCCACGCGGATGTCGACGGGCACCGAGCCGCCCACGGTGGCGATGGCGGGGGGCTCGGCCTTGGCGATGTAGGCCTCGAACTCGTCGCGGAAGCGCACCACCGCGGAGTGGATGGGCGACACCGCCGAGGGGCCCAGCGGGCAGATGGTGGTCTGGCGCGGCGGCCAGGCCAGGCCGGGACTGATGTTGTCGCAGACGTCGAGCAGCAGCTCGAGGTCGTCGGGGCGACCGTGGCCGTGGAGGATCCGCTCGAGGATCTTCTCCAGCCAGTCGGTGCCCTCTCGGCAGGGCGTGCACTTGCCGCACGACTCGTGGGCGAAGAACTTCACGACCTTCCAGCACGCCTTCACCGCGTCGGTGGAGTCGTCCATCACCACGATGGCGCCCGAGCCCATCATCGAGCCCGCCTTGCCGACGGCGCCCGTCTCGAGCGGCAGGTCGAGGTGCTCGTCGAAGAACCACGGGGCGGAGGCGCCGCCGGGGATGAAGCACTTGAGCTCCCGGCCCTCGCGCAGGCCACCGGCGTGCTCGAAGATCAGGTCCCGGTAGGTGGTCGTGCCGAACTCGACCTCGAACACGCCCGGGTTGACGACGTGGCCGGAGACCGCGAACAGGCGCGTGCCCCGGGACGTCTCCGCGCCGAGCGCCGAGAAGGCCTCGGCCCCGTTGTCGATGATCCAGGGGAGGTTCGAGAGGGTCTCGACGTTGTTGACGATCGTCGGCTTCAGGTACAGGCCCTGCGCAGCGGGGAAGTACGGCGGCTTGAGGCGGGGCATGCCCCGGTTGCCCTCGAGGCTCTCGATGAGGGCGGTCTCCTCACCGACGATGTAGGCGCCGGCACCCCAGTGCAGCACCACGTCGACCGAGAAGTCGGTGCCGAGGATGTTCCTGCCGACGTAGCCGGCGGCGTAGGCCTCGTTGAGGGCGGCGGCGATGCGCTCCTGGGCGAGGGCCATCTCGCCCCGCACGTAGAGGAAGGCCTGGGCGCAGCCCACCGCGTAGCACGCGATGAGCACGCCCTCGATCAGTTGGTGGGGGTCGCGCTCCATGAGGATGCGGTCCTTGTAGGTGCCCGGCTCGCTCTCGTCGCCGTTGACCACGAGGTAGCGGGGCCACACGCCCGGCGGGCAGAAGCCCCACTTCACGCCGGCGGGGAAGCCGGCGCCGCCCCGGCCGAGCAGCGACGCGGCCTTCACCTCGTCGACCACGGCCTGGGGGGCCTTGTCGAGCGCCGCCCGCAGGGCCCGGTAGCCGCCGGTGGCTTCGTACTGGGCGAGGGTGTGGGAGTCCTCGAGGTCCCACCTCGAGGTGACGACCTTGGGCAGCTGGCGGGGGGTGGTGGCCTCGCTCACGATGTCGCCTCGTCGGTGGTCGCACGCGCCAGCCAGGCGGGCTCGCTCTGGCCCTCGGGCACGATCGCGCCGGCGGCCCGGTCGGCGGGAATGGTCTGGCGCACCCGGGCGAGCACGCCGTGGCGGGGGATCTCGGCGTCCTTGCGCCCGGCCCGCAAGTCGTCCACGAGCTGGTCGAACTCCTCGTTCGTCACGCGGTGCGAGTAGCGGTAATTGGCCTGCAGGCACGGGGCTTCGGTGCAGGCGGCGATGCACTGCACGCCCTGGAGCGTGAACAGACCGTCGTCGGTGGTGCCGCCGTCACGCACCCCGAGGGTCTCCTCGGCGTGCTCGAGCAGCTCGTCGCCGCCCACCAGCGAGCAGGCGATGTCGGTGCAGACGTTGATCACGTAGCTGCCCACGGGCCGACGCTTGAACATCTCGTAGAACGAGGCGGTGCCGAGGACCTCGGCGGGCGTGACCCCGACCAGCTCGGCCAGGTGCTCCATGGCGTCCTCGGTGAGCCAGCCGTCCTGCTCCTGCGCAAGGTGCAGCAGCGGGATCAGCGCCGACTTGGGCCGCGGGTAGCGGGCGATGATCTCCTGGGCGACGGCCAGGTTGTCCCGGGTCAGGCGCGCCATCAGCCCACCCCCGACGTGGCGGAGCGGAGCGGAGCCGCGGGCACCTGCCCGTCCAGATGCCGAAGGCGCTCCGACGGAGGAGGAGCAAGGCAGTAGACCTCGCTCATCGATCGACCTCGCCCATGATCGGGTCGACGCTGGAGATGATGG
>CAZYPY010000055.1:17678-18473 GCA_964649545.1 uncultured Microthrixaceae bacterium | reverse complement strand
TCGTAGGTGTCGGTGATGTCGACGTAGCGGTTGGCCCGGGGGTGGGCCATCACCCAGACCTCCTTGACCGTGTGGGGACCGTGGCCGGCGTCGACCAGCTCGGGGTGGGCGTAGGGGTTGCGGGCGTCGGGGTAGACCGCCTGGAGCGCGGCCTCGCCCGCCGCGAGGTGGTCGGGGTGGCTGGCGAAGACGCGGTCCCACCGGCGCTCGGGCGACTGGCAGATGACCACGTCGGGGGCGGCCTCACGGATGACCTTGGAGAGGTCCCGGCGCAGGTCGAGGCTCACCTCGAGGCGGCCGTCCGGGTAGCCGAGGAACGCCACGTCGGTGACGCCGACCGCGGCGGCGGCCGCCCGCTGCTCGGCTTGGCGGAGGGCGCCGACGTCGGGTCGGGCCACGCCCTCGGGGGCCTCGCCGGCGTCGCCGTCGGTGACGATGCAGTACTGGACGTGCGTGCCGGCGGCGGTCAGTCGGGCGACGGTGCCGGCGGCGCCGAAGTCGACGTCGTCGGGGTGGGCGGTGATGACGAGGGCGCGCTCGGGGACCGCCGGCGTCGCGTGCACGTCCATGCCGGTGACGGTGATCATCGGGGAAGAGGCTAGGGAGCCGGGACGCGAATCGGGCCGGGGGGGGGGGGGGGGCCCCCCCCCCCCCCCCCCCCCCCCCGGCCCGGGCCCCCCCCCGGGGGCCCCCCCCCCCCCCGGCCCCCCGCGTGGGGGGCCCGCAGCCGTGTGCCGGGCCGGTGGGGTCGACGCCGGGCTTCGTGGGTCCGGTGGGGTCGACGCCGGGCATCGT
>CAZYPY010000055.1:0-17668 GCA_964649545.1 uncultured Microthrixaceae bacterium | reverse complement strand
GCCCCGGGGGGGGGGGGGTCCCTTACTTGGGGGTTCGGGTTTTTATGGGGGTATTGGTTGGGGGGCGGGGGCGGTGGGCGGGGGGGGTGGGGGGGGGCCCCCCCCCCCCCGGCCCCGCCGGAAGCGGCGCGGCTCCCCCTCAGTGGCCGCCGCCGCCAGGCAGCTCGACGTCGCCCGCCTGGAACAGGCCCAGGGCGCCCTTGCCCACGTTGGCGAACTTGTGGGTCACCATCGGGTAGAAGCCCTCCTCGGCGAAGCTGAACTCCACGAAGCCACCCTGCGCCGGCTGGAGGTCGAGCACCTGCGAGCCGCCGTTCGTGTCGTCGGGCTGCAGGAGGTAGCTGCCCTCCTTCCAGACCGTGTCGAACACGGTGCCCACGATGTGGAACGCCGAGTTCTCGGACGGGCCGTCGTCGATCACCCACACCCGGATGCGCTCGTCGGCCTCGACCCGGATCGGCGAGTGCAGGTACTGGTTGTGGTAGCCGTTGAACACCACGGCGTCCCACTCCTCGTTCACCATCTTGTCGAGGTCGCCGGGCGCTCCCTGCTCGCCCAGGTAGAGCTCGGACTGGACCATGACGAACTCCCGGTCCACCGGCGCCAGGTTCGGCGGGTCGATGATGATGGCGCCGTACATGCCGTTGCCGATGTGGTGCAGTGCCGGCGCGGTGCCGCAGTGGTACATCCACGCCCCCGCGTGCTCGGCTCGGAACTGGTAGACGAGCGACTCGCCGGGGCCGATGGAGCGCATCTCGTCGTCCCAGGCGACGCGGCTGGCGTGGAAGTCGATGGAGTGGTCGACCTCACCGTCGTTCACCAGCGTCACCGTGAACAGGTCGCCCACCTTGCCGCGGAGCACCGGGCCGCCCATGCGGGGCGTGCCCTCGTCGTCGCCGTCGCCCTCGGTGAAGGTCCACGCCTGCTGGGTGACCCCGGGGGCCACCTCGACCTCGGCCTCGACCGCGTGCAGGGTGATCTCGTGCTCGGTGCCGCCGGGCGCGGGCTCGAGGCTGGGGTCGAACGGCTCCCAGTCGGCCTCGGGCACGGCGTCGGGGTCGATGGTCGCGCCGGTGGCCGCCGGCTCGGCCGACGCCATGGCCATGCCCGCGTGGTCGCCGCCCGTGACGACGATGTCCATGACCATCCCGGACTCCTTGTGGCCCGGGACGGTGCACCACGCCTGGGTGCTGGCGTCCACGGTCCCGAGGCTGATGCCCTCGACCGACTCGCCGGGGTCGAGCATGTCGGTGCCGGTGGCGCCGTCGAGCTTCAGGTCGTGGACCATCTCGCCGGCGTTGGTCACGTTGACCACCACCTCTGTCCCGGCTTCCACCTCGACGCTGGCGGGCTCGACCGCGAACTCGGTGAGGGTGACGTCCACGACCTTCAGGCCGCCACCACCCGACGACGAGGCCCCGGAGCCCTCGCCGGTCGCCACCGCGACCAGCGAGACCGCCAGGGCGAGCAGGGCGAGCACGCCGAGGGCGGCGAACCAGCCCAGGTGCTCGGTGGGGGAGCTGCGCTCGGAGCGAGGGGTCATGGTGGGCCTCCTTGGCTATTCCTGAATCCTTTAGTCAAAGACTGAAGGACTGGACGGCGGGACGGCAGGGTCCTTGGTCCCGAAAACGCCCGGGTCGTCGGCCCCGTCAGGCGGTGGCGTCGGGGAGGGCCGGGGGGTCGCCGAGGAGGTGGCGGGGGCCCGCGCCGAAGGCCTGGGCGCGGTCGCCCGGGTTGTAGAGCGCACAGCGGTCGAGCGAGAGGCAGCCGCAGCCGATGCACGAGTCGAGGTCGTCCCGGAGCGCCTCGAGCAGGCGGATGCGCTCGTCGAGCATCGGCCGCCACGATGCCGACAGCCGAGCCCACTCCTCGCCGGCGGGGCCGGCGTTGCCCGGGAGGTCGTCCAGCGCGTCACGGATCTCGTCGAGGCGCAGGCCCACCCGTTGTGCGACGGAGATGAAGGCCAGGCGGCGCAGCACGTCACGGTGGTAGCGGCGCTGGCCACCGGCGGTGCGCTCGGAGGTGATCAGGCCCTTGTCCTCGTAGAAGCGCAGCGCCGACACGGCGACCCCGCTGCGCGCGGCGACCGCGCCGATCGAGAGCTCCTCGGAGGCCGCCACGAACCTCGAGGTTAGTGGAGCTACTCGCTCAGCGTGCGCCCCGCCGGCGGGGGCCGAAGGTGACGGCGACGCCGCCGATCAGCCCGGCGATCTGGTTGTAGAGGCAGGCGATGGCGACCGTGAGCAAGGTGGCGGTGGCCGCCAGGATCCCGCCGATGGAGGCCGATGCCCTGGCGAGCGCGGCGCCGTCGACGTCGGCATCGGTGAAGCCGATGTCGACGAGGAAGCCGGTCCAGCCGGTCACCCAACCCTGCTCGTTGGCCAGTCGCCAGAGGAGGGCACCGGCCACCATGCCCACGGCGAGGAGGCAGAGGTTGAGGGCGAGGGCGACCTTGAGGACCGAGCGGAGGTGCAGACGGCGCACGACGAGCTCGCCGACGTAGAACTTCCGGCGCTCGCCGTCGGTCGGGGCGACGGTGGTCGAGGCCAGGGACGACGTCTCTCCGGTCGGCGCGTGGGTCGTCGCCGTGCCCGGGGCCACGTCGTCGGTGGCCGTCGGCGCGGCCACGGGCGCCTCGACGACCGCGGCGACGTCGACGAGGCGGGGCCGACGGTCGTGGCGGTGACCCGGCCGCGCCGCCCGGTCGCGATAGCCCGCGAGGTGGGCGTCGGGCTCACGGGGCACCCCCCGCATCGACCGGTGGCGGCTCGGCGGGTCGTCACGGAGGTCGATCACCGCTGCGGTGGCGATCCGCGTGCGGGGCGTCGCCGCGGTCGACGGTGCGGCCTCGGGCGGGTGCTCGCCGTCGAGCGGGCCGCGGGCGTCGAGGCTGCCGTCCTCAGGCAACGCCGGCCTTCTCTCGGATGGTGCCGGGTGCACGCTCGCCGTCGGGCGGCAGGGCGGGCACGGCCGGGGCCGGCGGCGCGGTGCCGGAGGCGGGCCCGACCCGCCGGTCGAGGCGGCCGAGCACGTCCTCGGTGAGGTCCCAGTAGTCCTCGGCGAGCCCGGCGGCGTCCTCGTCGTGGGCGTCGGCCCCGGGGAGCCGGCGGGGGTCGTCGCGTGCGTCGCGCACCGCTCGGAGGTACTCGCCGGCCACGAGGCCGTGGCGCCGCAGGTCCCGGGCCGCACGGGGGCGTGACCGGATGAAGGGGTCGAGCACGGGGGCGGCACCGTCGAGCTCCCACTCGACGTCGGCTCGTACCTCACGGTGGAGGCGCGGCTGGGACGGGTCCATGGCGAACAGGACGACGCCCAAGGGCTCGAGGTCAGGGTTGACCCCTCGGCCGCGGGTGACGTGGTAGCGGTCGGAGACCAGCTCGAGGCCGTCCAGGCTGCCGGTGTCGACGCCGACGGGCAGGAGCATCGACCGGCAGAGGCCGAACGCGATGTCGAGCGCCAGGCGGCTCGCCGGTGGGGTGTCGACCACCACGAGGTCGTAGCGCGAGCCCAGGTCGTCCACGGGCGCGACCACGTCGGCGGCGGCGTGGTCCCGGTTGGCGATCCGGCAGTACAGCGCCTGGGAGAAGTCGCCCGCGGCCACGACGTCGAGGCCCGTGCGGACGTGCTCGAGCGGCACCAGGGGCTCGTGGTCGACGACCGCCCGGTACAGGCCCCGGCCGTCGTCGGACGTGCCGGTCTGGCGGTAGCCGAGGTCCTGGTCCACTGACCCCAGCGGGTCGAGGTCGACCAACAGCGTGCGCCGTCCGATCGCCGCCGCGCCGGCGGCGAGCCCCGCGGCGAGCGAGGACTTGCCCACGCCGCCCTTGCCGTTGCAGATGACGAGGCCGTGTCCGAGCATCTCGTCGCCCCTCTCCGAGGTTCCCAGGTCGCCCTCCCGGTTCGCCGCCGAGAAGGTCCACGCAGAGTAGCAGAATCCACCACTCCAGGTGACTCCAACGCGACCCGGTGGGCTCGGGGCCGCACCCCGGGCGGCAGGCCCGTGGTCCGGGTGGCGGTCGATTCAGAACGTCGCGGAGCGCAGCGCGGGGAACACCCGCGACACCCGGGCGGTCAGATGGTCGCCGTAGGTGCCGGGGACGCCGGGCACGCGGGCGTCCCAGCTCGGGTCCAGGAAGAGGGGCGCGGAGATCCGGCCGCCGGCGGCGGGCGGGTGCACGCGGTGGGGTGTCGAGCGGTACCGCCCCCCGCTGATCGCGCTGAGCATGTCGCCGAGGTTGCACACCAGGGCACCCCGCTCGGGCGGCACCTCGAGCCAGCCCGCGGGCCCCTGCACCTCGAGGCCGCCGCTCGCGTCCTGGTGCAAGACCGTGAGCAGCCCGTAGTCCGTGTGCTCGGCGACCCCCCAGGGGCCGGTCGGCGGCTCGTCGGCGTCGGGACCCGGGTAGTGGAAGATGCGGAACAGCACGACCGGGTCCGTGCAGATCGTGTCGTCGAACCAGCGCTCGTCGTGGCCCAGCCCCACCGCCATCGCCCGGAGGAGGCGCCGAGCCAGGTCGGTGCCGGCGGCGAGGTGGGCCAGCACCTCGTCCCGCAGCCCCGACGGCCGTCGCGGGAACAGGTTCGGGCCGTGCAGCGGAACGCCGGCGGCGACGCGTGCGTCGTCGGGCCCGAGCTCGGTGCCGAAGTAGAGGCCCTCCTTGCGGTCCGGCACGCCGTCGGTGAGCTCCTCGCCGACGCCGAACCACCCCCGCCACGCCCGTCCGCCGTGGATCATGGCGATGCGGGCCTTCTCCTCCCGGGGTAGCGCGAAGAAGGCCCGGGCCTCGTGGTCGAGCGCGTCGAGCCGGGCCGGGTCGATCCCGTGCCCCACGATGGTGAAGAACCCGTGCTCGGCGCAGGCCGCATCGATCTCGTCGGCCACCCGCCGGCGGTCCTCGTCCGCCCCGCTCGGGTCGACCAGCGCGCCGACGTCGATCCGGGGCACCTTCGCCATGGGAACAGTCTGGTCCTCGACTCGGGCGCGCCGTGGCGCCGGCGGGCCGGTTCGGGTACCTCGCTCGCCTCCCGGCCTCGCTCAGCGTCGGGGCTTGGCCGCGAACATGGCGCGGTCGGCGACGCGGACGAGCTGTTCGAAGTCGTCGCCGTCGACCGGGTGGACCGCGCAGCCGACGGTGGCCGACAGCACCACCGGCGCCGCGGCGTCGGCGACGCGCACCGGCCCGTGCACGGCCCGTTCCACGCGCGCCCTCAGCGCACCGGCCTCGGTGACCGGGTCGACCCCGGGTGCGCCAGGCGCGGCCACGACCCACTCGTCGCCGCCCCACCGCCCGAGGACGTCGTCCCGGCGGATGCTCGATCGGATGCGGTCGGCGGTGATCTGGAGGACCTCGTCGCCCGCCTCGTGGCCGTGTTCGTCGTTGACGGCCTTGAACCGGTCGAGGTCGACGAAGGCGATGGTCACCGAACCGCCCCGTCGACGGGCCTGCCAGAGCATCTCGACGGCACGGGACGTGAGTGCCCGCCGGTTGAGGGCGCCGGTGAGCGGGTCGAGATCGGCGAGGCGCGCCAGCTCCGCCTGGCGGGCGACCCGGTCCGTGACGTCGCGCACGAATCCGGTGAAGGCCACGCCGCGTCCGTGGTCGGCGAGCTCGGCGACCGACAGCTCGGCCCAGAACTCGTGGCCGTCGCGGTGCACGGCCTCGACGATCCGGCGTTGCCCGATCACGTGTGCCGGACCGCCCTGGAGGTACCGGTCGAGGAAGCCCCGGTGTCGCTCCGCGGTCGTCCGCGGCATCAGGCACTCGATGCCGCGGCCGACCAACTCGCCCGGCTCCCACCCGAAGACGCCGGCGGTGGCCTGGTTGGCGTCGATGACCGTGCCGTGGGCGTCGATGGTGATCACGGCATCGGCGCTCGCCTCGACGATGGCGTGCAGGCGGCTGACGGCCGCGGCGGCCTCCGCGTGGAACCGGGCGTTCTCGATCGCGAGCGTGACCCGGCGGCAGAGGTCGGTGGCCACCAGGACGTCCGCCTCGGTGAAGGGGGCCCGGGATCGCTCTGCGGCCGCGGCCACCACGCCCAGGGTGGTGCCGGTGGGGGACCGCATCGGGCTGAGCACCAGCGAGCTCACCCCGAAGCGGTCGAAGTAGGCGCCGTGCTCGGGGAGCGGGTAGGCCGTGCGGAGCAGTTCGTCCGGCACCTCGGGCACGATGAGCGGCTGTCCACCCTGGAACACCGGGCCGAGCAGGCCGCCCTCGGTGGCGTGCGGCACCGACTCGAAGATCGAGCGGATCATCGCGGCGCCGTCCGGGTCGCGGTGGTGCACGCCCTCGGGGATCAGGAGGTCGTCGCGCGCCACGAAGACCACCGCCGCGCAGCGCAGCGCCTCGCCGATCGACCGGGCGGTCGCATCGACGATCGCCTGCTCGTCGAGGCCGGCCGCGGCGAGGCGATCGCCCAGGGCCACGAGGTCCTCGAGCGCCGGTGCCGGAGGCCCGCCGTCCGGCGGGGGCTGGGTTGCCATCACGTCTCCCAGGGTCGGCGGCCCGTGTTCGGGCACCATTCCACCCGATCGGCCCCGCGATCCACGATTTGAGCTTCGCCAAAGCCGCCATCGACGGTCGACGCGCGGCCGGGCCCGGTGGCGGCCGACGACGGAGCCGCTGGCGGGGCCTACCCTTGGGGTGTGGAGCTCGACTACGACGCCTTCGACGCGGACAACCACTACTACGAGGCGCTCGACGCCTTCACCCGTCACCTCGACCCGGCCTGGGGGCCGCGGGTGGTCCAGTGGTGCGAGATCGAGGGACGCAAGTACCACGTGGTCGGCGGGCGCGTCAGTCGCGCCGTCACCAACCCCACCTTCGACCCGGTGGCGCCGGCGGGGGCGATGCACGACTACTTCCGCGGCAACCCCGAGGGGAAGCTGCCGATGGAGTTCCTCCGCGAGCGTGAGCCGATCCGCCCGGAGTACCGCGACCGTGAGGCGCGCCTCGTCGTGATGGACGAGCACGGTCTCGAGGCGATCTGGCTGTTCCCCACCCTCGGGATGCTCTACGAGGAGCTCCTCAAGCACGACCCGCCGGCGGTGATGACCATGGTCCGGGCCTTCAACCGGTGGCTGGTCGAGGACTGGGGCTTCCACTTCGAGGATCGCATCTTCGCGGCGCCCTACCTGTCGCTGGCGATCCCCGACGAGGCGGTCGCAGAGCTGCGGTGGGCGCTCGACCAGGGTGCCCGCGTCGTGGTGATGCGCCCCGCGGCCGTGCACACCGCCACGGGCCCCTTCTCGCCGGCCGACCCGATGTTCGACGGCTTCTGGGGCCTGGCCAACGAGGCCGGCGTCACCGTGGTCGTCCACGCCGGCGACAGCGGGCACTCCAGCAACGGCTACGCGAACGAGGGCTTCAGCGCCCAGTTCTCCACCTCGTCGACGGGTGAGTTCCGCCCGACCATCAAGTCGTTCAACATCGAGCGCGCCGCGTACGACTTCCTCCTCACCCTCGCCTTCGACAAGCTCTTCGACCGCTTCCCGAACCTCCGGGTCGCGTCGGTCGAGAACGGCTCGGAGTTCCTCGGTGACCTCTTCAAGAAGCTGCGCTCGACCGCAAACAAGACCCCGGGCTACTTCCCCGAGGACCCGGTGGCGACGTTCCGCGAGCACGTCTGGATCAACCCCTTCTGGGAGGACGACGTCCACGAGGTGGCCGAGCTCATGGGGGCCGACCGGGTGATCTTCGGGTCCGACTGGCCCCACATCGAGGGCATGCCCCGCCCCCTCGACTACGCGGTCGAGCTCAAGACCTTCACCGAGGAGGAGCGCCGCCTGATCCTGCGGGACAACACCCGCGCCCTGAACGAGCGCCGCCCGACCTGATCGGCACCGGGCCTACCGCGTGAGGTCGGTGAGCACCGCTCGGCCGAGGTAGGCGCCGGCCTCGAGCTCCTCGAAGATCTGCGGCACCTCGGAGAGGCTGCCGGTGCGCGAGACGTGGGTCTTCACCTTGCCGTCGGCGGCCAGGGCGATCAGGTCGCGCATCTCCTGGACGGTGCCGACCGCGGAGAAGATGAGGGTGGGGTCCCGCCAGAAGAACTCGAACGGGCTGATCTCGAAGTTGCCGTCGCTCGTGGGGGGCAGGCCGACGCCCACGAACAGGCCCTGCTGGCGCAGCATCGACAGGCCGAGCTGGAAGCCGGCGACCCGGGCGGCGAAGACGAGGACCGCGTCGATGCCGCCCTTCATCATCGCGACGCCGGCGGCGTCCTCGACGCTGACGGCTTCGTCGGCGCCCAGCGAGCGCACGAACTCGAGGCGCTCCTCGCCGATGTCGACGCCGAGCACCTTGTAGCCGAAGGCCTGGAGGATCTGGACCGCGTAGTGGCCGAGGCCGCCCGCCGCGCCGATGACGCCGATGGTGCGCCCCGGTGGGATGCCGTGGAGTTGCAGCTTGCGCACGGCGCTGTAGGCGGTGAGCCCGCCGCACGCGAGCGGGGCCTCCTCGTCGCCGATGCTGTCGGGCAAGGGGACGAGGGCCTTCGACCAGATGGCGAACCGCTCGGCGAAGGTGCCCATGACCGTGCCCGCCTGGGCGCAGTGGCGGGGGCGGCCGCCGAGGCAGTACTCGCAGGCGCCGCACCAGAACGCGCCGCCGGCGCCGCCGAGGCCGAGGATGACGCGCTGGCCGACCGAGACGTCGGCCTCGGCACCCTCGCCGAGCGCCTCGACCACGCCGATGGCCTCGTGGCCGAGCTGCGGGGTCGACACCCCCATCCAGTCGCCCTTGGCCAGGTGCAGGTCGGAGTGGCACACGCCCGCGGTGGTGATGCGCACCAGGACCTGCCCGGCGGTCGGCTCGGGCACGTCCAGATCACCGACCCGGACCGCCCCGTCCTCGACCACGATCGCCTTCATCTGCTCGCTCATGGCCGCGACGCTACGCCTCCGCTGCGGCACCTGCGTTCACTCGGGGAGCACGGCCCCCGTTGGCGCGGCCGTCATCCCGCTCCCGCATCCCCGCCGCCTCGACTCAGCTCAGACGACGGACCGGACGTCGGTCTGCGCGAAGTCGTCACCCTGGTACAGCAGGGGGAGGTCACCCAGGCGGGCCAAGCTGTACGAGAAGCAGTCGCCGAAGTTCAGCGAGGCGGGATGCCGGCCCCTGCCGAAGCGCCGCCAGGCCGCGACGGCCGCTCGTGACTGGTCCAGGTCGACCGGCACGATGTCATCGATCGTCGCGTCGACGAGCAGTTCGAGGTCGCGTTCGGCGTCGGGTCCCTGGCGGGCATGGACGACGATCGCGGCCTCGACGAGCGAGACGGTCGACAAGCACATGTCGTCGCTCTGTAAGGCCGAGAGGTGACGCTCCGCATCGTCCTCGCCGAGCACCACGGCGACGAGGGCGGACGTGTCGACCGCGATCACGTCGGAAGGCCGTCGCGGTCGTAGCCCAGGATCTCGTCCTCGGTGCGGTGGTCGAGCCGCTGGCGCTGCCGGCCGCGGGCGATGATCTGGGTGAGGTCGGTCGCGGACGTGACCGCCGCCTTCCGGCGCAGGATCCCGAGCCGCTGCTCGAGCGACACGCGCACAGCGTCGGTGATCGACTCCCCGGTCAGTGCCGCTACCTCCCGCGCCAACCGGTCCGTGTCCGCATCCTTGATGTTGAGCGCCACCAAGGAAGATTACCGGGAGGAGATCTGCCTGACCATCTCCATCTGGCGCCGGTGCCTGCTCAGGCGCCCCCGTCGGCCTCCTCCACCTCGACTGCCGCCTCGATCTCGTCGAGCAGGTCGAGCAGGTCGCGGCGGGTGGCGATGCCGTGGTCCCGGTCGTCGAGGTCGACGCCGGCGGCGGCGAGCGCCGCCTCGGTCTCGGCGTAGGCCTTCTCCCGGGGGCCCATGGGCAGGAGGTCGGCGGTGAGCAGGTAGCCGCGCAGCCTGCGGGCCGAGTCGACGTGACCGGCGAGCGCGGCGGCCAGCATCAGCGTCTCGAGGCAACCGCTGAACTGCATGTCGAAGCCGATCCGATCGCTGAGGCGGACGCCGGCGAGGCCGACCCGTATGGCGTCGCTGGCGCTCCGCCGGGTGAGCGCCAGCGTGCGCTGCTGGGCGGTGATCGCCGCGTAGAGCTGGCCGGCCTCCTCCCAACCGCGGTGCGTCTCGTAGAGGTCGAGGATCTTCTCGAGCGTCGCGTCCGTGTAGGTGTGGCCCATCAACGAGCCGCCCGCGCACGTGAGGGCGCCGGCGAGCCAGCCCGGGTTGCCGGAGGCCTCGCCGACGGCGATGGCCCGCTCCAGGGCCCCCTCGAAGCCCGGGTCGTCCACCTGCATGGCCAGCAGCGCATAGCAGTTCGCCATGTGGACCGCGTAGTCGTCGTCGCGGGATGCGCCGAGTGCTCGCATCTGAGCGCTGAGGATCTCCGTGGCGGCGTGGTCGAAGGTGTACGAGGAGACGATGAGGTCGGGGGTGAGCGCCCACGGGTCCTCCACGATCCCGGCATGCTCGGCGACGAGGCCCCGCCACGCGGCCCCCGCCGCGACGGCCCCGTCGATGTCCCCCGTCACGATGCACATCCAGCCGAGCACCCACAGGGCGTCGTACCGCACCTGGGGATCGATCAGCCCGTCACCGTCGAGGAGGGGCTCCAGCCACGACCTACCGGTGACCGGAGCCTCCTGGGAGAGGAAGAGCCCGAGCACCTTCGCGAGGCCGACGACCTCGGCGGACCGACCGGTCTCCGTGAGCCACTCGGCGTAGGCACGGAAGTTGTCGAGCTCGGCCCGCAACTTCTCGCGTACGTCGGCCACCCCGGCGGCCCCGAGCAGGGGCCCGTCGCGGCGGGCGAGGTCGGCGAAGTAGGCCGCGAACCGCTCCTGCACGCCGGCGGACTCGCCGGCCTCGACGAGTCGGTCGGCGCCGTACTGACGGAGCGTCTCGAGCAGGCGGTAGCGACCGGTGTCGGCGTCGTGGAGGACGAGCGACCGGTTGACGAGGCCGCCGACGAGGTCGGCCACGGCGAGCTCGTCGAGGGCGTCCCCACCGGCCACGACCGCGGCGGCCGCGTGGAGGTCGATCGTGCCCGCGAACACAGACAAGGCCCGGAACACCTGCTGGGCGTCGGGCTCCAGGAGGTCGTAGGACCAGCCCAGGGCGGCGAGCAGGGTGCGGTGGCGGTCCTGGGCGCGGCGCCCGCCGGCGAGGAGCCGGAAGCGTTCGCCGAGGTGCTGGCGGATGTCGTGGGGAGACATGGACGAGACTCGGGCGGCGGCGAGCTCGACGGCGAGGGGGACGCCGTCGAGGCGCCGGCAGATCTCGACGACGTCGGCGGCGCTGGCGTCGTCGAGCGAGAACTCCGGTCGCACGGCTTTGGCCCTGGTCTCGAAGAGCCTGACCGCCGGCGCGTCGAGCACGTCCTCGACCGGGTCCCGCTCGTCGGGCACCGAGAGCGGGGTCACCCAGCGCACGACCTCGCCGGGGACCTCGAGCAGCTCACGGGAGGTGGCGATGGTGTGCACCTGGGGGGCGCCGGCCACGATCGCCTCGAGCACCGCAGCGGCACCGTCGACGACGTGCTCGCAGTTGTCCAGGACCAGCAGGGCTTGGCGTTGCCCCAGGTAGTGGACGAGGGCGCCGTCGTCGCTGCCGACCGCGCCCGAGGCGCCCATGGCGTCGGCCACGGCTCGGGCGACGTCGTCGTCCTCGACGACGGGGACGAGGTCGACGAACCAGGCGCCGTCGGGGAAGGCGTCGGCGACGGTGGCTGCCACCTCGACGGCGAGGCGGGTCTTGCCGATCCCGCCCGTGCCCGCCAGCGTGACGAGCGGTCGTTCGCCGGCGAGCGCGGCGAGCTCGGCCACCTCGACCTCCCGGCCGACGAGCTCGGTGGCGGGGTGGGGCAGGTTGGTGGGGACGGCGGTGGCCGAGCGCAGCGGGGGGAAGCTGCCCTGGCCGATCTGCACGACGCCGACGGGGGTCGCGACGCCGCGGAGGCGGTGGTCGCCGAGGTCGCGGGCGTCGTCGACGCCGCCCAGCACGGCGACGGTGGCGCCGCTGGCCAGCGTCTGGCCGCCGTGGCCGAGGGCCATGAGACGGGCGGCCTGGTTGACCGGTGGGCCGAAGTAGTCCCCGTCGCGCTCGACCGCCTCACCGGTGTGGATGCCCATGCGCGCCCTGATTTCGGCGTTCGGCGACCAGGGCTCGGCGGCGAGACCTGCCTGCGCCTCGTTCGCGGCGGCGACGGCGTCGCTGGCCCGTTCGAACACGGCGGCGAACCCGTCGCCGCCGGTGGCGAACACCTGCCCGTGGTGGGCCTCGATGGCGCCGCGCACGACGGCGTCGTGGCGGGCCAGCGCCGCCGCCATCGCGTCCGGCGCCTCCTGCCACAGCCGGGTCGACCCCTCGATGTCGGTGAACAGGAACGTCACCGTCCCCGCCGGCCGCGTCACGACCCACCGACCTCGGTGGTGGCGGTGCCGTGGTGCTCGACGATATCGCCGACTGCGATGTCCTCGAGGTACTGCATGGCCGCCCCTTCCCGCGTGTTTCACGGAGCCAGAGGCAACCTACACGGTGCCCCCGAGCCCCGAACTCGGAGGCCTGGGACCGGGGCGCCGGGCGCTTCCCGACGCGCGGTCGTAGGTCACCGTGAAGCGGTCGACGTCACCCGTGCAGCCGTCGTGGCGGACCAGCAGGTCGTCGACCACGCTCCCGTCGTTCTGCGCGTAGACCTGGGAAGTACGCCGATGTCCACCACGTAGACGTAGCCCATGGAGTCCACGGCGATGCCCGACGGGCTCAAGAACTGGCCCGCCGCCGTGCCGTAGCCACCCCAGGTCAGCTTGTGCTGACCGGTGGACCCGAACTACTGGACCCGGTGGTTCTCCGACTCGCGCTCAGGGTCGCGCCTCGGTGGCTCCCGACCCAGAGGCGTTGGTCACCGAATCAGACGGCTCGTGACGTGTGCTCCCTGCGACCTGCGAGCGGTGCGTCACGCACGGCGACCGTGTCGCAGCCGAGGACCGACGGTCACCCTGGTTCAACCCTGCGGGTTGATCAGCGCCAGGATCTCGGGGGGCAGGAAGGTCTCGACGGGGGTCTCGTCGGCCTCGGTCAGGTCGGCCATGGCCTGGACCACCTCGTCGGGGTCGAGCTGGCCGGTGAGGACGATCTCGCGCACGAAGGCCTCCGCCGCCTCGGCGGGGGCGTCGCCCTCCTCGATGTGGGCGGCGATGCCGTTGACCATGGCGTCATTGAAGCCGGTGTCGTAGGGGCCCGGGTTCAGCTTGGTCACGTCGATGCCGTAGGGCGCAAGCTCGTCGCGCAGCGCCTTGGTGAAGGCCTCGACGGCGTGCTTGGTCATGGCGTAGGGCGCGGTCATTGGTCCGGAGAGCACGCCGGCGATCGACGACATGTTGATGATGCGGCCGCCGCCCCGCGTCTTCATGCCGGGGATCACCGCCTGGCACATCGCCACCATGCCGAAGACGTTCACCTCGAAGCCCGCCTTCATGCGCTCGAGGGGCACGGTCGACAGCGGCGCCATCACCCCGAAGCCGGCGTTGTTAATGAGCACGTCCGCCTCGAGCGCGGCGGCGCTCGCGACGTCGACGGGGTCGGTCACGTCGAGCTTCTGGGTCGTCAGCTCGGGGTGCTCGGCGGCGAGGGCCTCGGCCTGCTCGGCGGTCTCGGTGGTGGCGATCACCCGGTGGCCCCGCTTCGCGAGCTCGATGGCCGCCCCCTTCCCGAACCCCGAACCCGCTCCGGTGATGACGACGGTCTTGGCCATCGCGGCACCGTAGTCACACCGCGGCGGTCGGCCCCCGTACCGGCGCATCCTTGGCAAGGTTTGCCATGAGTCGTACGGTGTGGTCGTGCCCACGATGAACGTCTCGCTCCCCGAAGAGCTGCGGGCCTTCGTCCTCACCCAGGTCAGCGACGGCAACTACGGCTCCACGAGCGAGTACGTCCGTGAGCTCATACGGCGCGACCACGAGCGCCGCCGGCTCCGGGCCGCGCTCCTCGCCGGCGCGAGCGGCCCAGTCGCGGCCACCGCGGACGCGGCGTACTTCTCGTCGCTCCGCACCCAGGCCCGCCCGCACGACTGAGCAGGCCTGTGGAGGCGACGCTCCGCGCCCTCGCCGCGGCCGACATCGAGGCCGCGGTGGCGTACTACCGAGACGAGGCGGGTGAGCAGGTCGCGCTCGATTTCGTGGACGCGCTCGAGGCAGCGATCGAGACGCTGCGCGACCGGCCCCTGATCGGGTCGCTCCGGTTCGCGTACGAGCTCGAGATCCCCGAGCTCCGGTCGTGGCCGGTCGAAGCGTTCCCCTACCTGCTGTTCTACGTACCGGATGCCGAGCGCGTCGACGTGTGGCGGGTCCTCCACGCCAAGCGGGACATCCCCTCGGTCCTGGTCGACGACGACGCGTCCGAGGCGCCGCCCGGCTGACCGACTCGCCCCGCGCAGTGGCCCGGTAACGTCCGCCCCGGTGTTCGAGAACCGCGTGACCCGGCTGCTCGGGGTCGAGATCCCGATCGTGCAGGCGCCCATGGGCTGGATCGCCCGGGCCGACCTCGCCTCGGCGGTGTCCAACGCGGGAGCGATGGGGATCATCGAGACGTCGTCGGGCGAGCTCGACCAGATCCGCCTCGAGATCGCCAAGATGCGCGACCTCACCGACAAGCCCTTCGGGGTGAACATCGCCCAGGCGTTCGTGCGCGACCCCGCCATCGTCGACTTCGTGGTCGACCAGGGCGTGCGGTTCGTCACCACCTCGGCGGGCAGCCCCACCCGCTACACCGCCCAGCTCAAGGACGCGGGGCTCACCGTCTTCCACGTAGTGCCGAGCCTCGCCGCCGCCCGCAAGGCCGTGGACGCCGGCATCGACGGGCTGGTGGTGGAGGGCGGCGAGGGCGGCGGCTTCAAGGCCCCGCAGCCGGCCTCGACCATGGTGCTGCTGCCGCTCGTCTGCCAGGCCCTCGACGTGCCGGTGATCGCCGCGGGCGGCTTCCTCGACGGGCCCACCATGGCGGCGGCGCTCGCGCTCGGGGCCGAAGGCATCCAGCTCGGCACCCGCATGGTGGCCACCGAGGAGTCGCCCATCCACGAGAACTGGAAGCAGGCCATCGTGGACGCGGCCGAGACCGACACCGTGTTCCTGAACCGCCACGCCAGCCCGGCGCTGCGGGCGCTGCGCACCGACTACTCGTCGGCGCTCGAGTTCGACATCACCACCAACGCGTTCGCCGCCTTCGGGGACCAGCCCGGCGTCTACTTCCGGGGCGAGCTCGACAAGGGCATCGCCCTGTCGGGGGAGGTCGCCGGCCGCATCGACGCCGTGCGCCCGGTGGCCGAGGTCATCCGGGAGTGCGCCGACGACTGCCTCGCGGTGCTCGCCGACCTCGCCGCCCGCTATGCGCCCCCGACTCGCCCGACGCTCTGACCTGCCCGACCCCACGATCCGCAGCGACGGCCTGACCCGACCGACCCCAGCGCCGACCCGCCCGATCCACTCTCGCCTCAGGAGGACCGACCGTGACCGACCTCGCCGAGCCCCTCGCCGTCGACCTCTTCGACCCCGACACGTTCGTCGAGGGCCCGCCCCACGAGTACCTGACCCACCTGCGGGCCACCCAGCCGGTGTTCCGCCAGGCGATGGCCGAGGGCGACGACGCCTGGGTCGTGCTGCGCCACGCCGACCTGGTCCACGTGGCCCGCGAGCCGATCCTGTTCTCGGCGTCGCTCGGGGGCGTGGTCATCGAGGACCTCGACCCCGAGGCCCTCGCCATGATGCGCCACATGCTGCTGGCCATGGACCCACCGCCCCATGCGGACTACCGGGCGCCGCTGTCACCGCACTTCGGCGCCCGGGTCATCGGTGGGCTCGAGGAGCGCATCCGGTCGATCTGCCGGCGGATCATGGCCGAGGCCGCCGAGGCGGGCGACGTGGAGTTCGTGCACGACGTGTGCGGCGCGCTGCCGTCGCAGGTGGTGGGCGAGATCATGGGCCTGCCCGAGGAGGACTGGGGCCGGATCCAGCGCTGGGCCGAGCGCCAGACCAGCGGCCAGGACCCCGAGCTCTCCGCCGCCGGCGAGGACGAGGACGAGAACGCCATGGTGGCCATGGCCATGTACTTCATCGAGTTCGGCGCTCGCCGGCGGACCGAGCCCGTCCGGGAGGACCTGACCTCGCTGATTCTCGCCACCGAGTTCGGCCGGGACGACCGGGCTCCCGAGCCCATGAGCGACATCGACTTCGGCAGCTTCTGCGTCCAGCTCGTCACCGCCGGCAACGACACCACCAAGACGATGCTGTCGTCGGGCCTGCAGGCGCTGCTCCAGCATCCCGACCAGCTGGCGGCGTTGCGGGCCGACCCGTCGCTCATCCCGGGCGCGGTGGAGGAGATCCTGCGCTGGGCCAACCCGCTCCACTACTTCCGGCGCACCGCCAGCGCTGACACCGAGCTGTCGGGCGTGCCCATCGCCGAGGGCGAGAAGGTGGCGATGTACTACACCTCGGCCAACCGGGACGAGACCGTGTTCGCCGGCGCCCAGGCCTTCGACATCCGCCGCAACCCCAACCCGCACCTGTCGTTCGGCATCGGCGAGCACTTCTGCCTCGGTGCCCACCTGGCCCGCCTCGAGGGCCGGGTGTTCTTCGAGGAGCTGTTGGCGGCGTTCCCGACCATCGAGCAGACCGGCGACGCCGTGCGGGTGCGCTCGAACCTGAACAACGCCCTCAAGCGCCTCCCCGTCCGCCTCACCCCCGCCTGACGATCGCTCGGGACCAAACCGAACTGGCACCGGATTTCGGTGCCAGGGCACCGAAATCCGGTGCCAGAAGGAGGGGCGGGGCCTCGTCGCCGGCCCTGGGGGCGTCAGCGGGGGGCGAGGCCGCCGTCGACCACGAGGCACTGGCCGGTGATGAAGCTGCCGGCGTCGGACGCCAGCAGCAGGGCCGGGCCCACGAGCTCGTCGGGGTGGGCGGCGCGGCGCAGCAGGGCCGCCTGCGCCATGCGCTCCTGGGCCTCCGGGGGGTTGGCCCGCACCATGTCGGTGTCCACGGTGCCCGGAGCGAGCGCGTTCACCCGGATGCCGTCGGGGGCGAACTCCGTGGCCATCGAGCGGGTGTACTGCAGCAGGCCGGCCTTCGCCGCGGCGTACATCGACGTGTAGGTCGAGAAGAGGAAGGCGCCGACGGAGACCACGTTGACCACCGAGGCGTGCTCGCTGGCGCGCAGGTGGGGCAGGGCGGCCTGCACGAGCAGCACCGGGCCCCGCAGGTTCACGTCGAAGACCTTCTGCCAGGCCTCGGGAGTGATGTCCTCGATCATCTGCGCGAGCGCGGTCGCGGCGTTGTTGACCACGATGTCGATGCCACCGAAGCGGTCGACGGTGGCGTCGACCAGGGCCCGGAGGTCGTCGGGCTCGCCGAGGTGGGTGGGCACCCCGAGGGCACGACCACCCAGTGCCTCGAGCGCGGCCTGGGTCTCGGCGCAGGCGTCGGCCTTCCGGCTGGCCACCACGACGTCGGCGCCGGCGGCGGCGAAGCCCTCCGCGATCGATCGCCCGATCCCGCGGGTGCCCCCGGTGACGAGGGCCACCCGGCCCGAGAGGTCGAAGAGCTGGTCGAGTTGCGCCCGGTCCATGCCCTCGTCCTAGCAGGCGGCGCGAACCGGCCCGCACGGCCGCCGCACGGCACCGTGCGGTTGC
>CAZYPY010000054.1:0-18910 GCA_964649545.1 uncultured Microthrixaceae bacterium | reverse complement strand
GCGGCCGGGTCAAGACCCTCCACCCCAAGATCCACGGCGGCATCCTCGCCGACCGGTCGAAGCCCGAGCACCTCGAGGACCTCGAGCGGCAGGGCATCGGCCCGATCGACCTCGTGGTGTCGAACCTGTACCCGTTCGTGGCCGAGCCCTCGGTCGAGATGATCGACATCGGCGGGCCCACCATGGTGCGGGCCGCGGCCAAGAACCACGACCACGTGGCCATCGTCGTCGAGCCCGACGCCTACCCGGCGGTGCTGACCGAGCTGCGCGAGACCGGCGAGGTGTCGCTCGCCACCCGCCGCTCGCTGGCCCGGGCCGCGTTCGCCCACACCGCCGCGTACGACGCCGCCATCGTGAACTGGCTCGACGAGCGCGAGCTCGACGACCTCGACGGCCGAGGGGACGGCGACCCGTTGCCGCCGACCCTGCACCTGGCGCTGACGCGGGCCCAGGATCTGCGCTACGGCGAGAACCCGCACCAGGGCGGGGCCCGCTACCGCCACACCCACGGCGCGGGCTGGTGGGACGAGGCCGTCCAGCACGGCGGCAAGGAGCTCTCCTACCTCAACCTGTACGACACCGAGGCGGCGTGGCGGCTGGTCCACACCCTCGGCGACGGGCCCGCGGTGGCGGTCATCAAGCACGCCAACCCGTGTGGCGTGGCCGTCGATGACGACATCACCGTCGCCTACCGGCGCGCGCACGATTGCGATCCGGTCTCCGCCTTCGGCGGGATCGTTGCCGTCAACCGCCCGGTGCCGCTGGCGCTGGCCGAGGCCCTCGCCCCGGTCTTCACCGAGGTGGTGGTGGCGCCGTCGTTCGACGACGACGCCCTCGCCGTCCTCACCGCCAAGAAGAACCTGCGGGTGCTCTCTGCGCCCCCGCCGAACCCGGCGCCCCTCGAGGTGCGGAGCATCGACGGCGGCCTGCTCGTACAGACCACCGACAAGGTCACCGTCGACCGCAGCCAGTGGCGAGTGGTCACCAAGGTGGCCCCCACCGAGGAGCAGTGGCGCGACCTCGAGCTGGCCTGGCGGGTCGTGGCCCGCACCTCCTCGAACGCGATCGTGCTGGTCAACGACGGCGCCGCGGTCGGCATCGGCTGCGGTCAGCAGAACCGACGCGACGCCGGTCGCATCGCCGGCGACAAGGCCGACGGGCGGGCGCGGGGCGGGGCCTACGCCAGCGACGCCTTCTTCCCGTTCCCCGACGGCCTCGACGGCGCCATCGACGCCGGCGCCGCCGCGGTCATCCAGCCCGGCGGCTCCATCCGCGACGACGAGGTCATCGCCGCCGCCGACGAGCACGGCCTCGCCATGGTCTTCACCGGCGAGCGCCACTTCCGCCACTGATGCCCGCCATCGTCCTGGACGGCGAGGCCGTCGCCGCCGAGATCAAGGCGGAGCTGCGCCGCCGGGTCGAGGCCCTCGCCGGGCAGGGGGTGACGCCCGGCCTCGGCACGATCCTCGTGGGCGACGACGGCCCCAGTGCCAACTACGTCGCCATGAAGCACCGCGACTGCGCCGAGATCGGCATCGGCTCCGTGCACGAGCACCTGCCTGCCACCGCGAGCCAGGACGAGGTGCTCGAGGTGTTCCGCCAGTTCAACGACGACCCGCTCATCGACGCCTACCTGGCCCAGTACCCCTTCCCGAAGGGGCTGGACTACGAGTCGGCCCTGCTCACCGCCGACCCCGCCAAGGACGTCGACGGCCTGCACCCGGTGAACCTGGGCAAGCTCGTCATGGGCGTCGATGCCCCGCTGCCGTGCACGCCGCACGGCATCCAGGTGCTGCTCGAGCACTACGGCGTGCCCATCGCCGGCGCCCACGTGGTCATCGTCGGGCGGGGCCTCACCATCGGCCGTCCGCTCGCCAACCTGCTGTCGCTCAAGCGGCCCAACGCCAACGCCGCGGTGACGGTCGTGCACACCGGCGTGGCCGACCTCGGTGCCTACACCCGCCAGGCCGACATCCTCGTGGCGGCCGCGGGCTCGCCGGGGATGATCACCGCCGACATGGTCAAGCCCGGCGCGGCGGTCGTCGCGGCCGGCGTGTCCTTCGAGGGCAAGAAGCTGCGCTCCGACGTGGCCGACGAGGTGGCCGAGGTGGCGGGCTGGCTGTCGCCCCGGATCGGCGGGGTGGGCCCGATGACGCGGGCCATGCTCCTGCGCAACACCGTGGAGGCGGCCGAGCGCCGCATCGGCGCCGGGTGAGCCGACCCGGCAGACCGTGTGCGGACCCCATTGCGACCCGCCGACTCGTCGCGGCGCCGGTGACGCCGGACGCGTGCCTCACGTGGCCCGGGGGTCGTGTCCTCCCGTAGCCTCGGCGGGGCCATGACCAAGATCGCGGACCTGCTCGCCAACGGGCGCACCTACTCGTTCGAGTTCTTCCCGCCCAAGAGCGACGAGGCCACCAAGCTGCTCGAGCAGACCATCGGCGAGCTCGAGCCGCTCGGCCCGTCGTTCGTGTCGGTGACCTACGGCGCCGGGGGCAGCACGCGCGAGCGCACCCGCGACGTGGTCCTGCACATCGAGCGCGACACCTCCATCCCCGCCATGGCCCACCTGACCTGCATCGGGCACACCCGAGCCGAGCTGGTCGACATCCTCACCGGCTACCGGTCGGCGGGCATCGAGAACATCCTGGCGCTGGCGGGTGACCCGCCGGCGGGAGAGGATGCGCCGACCGCCGCGGCGGAGCTGGCCTACGCCCTCGACCTGGTCGAGCTCGTCCGCGAGGTCGGCGACTTCTCCGTGGGCGTCGCCGCCCATCCCGAGCTGCACCCGCGCTCGCCGAACCGCGAGAGCGACCGGATCCACCTCGCGGCCAAGCTGGCGGTGGCGGACTTCGGCATCACCCAGTTCTTCTTCCGGGCCTCGGACTACCTGACGATGATCGACGAGCTCGCCGCCCTCGGCTGCACCAAGCCCGTCCTGCCCGGGATCATGCCCGTCACCAACGCCGGCCAGGTCCAGCGCTTCGCCGAGATGGCCGGCGCCGAGTTCCCGGCCGAGCTGGCCGAGCGCCTCGTCGCCGCCAGCGACGACCCCGCCGAGGTGCGCCGCATCGGCGTCGAGGTGGCCACCGAGCTCTGCCAGGAGCTGCTCGACGCCGGCGTGCCCGGCCTGCACTTCTACACCCTCAACCGCTCCACCGCGACCCGCGAGATCTACGCCAACCTCGGCCTGCCCGCCGGCGCCTGAGAGTGACGATGGTGGGTGGGGCCACGGCACCGCGGGTCTGACCTCGCGCCGGACCGGCGCCGTGTCGTTCACGGGCTCCGCCGTCCCGGCAGGCCGACGGCCCCGGGCACCGGCTCGCAATGGACGTGACCCGACCGCAGCAGGTCGAGCGCCGGGACCGGCGTACCGAGGTGCGTCACGGACGGGTCCGGTCCGCTCGTGCCAGAGCCGCCCCCGGCGGTCGGTACGATCCGGCGGGTGCGGGCCGGTGCGACGATCCTGCTGTACCACCGGGTCCGGGACGTCGCCGACGACCCCCTGCTCGTGTCGGTCTCGCCGGCCCACTTCGACGAGCACCTCCAGGTCGTCCGCGAGTGGGGGACCCCCGTCGCCCTCGCCGACCTGGTCACGGCCGTGGGCCAAGGGCGCCGACCGCCGAAGCGGGCGGTCGCGATCACCATCGACGACGGCTACGCCGACCTCGTCACGGAGGTGGCGCCGGCGCTCGAGCGCCACGGGGTGCCCGCCACCGCCTACGTGACCGCCGACGCCGTCGAGCGGGGCGAGCCGTTCTGGTGGGACCGGCTCACCGAGGCGGTGTGGGGCCCGGCGCAGCTGCCCGACGAGCTGGAGCTGGTCGTGGGGGCCACCACCCACCGGTGGCCGATCGACGGGCGCCGGCCGGCGCCGCGTTGGGAGCGCAGCCGCGGGTGGCTGCTCACCGAGCTCCAGCGCGTGCTGCGCCCGGCTCCTCGCGGTGAGCGGGACGAGGCTGTCGCCAAGGTCGAGGCGTGGGCCGGCGCGTGGGTCGCTCCCCCCGGGGCGGCGAGCGCTCGACCCACCGTGACCGCCGACGAGCTGCGACGGCTGGCCGGGGGCGGGCTCGTGGAGGTGGGCGCCCACACGGTGTCGCACGCTCAACTCTCCGCCCTCGACGCCGATGCCCAGGAGGCGGAGATCGCCGGCGGCAAGATCGCGCTCGAATCCGTCCTCGACCGCCCGGTGGACAGCTTCGCCTACCCCTACGGTGGTCGGGAGGACTACGACGCGGTCAGCGTCGCCACCGCCCGTCGGGTGGGCTTCACCTCGGCCTGCGCCAACGTCGTCGGGCGGGTCACCCGCCGGAGCGACCCCTTCGAGCTCCCGCGGGTCCACGTGCCCGACGGTGACGGCGACACGCTCGCTCGTCGCCTGCACGGGCTCCACTAGGCGCGGCGATCGTGCGTCTCGGCTTCGTCTCGTTGATGGAGGACGCCCCCTGGGGCGGGAGCGAGCACCTCTGGGCGGCCACCGCCGAGGCCGCGCTCCGGGCCGGGCACGACGTCTCGGTGTCGGTGCCCGCATGGGACGAGACGCCGGCACCGGTGGCTCACCTGGCCGAGCTCGGCGCCACGGTGTCGCCGCGGTCGCCGGCGGTGACGCCCGAGCTGCTCCGGCGCGCCGGAGACAAGCGGTTCGGGCTCGTGAGCATGGCACCGCGGCGGCTCGCCGCGGTGCGACGCCGAGCGCAGCGCGGTCGCATGCTCCGGCGGTTCGTCGCCGCGGCGCGACCGGACGTGGTCTGCCTGAGCCAGGGTGCGGTGCCGCTGGTGGGCCTCCCCGAGGTCCACGCCGTCCTCTCCTCGCTCCCGTGCCCGCTCGTCGTGCTCACGAACGGCGCGGACGACCGCGACGACTTCGACGGCGAGACCCGAGCCCGCGTCCGCGCGGTGGTCCGGCAGGCGGTCGCGGTGGGCTTCCCCTCGGCGTCGGTGCGCCGATGCCTGGAACGCCAGGCGGCCGTCGAGCTCCCGCACGCGTTCGAGTTCCGCTACCCGAACCGCTTCGCCGGGCGCCCCGCGCTGGCATGGCCCCCCGACGGCGGCCCGGCGCGGTTCGCCTACGTCGGTCGCGTCTCGGTGGCCAAGGGGGTCGACGGGCTGTTCCAGGCACTCGCCGGCGACGGCGCACCGCCGTTCCCGTACCGCCTGGACCTCTACGGCGAGGTCCACGGCGGCGACCACTTCGAGCGCCTCGCCGACCTCCTCGGCCTGAGCGACCGGGTGCGGTTCCACGGGTTCACCGACGACCTCGCCGGGGTCTGGGCCGATCACCACCTGCTGCTGTTCCCGTCCCGCATGGAAGGGGCACCGATCGCCGTGGCCGAGGCCATGCTCGCCGGCCGTCCCGTGGTGGCCACGGCGGTCGGCGGGATCCCCGAGTGGCTCGACGACGGCGTCACCGGCTTCCTCGCCCCCAGCCCGGAGCCGGCCCACCTCGCGACGGCCATGCGGGCGGCCTGGTGCGCTCGCGACCGCTGGCGAGAGATGGGCCGGGCCGCGCACGATGCGGCGTCGTCGCTCGTCCGACTCGACGCCGCCGACGACCTGCTCGCTCGGCTGGAGGCAGCCGGCGAGGCGCCCCGGTAGCGTTCCGGGCATGAGGGACTACGACAAGCTCTACATCGACGGCGCCTGGGTCGACTCCGACGGCACCGGCCGCATCGAGGTCGTCAACGCCTCCACCGAGGAGGTCATGGGCCACATCCCGGAGGGCACTGCGTCCGACGTCGACAAGGCCGTCGCCGCTGCGGCCGCCGCCTTCCAGAGCTGGGGCTACACGCCCAAGGAGGAGCGCGGGAAGTACCTCCAGCGCCTGGCCGAGGGCCTGGCCGCCCGGTCCGCCGAGATCGGCGAGGTCATCAGCCAGGAAGTGGGCATGCCCCTCATGTGGGCCAACATGATCCAGGCCGGCCTGCCCGTGGGCAACGCCGCCAACTACGTCGAGATCCTCGAGAACTACGAGTTCGAGGAGGAGATCGGCAACTCCCTCGTGGTGAAGGAGCCCGTCGGCGTCGTCGGCGCCATCACCCCGTGGAACTACCCGCTCCACCAGATCGTGTGCAAGGTCGCCCCGGCGCTCGCCGCCGGCTGCACCGTCGTGCTCAAGCCCAGCGAGGTCGCCCCCCTCAACGCCTTCATCCTCGCCGAGGTGATCGACGAGGTCGGCTTCCCCGCCGGCGTGTTCAACCTCGTCACGGGCGTCGGCCCGGTCGTGGGTGAGCGCCTCGCCGAGCACCCCGACGTCGACATGGTGTCGTTCACCGGCTCCACCGCGGCCGGCAAGCGGGTCGCCGAGGTGGCGGCCCGCACCGTGAAGCGAGTCGCGCTCGAGCTCGGCGGCAAGTCCGCCAACATCCTCCTCGACGACGCCGACTTCGAGAAGGTCGTGGGCAAGGGCGTGTTCGCCTGCTACCTGAACTCGGGCCAGACCTGCACCGCCCACACCCGGATGCTCGTGCCGCGCGACCGCCAGGACGAGGTCGCCGCCCTGGCCAAGGCCGCCGCCGAGGCCATCCCCGTCGGCCCCGCCGACAGCGAGGCCACCCTCGGCCCGGTGATCTCCGCCGCCCAGCGCGATCGGGTCCGCAGCTACATCCAGAAGGGCATCGACGAGGGCGCCACCCTCGTGACCGGCGGCGTGGAGCCCCCCGAGGGCCTCGACACCGGCTACTTCATCCGGCCCACCGTCTTCGCCGACGTCGACCCCGACATGACCATCGCCCAGGAGGAGATCTTCGGGCCCGTCCTGTCGATCATCCCCTACGAGGACGAGGAGGACGCCATCCGGATCGCCAACGGCACCCTCTACGGCCTCGCCGGCGGCGTCCAGTCGGCGTCGCAGGAGCGGGCCGAGGCGGTGGCGCGGCGCATGCGCGCCGGCCAGATCGACGTCAACGGCGGCTCGTACAACATCCTGGCGCCGTTCGGGGGCTTCGGTCAGAGCGGGTATGGCCGTGAGAACGGGGTCTACGGGCTCGAGGAGTTCCTCGAGGTGAAGTCGATCCAGCGGTAGAGCGGCGGCCCGCCGCCTGTGGACGAGCGGCTGTCCGCCGCCTGTGGACGGCGGGTCCTGTCGCCGGATTCCGTTTCGACCCATGCTCGTTCCTGCGCGTGGGTCGAAGCCGTTCCGCCGCCACCCCCCGTCCACAGGCGGCTCGCTGGTGTCCATCCCGCACTGCTTCTTTGCGGGCGGGATCGGGAGGGGGCCCATCGAGGGCCCCCTCCCGATAGCTGGCGCCTCATCGGTTTTCTGGTCTGCTTTGCCCTTGGGTAGGTTCGGGGGATGAGCAAAGATCCTGTGCGGGTGGCGGTGACGGGGGCGGCGGGGCAGATCGGGTACGCGATCTTGTTCCGGATCGCTTCGGGGCAGCTGCTGGGGCCGGACCAGCCAGTCGTCCTGCACCTGCTCGAGATCACGCCGGCGCTCGACGGGCTCCGGGGTGTGGCCATGGAGCTCGAGGACTGCGCCTTCCCGCTGCTCGCAGGGGTGGTGCAGACCGACGACGCCAACGCCGCCTTCGACGGCGTGAACTACGCCCTGCTCGTCGGGTCGCGTCCCCGCACCAAGGGCATGGAGCGCGGTGAGCTGCTCGAGGCCAACGGCGCCATCTTCACCGCCCAGGGCAAGGCCCTGTCGGACAACGCCGCCGAAGACGTGCGCATCCTCGTGGTGGGCAACCCGGCCAACACCAACTGCCTCATCGCCATGAACAACGCCCCGAACATCCCGCGCGACCGCTTCACGGCCATGACCCGTCTCGACCACAACCGGGCCATGGCCCAGGTCGCCCTCAAGGCCGGCGTGCCGGTGAGCGACGTCACCAGGATGACGATCTGGGGCAACCACTCGGCCACCCAGTACCCCGACCTCTTCCACGCCGAGGTCGGCGGGCGCAACGCCGCCGAGGTCATCGACGACCAGGCCTGGCTCGAGAACGACTTCATCCCCACCGTGCAGAAGCGCGGCGCGGCGATCATCGAGGCCCGTGGCCTCTCCAGCGCCGCCTCGGCCGCCAACGCCGCCATCGGTCACGTCCACACGTGGGTGCACGGCACCGCCGACGGGGACTGGGTCTCCATGGCCATCCCGTCCGACGGATCCTACGGCGTGCCCGACGGCCTGATCTCGTCGTTCCCCGTGACCACCAGCGGCGGTGAGTACCAGATCGTCCAGGGCCTCGAGCTCGACGACTTCAGTCGGGAGCGGATCGACGCCTCGGTCGCCGAGCTCGGCGAGGAGCGCGACGAGGTCGCCAAGCTCGGCCTGATCTGAGCCACCGCCCGCTCGTTCTGGCTCCCGATTTCGGTGCCCCGGCACCGAAATCGGGAGCCAGTTCGAGTCTGGGGCTACTTGAGGAACTTGCTCGTCGTGTTGTCGGCCAGCACCTTGCCGCCGGTCTGACACGTGGCGCAGTAGTTCACCGTGTAGCTGCGGTACTCGACGGCGCGGACCGTGTCGCCGCAGACCGGGCAGTCCTCGCCGGCGCGGTGGTGGACGGCACCGGGGCGCTCCTTCGACGAGCTCATGTCGTCGCGGCCCCGCTCGTAGGCGAGCGACGCCTCGCACTCGGTGTGGATGGCGGCGGCGAGGCGCTCGACCTCCTCGGGCGTGAGCTTGGCTGCGTTGGCGAAGGGCGAGAGCTTGGCGGTGTGGCAGATCTCGTTGGCCAGTCGGCGGCCGAGGCCGGCGACGACCTGCTGGTTGCGGAGCACACCGTGGATGCGGGCGGAGTGCTCGACCAGGATCGGCGCGAGGGCGGCGGCGTCGAGGGTCTCGGCGTCGGGCCCGAGGCCGAGGATCGGGTCCTGCGTCTCCACGTCGCCGGCGACCGCCCACACGCCGGCCCGCTTCTCGGTGCCGGCCTCGGTGAGCAGCAGGGCGCGATCGTCGGCGAACACCCAGCGGGCCAGGCCACCCCGGGGCTTGGGGCTCTGCTTCTCGTCCGGCTTCAGGCGCCCGCCCTGCATGAGGTGCACGACGAAGGTGAGCGGCGGGAACTCGAGGAGCAGGTGCTTCCCCCGCCGACCCACCCGCGCCAGCGCGGTGCCGTAGGCCTCGTCCGGCTGGGGCGCGTACGTCTTGAGCGCCGTGAAGGAGATGGGCCGGAACGTGGCCAGCTCGGCGCCCCCGAACTCGTCGGTGAGGCGCTCGGCGTGGGCCTGCAGCTCCGGCATCTCGGGCACCGCGCCAACCTACCGCCGGCGCCGTCACCGACGGTGGCCGCCCCGGTCGCACCCGAACTGGCTCCCGATTTCGGTGCC
Source organism: uncultured Microthrixaceae bacterium (assembly GCA_964649545.1). Lineage (GTDB taxonomy): Bacteria > Actinomycetota > Acidimicrobiia > Acidimicrobiales > DATDAH01 > JAEUJM01. Next base: position 9,640 of record CAZYPY010000054.1, on the reverse strand, counting down.
AGGGCACCGAAATCGGGAGCCAGAACGGAAGGGTCAGCCGCCGGCGGTGGTGAAGTCGCCGGTGAGCTCGACGACCGAGTCCTCGTCGCAGGCGAACCCCTCCTCGGGGGCGTGGCGGACGAAGGCGCCGTCCTCGACCCGGACGAGCAGGGCGCACTCGACCGCGCTGTTCGTCGACGGGTCGGACGAGGCGTGGAGACCACCGGCGTCCCAGTCGCTCACCGAGCCGGCGGTCTCCAGCACGCAGGAGCGGGTGAGCGTTCCTGCCTCGTCGCACGCCTTCACCGACTGGGCGAAGAGCAGCCAGCCCGACACGCTCTGGGCGCCCAGCAGCGCGACCTTGCCGTCGACCGCCTCGACCATGTCGATGTAGTCCTGGGTGGCGGGGTTGTCGGCGGCCTCCTCGAACGGGGTGAACGCGAGGCGCACGAAGGTGCCCTCGGCGGCGTCGCCGGCGGCGTCGAGGTAGGCGGGGTCGTAGAAGTTGGACTCGAGGAAGGTGACCTCGGGGACGTAGTCGATCTCCTGGAGGGCCTGCTGGAGCTGACCGGTGGCGTCGCCGGAGCCCACGACGATGAGCATCTCGACGCCGGCGTCCTGGATGGCCTGGGCGAACGGGGCCCAGTTGGCCTCGCCCAGGATGTTCGTGGCCCGGTCGAGCACCACGGCGCCACCGATGGCCTCGATCGCCTCGGTGATCTTGTCCTTCTGGGCACGGGTGGTGGCGATGTCGCCGTAGAGGATGCCGACGTTCTCGACGACCCCGGGGAACTCCTCGTCGATCAGCTGCATGGCCCCGACGGGGAACTGGTCCGAGGGGTTGGGCAGCGGTTGGACCGCCCGGCTCTCCCGCCACACCTCCTCGCCGCTGGTCCCGCCCTTCTCGGCGGTGACCGAGAAGCCCGCGACGTCGATGAGGCCGCAGGCGGCGCCGATGGTGGCCCAGAGGTTGTCCTGGACCGCGCCGTCGCCGACGATGGCGAACTCCTGGTCGCAGGCCGACTCCATCTGGGTCTGGTACTCGGAGATGGCGGCGTCGTACTTCGTCAGCTCGATCTCGCGACCGTTGATCCCGCCCTGGTCGTTGCACCAGGCCACGAAGGCGTCGCCGGCGTCGAAGATCTCCTGGTTCAGCCCGGGCTGGCCCGAGAACCCGGGGTCGGCGATGGTGCCGACCTGGATGGCGTCCGCGCGGACGCCTTGGGTCTCGCCGGGATCGTCCGACGCCGTGCCGTCCGCCGTCGTCGTCGCGGGGGCGTCATCCGCCGCCGGTCCGCACGGCGAAGCCAGGTCGCCGAAGGTCACGCCGGTGGCGTCCTCGCCTCCGCCATCGGCCGCGGTCGTGTCGGTCGTGTCGCCTCCGCCGGCGTCGTCCTCACCCCTCGACGAGCACGCCCCCGCCAGCAACGCCAGGCACGCCCCCACGACCAGCAGCCGTCGTAGCCTCATCGATTCCCCCTGGTTGTCCGCGGCGCCCCCCGGCGCCGGCGCGCCGCACCCTACTCCCGGCCCGAGCCCGGTGACGGGCAGCTCAGAACGACGTGTCCTCCCGCACGGCGGCGAGCGCATCGCCGACACCCGCCAGGGCCGGTGCGACCGCGAGCAGGGCGCCGGTGTCGCCCGACATCGTGATGCGCCCGGTCATGAACGCCTCCTGGGCGCTCACCTCGCCGCTGGCCACGGCCGCGGCGGTGGCGTAGTCCTGTGAGAACGCCACCGTCGGCGACGGGTGGGGACCGGGGTGGATCGAGCGGGCCTCGCCGGCGACCACCACGTGCCACACCACCGGGTCACCCTCGCCGTCGATGCCGTCGAGCACCCGCTGCTCGACCACGAGCGTGTCGACCGACCCGTCCTCCCTCTCGTCATCGGGCTCGGGGCCCAGCGCCGCGGCCGCGGCCGTGAACCACTCCTCGGACAGGTACCTGGCCATGCCCCGAGCTTGGCACGGTTAGCATCGGCGCCCGTGTCGGAGATCGGGCGAGGGGACGCGGTGTTCGACCACGAGCCGGTGACGGGGGAGTGGCGCCTCCTCGCTGGCCCCGACGACGTCCTCGACCTGATGGACACGGGCGCCGAGGGCATCGTGGCGGTGGTGCGGGACGCCGGCGCCACCTTCCTGGCGCCGCTGTACCACGAGCTCACCGGGATCGTCTGCACCGGCGGCACGGTCCGCAGCCACATCGGGATCGTGAGCCGCGAGTTCCAGGTCCCCTGCGTCATGGGCGCCTCGTTCCCCGACGGCGAGCCGGCCGACGGGGACCAGGTCACCATCGACAACGGCGTGATCCGGTCCTGACCCCGTGACCGACGACCCGCACGTCATCGACGAGGCCGCCAAGAAGGCCAGGGCCAACGAGCTGATCGCCTACCACGGCCCGATCTCGCGGCAGCTCACCGAGGAGCGCACCTCGCTCGAGTCGGCGCTGATCCCGGTCACGGCGTACATCGTCGTGGCCTGCGTCGAGTCGTGGTACCGCTACCCCGAGATGATGCGGGCGATCGACGCGGCGATGCCCGCCGAGGAGATCGGCCGCGCCGGCCGTCGACCGGGCACGCAGGTCAACACCGTCTACCTGTGGTCCATCGCGAACTTCTGGCTGCTCGGCCGCAAGGTCATGGCCATGATCGACCCGGTGGCCGCCGACGCCGTCGACCCGGCCTACACGGTGCTCGACTTCTGGGAACGGGCGGCGAAGGGCTTCCGGGGTGACGACGGCACGCGCCAGGCCGCGGACACCGGCGGCGTGGTGCGACCGTACGGCGACGAGGTCCTCGCCACGTTGATCGCCGGCGCCACGCCGGTGGACGACGAGCGCCGGGCCACCATCAAGCGCTTCAACGCCACCCTCGTCAACTACCTGTTCCTGCTCTACTTCGACACCCGGGTGGGGTCGGGCGACACCGGCCCGTACGAGCTCCCGGACGGGCGCACCCTGATCGTGCGGGACTACTACCGGCTGGGCCAGAGCGACTTCTGGTGGTCGGACGTCGCCGCCGGCGTGCCGTACCAGAACCTCACCGCCGCCCTCGTGCTCGACGACGTCGCCGTGCGCATCACCGACTTCGGCACCGCCAACACGACGCCCGAGGACTACCTCGACCGACTGGTCTCGTTCGGCCTGTTCACCACCGACGGGTCCGACGACGGCACGCTGCGACCCGTGCCCGACGACGAGATCCCCGGCCTGCTCGCCGCGGTCCGCACCGCTCAGGCCCAGCACTACCGCAACATCGCGGCGATGAGCCGCGACGAGAAGATCCGGTGCGGCGCCTACGTCTACTTCTCGTTTCTCAAGCCCTTCGCCGACGTCGCTGGGGTGGGCGACCAGCTCGACTGGGCCGTGCCCCGGGACGTCCCCGAGCCGCTGTACCAGCTGCTGTCCGCCATGGAGGGCGAGAACGCCGGCGTGGGCGACGAGGAGGAGTACTACTCGCCGCTGTCGTGAGGCGCCGACCCCGACGGGTGGCCCCGCGGCGCGGAGGCCGGGGACGCGACCCGGGGAACCGCCGACAGCACCCGCGTACCGGCGTCGGGGCCTTCGTGGGGAGCCAGGGGCCGGAACCAGAACGCCGCTTCGATCTCGACCGCGATGGTGAGGATGTCGCCGGTGAGGTCGATGTGCGGCGCGGCCTCGACCGAGCCGCCCCGCTCCAGCGACTGGGCCACGATGGTGCGGGCGCCGGCGTTGTAGAAGTCGGTGCGGGCGGGCTCGCGGGCCCAGGCCAGCTCGGTGATGCACGACCCGGACCCGGCGGCGAAGGCGACGGCCCGACGGTGGGCGTCCTCCGCGGCGCGCTGGCAGGCGTCGAGGGCGGCGGGGTTGGCGTCGTCGACGCGGTGTCCGACGAGTTGCACCTCGGCGCCGGCCTCCTCGACGGCGCGGGCCACCAGCTCGGGGAACGCGGCGATGTCGCGCACCTCGCACTGCACGGTCTGCTCGGCCACGAAGCCCCCGGTGCCGCGCCCCGGGTTGGCGGGCATCATGCGCACCGCGGTGGTCACCCGGGTGCCGATGGCCGAGTTGGCGTCGTCGAGGACCTGGCGCAGCGCCTCGGCCCGCCGGCCGATCTCGTCGGTGAGGTCGGCCCTGCGCCGGCGCTCGGCCCGCACGCGCAGCAGCACGTCGATCACGTCGGGCGCGACCTGCGCGGTTGCGCGCCCGACCACGGTGATCGCGTGTTGCGTGAACGGGACCTCGTGCATGGTGGGACGGGAGGTTAGTGGTGTTCAGCGGCCGCGAGGGCCGGCGTCACCGGCACCGTCCGGGGGTCGATCCCGGCGCGCCTACGCTCCGCGCATGGCCGAGCTCACCGACGACCCCGCGAACGAGGGGCGCCACGCGCCCGGTGAGGAGCGGTACTGGAACGAGTCGTGGTACCTCGACTTCGTCAGCGACGACGGGACGTTCGGGGGCTACGTCCGCACCGGGCTCTACCCCAACCTCGGCGTGTGCTGGTACTGGGCCTGCGTCGTGGGCGAGGGCCGCCCCCTCGTCACCCTGATCGACCACGAGGTGGCCATCCCCACCGACGGAGTGGCGGTGCGGGGGGCCGGGCTCTGGACCGACTACGTGGTGGAGACGCCCTGGGAGCACGTCTCGCTGGGGCTCGAGGGCTTCGGGGTCACCGTCGACGACCCGGCGGACCCGCTCCGGGTCGCCGACCCCCGCGACCTGCGGGGCGAGCGCACGGCCATCGGCTTCGAGCTCGACTGGGAGACCGAGGGCGCGGTCTTCCCGTTCCCGTTCGGCATCACCCGCTACGAGGTGCCGTGCCGGGTGCACGGCGAGGTGCTCGTCGGCGAGGAGCGCATCGAGTTCTCGGGCTCGGGTCAGCGCGACCACTCGTGGGGTGTGCGGGACTGGTGGGCCATGTCGCACAACTGGTGCGAGGGGGCGCTGTCCGACGGCACCCGCTTCCACGGCACCCACGCGCTGCCGGGGTGGGGGGACTGGTCGATCGGGTACATCCAGCCCCCGGGGGGCGCCCCCGTGGGCGAGCTCAACACCTACCGTACCTCGCCCGAGTTCGACGCCGACGAGCAGCCGACGCGGGCGCACATGGCGTTCTCGGCCCCCGAGCCGGGACTCGATCTCGAGGTCGAGGTGGTGGCCCACTCGCCGGTGCTGCTGGTCTCGCCCGAGGGCGACGAGTCCCGCTTCCCGCGCTCGATGGTCCGCTACCGCGAGGCCGACGGCCGCACCGGCGTCGGCTGGATCGAGTACGGCCTCCCGCAGCCGCCGCTGACGCCGCCGACGGCCTGATCGGGGGACGGCGCCGGGCGCCGTGTGCCCACGCCGCCGAGGCGGCGGCAGCCGAGGGAGTCAGTCGGTGGGGATCTCGGGGCCGAAGATCTCGTCTTCGTGCTCCTGCAGTTCCTGGGGCGTCGGCGTGGGCTCGCGGCGGGCGCGGATGACCTCGATGACGATGGGGATGATCGACAGGCCGACGATGATGAGGATGGCCTTCTCGAGGTTCTCCTCGACCCACGGCACCCGGTTGCCCAGCACGTAGCCGAGGGTGGTGATGCCCACCGCCCACAGCATCCCACCGAGGACGTTGTAGGTCACGAACACCCGGTACCTCATGTGGCCCACGCCGGCGACGATGGGGGCGAAGGTGCGCACGATGGGCACGAACCGCGCCAGGACGATGGTCTTCGAGCCGTGCTTGTCGAAGAACTCCTGGGACTTCTCCACGTACTCCTGCTTGAAGATCCGGGAGTCGGGCCGGCGGAACAGGGCGGGACCGACCTTGCGGCCGAACAGGTACCCCACCTGGTCGCCCGCCACCGCGGCGACGAAGCAACCCACCAGGAGGATGGGCAGCGCGGCCAGCTTGTCCTGGGAGGACAGCAGGCCGGCGGTGAACAGCAGGGAATCGCCGGGCAGGAAGAAGCCGAAGAACAGCCCCGACTCGGCGAAGATGATGAGGAAGAGCCCGAGGGTCCCGAAGGACTTCAACAGGCTCTCGGGGTCGAGGCCGCCCGCGGCGATCACCGCCGACACGATCGACGTGACCGCGGTGATCGCCATGGGTCAGCCTCTTCCTGCGACTCGGTCGCTCAGGCGGTGGCGCCCGACGGGGCGCCCTCGTCCTCGACCGGCGCCGCCGCGGCGATGTCGTCGTCGAGACCGCCGGTGTCGCGCTTGGAGTAGGCGATGGCCGCCAGCAGCGCCACCAGGCACACCGCGGCGATGGAGTAGCGCGCCACGTCGTTGTCCTGGAGGTTGATGATGGCGGGCAGCACCAGCAGCGACACCAGGTTCATCACCTTGATGAGCGGGTTCAGCGCCGGGCCGGCGGTGTCCTTGAAGGGATCGCCGACCGTGTCGCCGATGACGGCCGCCTTGTGGGCCTCCGAGCCCTTGCCGCCCTCGTTGCCGTCCTCGATGAACTTCTTCGCGTTGTCCCAGGCGCCGCCGGCGTTGTTCTGGTAGTTCGCCATCAGCTGGCCGGTGAGGATCACCGCGGCGAGGAACGCGCCGAGGGCGTAGAAGTTGATGCCGAAGCCGATGATCAGCGGCGTCAGCACCGCGAGCAGGGCCGGGGTGGCCAGCTCCCGCAGCGAGGCGGTGGTGCAGATGTCGATGACCGGCCCGTAGTCGGGGCGCTTGGTGCCCGCCATGATCTTGCCGTCGGCGAACTGGCGACGGACCTCCTGGACGACCGTGCCGGCGGTGCGACCGACGGCGCGGATGGCCAGCGAGCTGAACATGAAGGCGATCGAACCGCCGATGAGCAGGCCGATGAAGGTGGCCGGGTCGGCCACGTTGATCGGGATGGCGTCGAAGAGCGTGCCGCCGGCCCGCTCGGTCGCCTCGACCACCTCGCGCAGGGCGTCGTCCTCGTCGGCGATGACCTCGATGAACGAGGCGAACAGCGCCACCGCGGCGATGACCGCCGAGCCGATGGCGAAGCCCTTGGTGACGGCCTTGGTGGTGTTGCCCACCGCGTCGAGGCTCACCATGATGCGCTCGGGCTCACCTTCGAACTCGCCCGACATCTCGGCGATGCCGGCGGCGTTGTCGGCCACTGGGCCGAAGGTGTCCTCGGACACGACCACGCCGGTGGTGGCGAGCATGCCCATGCCGGCGAGGGCGACCAGGTAGAAGGTCAGCTGGATGTTGCCGCCGCCGAGGCCGATGGCGGCGCCGAGGCCGACGGCGATGGCGACGATGGCCCACACCGAGGACTCGAGGCCCGAGCTGATGCCGGACAGCACGGTGGTGGCCGGGCCCGTGCGGGCGGCCTGGGCGATGTCGCGCACCGGGGTGTGCTCGGTGGAGGTGAAGTACTCGGTGAGGCGGCTCACGGCCTGGGCGAGCACCAGGCCGACCACGACGGCGCCGAACATGCGGGCGCCCACGTTGCTCACGTAGTCGGGCGCGCCCTCACTGCCGGCGTCGCCGATGTAGGTGAACGCCACGATGGCCACGCCGATGATGGTGAGGATGCTGGCGGTGAAGAACCCTCGGTTGATGGGGGCCATGGCCGACTTGTCCTTGTCGGTGGCCCGCACCGCGAACACGCCCACGATCGAGGCGAGCACGCCGATGGCACGGGCGGCCACCGGGAAGATGAGGCCGAGGGCGGGGTTGGCGCCGATCGAGTCGAACGCGGCCACGCCGAGGATGATGGAGGCGACGAGGGTGACCTCGTAGCTCTCGAAGAGGTCCGAGGCCATGCCGGCGCAGTCGCCCACGTTGTCGCCCACGTTGTCGGCGATGGTGGCGGGGTTGCGGGGGTCGTCCTCGGGGATGCCGGCCTCGACCTTGCCCACCAGGTCGGCGCCGACGTCGGCCGCCTTGGTGAAGATGCCGCCACCGACCCGCAGGAACAGGGCGAGCAGCGAGCCACCGAAGCCGAACCCGATGAGGATGGCCGAGCTCGTGTTCTGGAAGATCATGATGATCACGGTGGCGCCGAGGAGGCCCAGGCCGACCGTGAACATGCCGGCCACGCCACCCGTGCGGAACGCCACCTCGAGCGCCGCCGGCATCGAGCCGGACCGGGCCGCGGCGGCGGTCCGCACGTTGCCGCGCACGGCGAGGCTCATGCCGATGAAGCCGGTGAGGCCCGACATGATGCAGCCGGCGATGAAGGCGAGCGTGCGGAACAGGCCGGACTCGAAGAAGGAGAGGGCCACCTCGCCGTCGGGCTTCAGCACCTCGGTCGAGGTCACGAAGACGACGACGGCCAGCGGGATGACGATGAGGCCGATCGTGCGGAACTGGCGCTTCAGGTAGGCGAGCGCGCCCTCCTGGATGGCCGCGGCGATCTCGCGCATCTTGTCGGTCCCGGTGTCGGCGTCGAGCACCGAGCGCACGAGGAACGCGCCGACGGCGAGGGCCAGGAGAGCCGTGACGGCCGAGAAGATCAGCCAGAACCACTCGGAGCTGCCGAGGGTGAACTCCTGGTACCCGCCTTCAGCGGCGAGGACGTTGAGTAGGGGCAAGGGGATTCCTTTTCGTCGCAGGCGGCCCGGTGCCGCCTGTGGCAGATGGATGGGTGGGCGCGACGATGCGTTCAGACCGCCGTCATGCCCGCCAAAGACTTGCCCAGGGACCCCCGCCGAGGCCAATTCACGAGTTCACGAGCACGCGACGGCGGCCACCCCGCAGGGTGGCCGCCGTGTCGGAGGAGTCGGTGTCGGGTGCCGGCGTCGGGCCGGGGCCGGGTCAGACCCGGTCGTAGAGGATGGCCCGCTTCACCTCTTCGATGGCCTCGGTGACCTTGATGTCGCGGGGGCACGCCTCCGAGCAGTTGAAGGCGGTGCGGCAGCGCCACACGCCCGACTTCTCGTTGAGGATGTCGAGGCGCTCGGCGGCGCCCTCGTCACGGCTGTCGAAGATGAAGCGGTGGGCGTTGACGATGGCCGCAGGGCCGACGTAGGACGAGTTGCCCCAGTACACCGGGCACGACGTGGTGCAGCAGGCGCAGAGGATGCACTTGGTCGTGTCGTCGAAGCGCTCGCGCTCCTCGGCGGTCTGGTGGCGCTCGGTGTAGCCCGGGTCGCTCTCGTTGATGAGGAAGGGGAGCACCGAGCGGTACTGGGCGAAGAAGGGCTCCATGTCGACGACGAGGTCCTTGATCACCGGCAGGCCGCGGATGGGCTCGACGGTGACGATCTTGCCGGCGTCCTTGATGAGCATCGTGCACGCCAGGGCGTTGGCGCCGTTGATGACCATGGCGTCGGAGCCGCACACGCCGTGGGCGCAGGAGCGCCGCAGCGAGAGGGTGCCGTCGTGGTGGTACTTCACCTCGTGAAGGGCGTCGAGCACGCGGTCGGTGCCCTCCATCTCCACGTGGTAGGTCTCCCAGTGGGGCTTGGTGTCGCGCTCGGGGTCGTAGCGCTTGATCCGCAGCTCGACCTGGAACAGCTCGACGGCCGGCGCGGGGGCCGGGGCGGTGGTGGTGTCAGCCATCAGTACTTGCGCTCCATGGGCTCGTAGCGGCCGCCGATCACCGGCTTGTAGTCGAGGGTGATCGAGCCGTCGTCGTTCAAGGTGGCGAGCGTGTGCTTCATCCACTCGCCGTCGTCGCGGTTCGGGAAGTCGTCACGGGCGTGGGCGCCCCGGCTCTCGGTGCGGGCCCGGGCGCTCTTGACGGTGACGTCGGCGAGGTCGAGCAGGTA
>CAZYPY010000053.1:11152-19140 GCA_964649545.1 uncultured Microthrixaceae bacterium | reverse complement strand
TCAGCCCGCCATGATGCCCGGCCCCGTGGGGTTGCGGGCGGCGACCTGGCGCAGGGCGAACTGGTCCCAGGCGTACCAGAAGACGTGGGCCCAGTACGCACCGGGGTCGTCGTCGGGATCGTGGCTCTCGATCCACTCCAGCACTTGGATCGGCGTACCCCCGATGACGTGGCCGAGGTAGCCCGCGGTGCGGGCTTCGGTGCGATCGAGGAACTGCTCGAGGGTGTCGTACGACGCGGTGAGGTAGGTCTCCTCCACCACGAGGGACCGCCCCGGTTGCTTGCAGTTGTTGACCGTGGCGACGTCGGTCTCGAGCGTCGAGTCCTGGGGGTATCTGTGCACCATGTCGAAGTCGGCGAGCTCCTGGCTGGCCTGGTTCATCGGTCCGGCGCAGAACGAGAGCTGGCCGACGGACACCGGGTGCACGGTGTCGCCGGCGCGCACCTTGATGGCATCGAGCATCCGCCGGGTCCACGCTCGGGCCACCTCGAGGTAGGTGCGCTGGCGACCGGGGTCGGCCGGGTCCGTGAGCGACTTCACGATGTTCGGGTTCCAGCAGGGCTCGTCCGGTGGCAGGTCCGCGGTGAAGCACCACGTCGGGGCCGGCCCACCGTTCGCGGGCAACGTGGGTTCGTTGATCAGGTCGTACCAGGCGACCGACGTCCGTGGCCGCAACTCGGCGGCGACGGCCTCCCAGAACACCTCCTGGGCCCGCCAACGGACGAGCTCGGCCTCGGGTGACGCGTCGAGCTCGTCGAACCAGGTCCCCCGGTGGTGGTGGTAGGAGATGCCGTTGCCGGTGATGTCGAGGTAGAGGCCGACGTCCTCGGCGGCACGCGCGATCTCGCCCAGGTGCTCGACTGCGGCCGTGTCCGGCGTCGGGTCACACGTCGCGCATGCCGGTTCGTCGACGTACTCCTCGGTGTCGAGGAGCAGCCTGATCACGTTCAGGCCCATGCGCCGGACATCTCGGAACTCGTCCGCCCACCACTCGATGTCCCGCTCGGATTCCCGCTCGACGTCGAGGTCACCGCCCCAGACCCGCAGCGTCGACCCCGTCGACGAACCGACGAAGGCCGATCCGTCAGGGCTCAGTTCCAGGCGCTCGAGGCCGGCGGCGGGTGGTGCCCCGATCACACAGCCACGGGAGCCGTCACCGACGGAGAACGCGGCGTCGGTGGTGAGCGAGGCCCCCTCGCGTTCGCCCACGGCGAACACGAGCTGGGGACATCTCCCCCAGGTGATGCGGGGGTTGCCGTCGACGAGGCGGAACGTGGTGGCGTTGCCGGTGACGGTGGCGTCGGTCATGTCGTGCACGTCGATCCCGATGTTCACCCGGGTGGGGACGCCGCCGGTCGTGTTCCCCACGACGTCGACGCCGCGGGCGTCGGGATGCGCCTCATCGGGGCCCTGGTTGACGACCCGGTGGTCACCCCACATCGACCCGCCGCCGATCATGAGCCCGACGTCGAAGCTGGTGCGCGTACCGGTGAAGAACTGGTTGTCCCGGATACGAGCACCGGTGAAGTCACGGGGTGTGTCCAGGTCGAGACAGGGAACCGGGACCGCGGGCTTGGGTGCGCCCGAGGCGTCGTCGACCCGGAGGGGCAGGCAGGGCCCGATGGCGTCGGCACCGAGCGCCACGTGCGCGTCGAGGCCGGCGCTGACGACCGTGTTCGCCCGGACGTCCGACCGCTGTCGTGTCATCTGCTGGTCGCGGTCGAGCGAGCCGTGCACCACGATCCCCAGGTCGGTCACGTCCACGACGTCGTTGCCCGAGACCGTGGCGTCCTCGCACGCCACGGTGATGCCGTCCACCCACGCGGCCTGGCCCCGTCGATCGAACTCGTGGCGCGAGGTGTAGCCGGTGACCAGGTTCCCGTCGACCCGCTCACCGACGCACGGGGACCCGGTCGACGCACCCGCGAGGCGCACCCCCGCCCCGCCCCGCGGTGGCTCGGAGAGTCGACTCGCCGCGACCGAGGTCCCGTCCTCGTACACGGTGGCGGACGACTCCGCGGCGCTGCCGTTGGTCTGCACGAGCGCGAGCCGGTGGTTCCGATCGCCGAGTCCCTGGCCGTCCACCCACACGCCGACGAGGTGGCTCCCGGGAGCCATCGAGACCATGCCGGTCGAGTGGCACACCGCTCCGGCACACACCAGGCCGTCGGTCGGACTGGAGGCGGGCGTCCCCGGCGTCGTCGCAGGCACGATCCGTCCCATGCGGACGTAGGCGAGGCCTCCCGGCCCTCCACCGGACGATGGCGCGTCGTCGGGGACCCCCTCGGTCGTGAGCGTCACGCCGGCGGGAATCGACAGCTGCTGGTTGCCGTTGGCCGCCCCGCCCACCCGGACGACCTCACCCGGGCGCAGGGCGACGGTCCGTCCTGCGGGCGTGGTCGCGATGGCCGCGGCCGCCAACGCGGTGGTGAGCTCCGCCTGGGTGCGCGACGGAGCCAACGGGGTGCCGGGGTACAGCGCTGCGACCTTGGCCCGGAGGTCCACGGCTCGCGTGAAGGTGAACGGGTACGCCGGTGTCTGGAGGGAGCAGAACGGGCCGGTGCCGACGAACGCCATGATGAAGGCGTAGAGGCCGTTGACCGTCGAAGACCACGTCGCCGTGCCCTCGACGTAGGGCCGGATGCGGCTGTTCCAGTCGCTCTCGTTGGCATCGTGGCCGTACGCGGCGCGGACGACGGCGGCCGCCCGGAGCGCCCGGTCCAGCGGCGTCGCCGACGGGTACAGCGAATCGAACTCGACCGAGGGTCCGGGCGGGACACCCGGCACCGTCGGCGACGCGAGGCCGGTGAGGTACTGGCCGAGCAACGAGAGGTTGGCGGCCGTGCACGCGGGACGCGAGCCGTAGAAGTCGGTCCAGGCCTTCCACTCGACCGGCGACGGCGCCCGACCCAGCAACTCGGTGAACTGGCGGGCAACCCACTGCGTCGGATTCCCGAACGGGCTCGCGGCGACGAGGTCGCCGTCCGCGACCACCGAGTCGCCCGCGGCGACGCTCAACGGCGTCGCGCCGACGTAGGTCAGGCTGTCCCCCCAGTACTCCTGGCCGCGCCCACCGGCAGGATCGACGAACGAGACGCGGTACGAACCCGGCGCGAGACGGTGCAGCGTGTACGAACCGTCAGGACCGGTCGTCGTCGCACCGGCCACCTCACCTGCCGCGTCGATGGCCACCACCCAGATGCAGTCGAGCGGAGCGCCCGTCGGATCATCGACGACCGTTCCACCCACCGTGCCGGTCGCAGAGGGAAGCTGAGCGTCCAGCGAGGCCGGGACGGCCACCGGGGTCGCCGCCCCGAGTTGGTCGTGAGGTCGATCGGCATGCCACCGCATCGAATGCCGACCACTCGGGTCCAAGAAGCCCATGACGTAGGTCCCACTCGGCAGACCGAGGCGGTAGGTGCCGTCAGCGCCGGTCCGCGTCCCGGCCACGAGTGCGTAGTCGGCCGAGCCCAGGGCGAGGACCATCACGCCTTCGAGGGCCGCCCCATCGCCATCACGGACCGTACCCTCGATCGGGTGCCCCGACCCGGGCGCTTCCCGGCCCGGGAGCCCGACCGACGACACCGCGACGCCGCCGGCGGCGACCGACACCGGCGTGGATCCGGACGGGCCGGGCCCGCCACCGGCGTACGTCGTGCGGTGCCGCCCGCTCGGGTCGACGGCGACCACCAGGTGTGCGCCGGTCCGCAGCCCGTCGATGCGGTAGGCGCCCGTGGCGTCGGCGACGGCGGCGCGCGCGGGCCGTCCCGACGCGGCGTCGACGGCGACGGTCCATGCCCCCAAGATCCCGGTGCCGGCGGGCTCGCCGGTGATCGTGCCGGCCAGCGAGCCGCGGGTCGGGATCAGCGTGGCCGACACGGAGGTGAGGGCCCCCGGCGTGACGGTGATCGTCGTCCCCGGGCCGCCGTGCAGCCCTGACCGGTGCTCACCCGAGGGATCCAGGAGGAAGATGCGATAGGTGCCGGCCGCGGCGGCGACCTCGAACGCGCCGTCGGGCCCGGCCGTGGTGGCCGCCACCACCGCGTGGTCGCTCACTCGCAGCGCAGCAACGAGGGATCCGGCCACTGGTCGGCCGCTCACGGCGTCATGGACGGTGCCCGTGATCCCGGTGGCGCCGACGGATGCGCGGCAGGCACTCGGGGCGGGCCGGTGCGCCCCGGCAGCAGACGGGCGGGCGGCGGCCGGTGCCGCCATGGTGGCGACCAGGCCTGCCAGGACGGCGAGCGCGACCCCGAGCCGTCGTGTCCGTCCCCTCACTGCGGTCATCGCGTCCCCCGCTCTTTCGCGCCGCCTGGGCTCCGCCACCCGTCGCACCCACAGGGGTCGGCACGCTTCCGCCCCACCATGAGCGGAAGCTCAGGAGGCGAAGTCCTCGGGGTTCACGTTGTCGATGAACTCCTTGAACTGCTCGACGACGACCTCCTCCTGCTGCTCCTCGTCCTCCTCGGTGAGGGTGTATGCGGCCTCGTCGAGGACCTCCTCGGCGGCGAAGATCGGGCTCGCGGTGCGGGCCGCGAGGGCGATGGCGTCGGAGGGCCGGCTCGACACCTGGTGGTGGCGCCCGTCCACCGACAGGTGCAGCTCGGCGTAGAAGGTGGCGTCCTTCAATGCGGTGACCACGACCTGCTCGAGCACGACGCCGAGGTCGTCGAGCACGTCCTTCACCAGGTCGTGGGTCATGGGTCGCGGGGTGGAGACGTCCTCGAGCGCGAAGGCGATGGCGGTCGCCTCGGGCGCACCGATGAAGATCGGGAGCAGCCGCCGGTCGCCGCCGCGCTCTCGGAGCAACACGATGGGCGCGTTGGTCGGCAGTTCGACCCGGACGCCCACGAGCTCCATCTCGACCATGGCCCTGAATCTACCCGCGGGACCGGTGTGCGGACTCGGGTCCGCGAGGCCGACGCGAGCTTCAGGGGCCGAGGAGGCCCTGCAACGCGGTGCGCAGCAGGCTGGCGCGCAGTCGCTGCCCGAGCACCGTGAGCTCCTCGACGGACTCGACCGCCTGACGACGGGCGGCCGGGTTGCGCTGCTTGAGCACCGGGGTGACGATCTGCTCGAGGAAGGCCGCCTCCCGGTCGACGGCGACCTTGTACATCCGCAGGTGACGCGGCTCGACGCCGTGGCGCAGGAAGGCCGCGGCGACCTGGGCGACCAGCAGGGCATCGTCGTCGTACAAGGTCGACTGGCCGACGACCCGCCCGGCCACGAGGCCGAAGCGCTCGAGGTCGGCGAGGGTGTCGCGACCGATCCCGGCGGCGGAGGCCAGCTCGTCCGCGGTCATGCTCACCGACGTCGGACCGGGGTCCATCGCGGTCGGGGCGGCGTCGGGGACCGGCGTGAGGGGCGCGGCCACGGCGGCGAGCCGCGGCGGCTCCTGGGGCACGGTGTGGTCGCCGGCCTCCTCGAGGCGACCCTTGATCACCTTCAGGGGCAGGAAGTTCTCCCGTTGCTGGCGCAGGATCCAGCGGAGGCGCTCGACGTCGGGTTCGTAGAACTTGCGGTAGCCCGACGGGGTGCGCTCGGGATCGAGCAGACCCTGGCTCTCGAGGAACCGGATCTTCGAGATGGTGACGTCGGGGAACTCCTCCTGGAGGAGGCTGAGGACCTCGCCGATCGACAGGTGCGCCCGATCGCTCATCGTGGCGACCGCTCGGCGGCGGCCGGTGCGCGCCCCATCAGTCGCCGGTGCCCATGAAGAACACCAGCTTGTACTTCCCGATCTGCAGCTCGTCGCCGTTGGCGAGCTTCACCGGAGAGGTGATGCGCTCACGGTTGAGGTAGGTGCCGTTCAGCGAGCCCACGTCGCTGGCGTAGTAGTCGGTGCCGTCCTTGCGGACCTCGGCGTGGCGCCGCGACACCGTGATGTCGTCGAGGAAGATCTCGCTGTCGGGGTGGCGCCCGGCAGTCGTCACGTCGCCGCTCAGCGCGAACCGCGAGCCGCCCTTCGGACCCCGCTTGACCACGAGCATGCCGACGTCCTGGGGCAGGTCGTCGAGCTCCACGGTGAGCTCGTCGTCGGCCCGGTCGGCCGGGTCCTCGGGGTGGAAGGTGACGGTGGTGTTCTCCTGGTTGGCCAGGTCGAGCGGGGCGCCGCACGACGAGCAGAAGTTGGCCCCCAAGGGGTTGTTGTGCCCGCAGTTGTTGCAGTAGACCTCGCCGGCCACGCCGCTCCCCTTCCCCTCGTCCCGGTGCCGAGCGCCTTCAGCCCTCGGTCAGGGACCGGTAGCCGTCGGCGTCGAACAGCGCGTCGAGCTCGGCCGGATCGCTGGGCTCGATGACGCAGATCCAGCCCTCGCCGTACGGGTCCTCGTTGAGGCGCTCCGGGGCGTCACCCAGGGCCTCGTTGACCTCCACGATCGTCCCCGCGATCGGGGCGAAGATGTCCGAGACCGACTTGGTCGACTCGACCTCGCTGAAGCTGTCGTTGACGTCGACGGTCCGGCCCACCTCGGGGACGTCCACGTAGACCACGTCGCCGAGCGCGTCCTGCGCGTAGTCGGTGATGCCGATGCGGACCTTGCCGTCTTCGAGACGGGCCCACTCGTGATCCTTCGAGTAGCGAAGGTCGTCCGGGATGTTCATGGGGAGCACGCTACAAGACGCGCCCGCCGGCGGGGTCCGGTCCGACGGTCCTGCGTCGTGGTGGAGCGGACCGCAGGTTCACCGCGGGGTCGCGAGGATGCCCGGGAGCACCGCGTCCACGATCTCGTCCGCGAGGACGGGGGTGAGAGGCCGACCCGTGACCAGCAGGCGGGTGAACAGCGGACCGGTCAGGCAGTCGATCACGACCTCCCGGTCGAGCCCGGCGCGCAGTTCGCCACGGGCCTCGGCCCGCTCGAGAACCGCGTTCCACCGCCGGCGGCGCTCGGCGGCGAACCGGGCGAGCAGGGCCCGGATCTCGGGGCGCCTCGTGCTCTCGGCCACCAGTTCGGGGAGGATCTCGCCGGGAAGCCCTCCGGCGAGCACGTCGATGAACGAGCGGAGCAGGAGACGCAGGTCGTCGCCCACCGTGCCGGTGTCGGGCACCTCGGGCGGCCCGCCCGACAGGCAGTGGGCCGCGGCCAGGAGCAGCGCCTCCTTGGTCGGCCATCGACGGTAGATCGTGGCCTTGGAGACCCCGGCCCGCCGGGCCACGGCGTCGACGGTCACCCCGGCGAAGCCCTGTTCGGTGAGCAGGGCCACGGCCGCGTCGAGGATCTCCTCGCTGGCCTGCTCGTCGCGGGGCCGCCCGGGCGCGCGTCGGGCCTCGGAGCCGGCGACCACGGCGCTCATCCGGCCGAGTCCTCGGGGATGACGGCACGGGCCGGCAGGAACACGGCCGCGATCAGGGCGCCCGCGAGGGCCACGGCCGCCGCCAGCCACAGCGCGGAGCCCATGGCGTCGACGTAGGCCGCCCGGGCGGTGCCGGTCAGCGCGTCGGCCGCCGGGCCGGGCAGTCGGGCGGCCACGCCGACCGCCGCGCCGATGCTGTCCTCGATGGCCGAGGCCGCCGCGTCCGGCACGCGCACCGGCAGGCCGGCGAGGACGTCGGCCATCTTCGACCCGTAGGCGGAGGCCAGCAGGCTCCCCATCACCGCCACCCCGAGGGCGCCGCCCACCTGGCGGGTCGTGTCGTTCACCGCGGAGCCCACCCCGGCCTTGGCGAGGGGCAGGGACCCCATGATCGACTCGGTGGCCGGCGCCATGGTGAGCCCCATGCCCACCGACATGACCAGCAGCACACCGAGCAGCGGCAGGTAGCCCCCGCCGGGGGTCAGGAAGGTGCCGAGCGCGAGGGCCAGGCTGGTGAGGCCGAGACCCGTGGCCACCACGGCCTTCGTCCCGACCCGCTCCACGATCCGGGCGCTCGAGGGGGCCACCACCATGGTCACCGCGGCCATGGGGATGAAGCGCACACCGGTGGCCAACGGCGAGTAGCCGAGCACGAACTGCATGTACTGGGTGAAGAGGAACAGCGTCCCGAACAT
>CAZYPY010000053.1:0-11052 GCA_964649545.1 uncultured Microthrixaceae bacterium | reverse complement strand
AGTAGCCGAGCACGAACTGCATGTACTGGGTGAAGAGGAACAGCGTCCCGAACATCGCGAAGAACGTCATGGTGATGGCGCCGGAGGCCGCGCTGAACCGCGGGTTGCGGAAGAACTCGACGTCGAGCATCGGGTGGTCGCTGCGCTTCTCGTGGAGAGCGAAGGCGCCGAGCAGCAGCACCGCGACCCCGAACGCCCCGAGGATGATCCCGTCGGTCCAGCCGTTGTGGGGCGCCTCGATGATGGCCCAGACCAGGGTCACCAGACCGCTGATCGAGAGGAGGGCACCGAGTGGGTCGAGCGCCGGCGGGTTCGGGTCCTTCGAGTTCGGGATGATCCGGTAGCCGGCGACGAGGGCCACGACCACCACCGGCACGTTGACGAGGAAGACCGAGCCCCACCAGAAGTGGTCGAGCAGCCAACCGCCGGTCACCGGCCCGATGGCCACCGCCATCCCCGACGTGCCCGCCCAGATGGCGATGGCCCGGGCTCGTTCACGGTGGTCGGTGAAGACGTTGGTGAGGATCGACAGCGTCGACGGCATGATCAGCGCGCCGCCCACGCCCATCACCGCCCGCCAGAAGATGAGCTGGCCGGGATCGCTCGACCACGCCGAGACGGCCGAGGCCGAGCCCATGATGGCCAGTCCGAGCGACAGGGCCGGTTTGCGCCCGTAGCGGTCACCGAGGCTTCCCATCGTGAGCAGCAGGCCGGCGAAGACCAGGACGTAGGCGTCCACGATCCACTGGAGCTCGCTGGCCGTCGCTCCGAGGTCCTCCTGGATGGTGGGCAGCGCCACGTTGACGATCGTGTTGTCCATCACGATCAACAGCAGGCTCAGGCAGAGCACCGCCAACGCCCACCACCGACGGGGATCGAGCTCGGGGGCCTCGCCCGCTCGGGGGACCCCGGCTCCCGCGGTCGGTTCGGCGGAGGGCGAGTCGATGGCCATGGCGGGCTCCCGAGATACGATACGAATCCGTTTCGTATCTGTGTAGTGCGGCCGGGCGACGGCCACAACCCCTACCGCAACATCTGGCGGATGCGCCGGGCGTACTCCTCCGCGAGCTGGCGGGCGGCCACGTCGGTGGCGGCCTCGGCCCAGATGTGGGTCACGGGTTCCTCGGGGTCGGGGAGGGCGAGGGCCCAGCCGCCCTCGTGGTGCACCTTGACCCCGTCGACCAACTCGAGCTGTCGATCCGCGGAGTGCTCGACCAGCGTGCGCATGACCGTGCCCTTCTGCTCCCAGGGTGTGATCACCCGCTCGTGGGCCACGTGGATGCGCGGCAGGCCCTCGACGACCTCCGACAGCGAGCCGCCCCGGTGCGCCAGCAGGTCGAGCAGCTTCACGAGCGACGCCGCCCCGTCGAACGCCGGCAGGAACCCGGGGACGATGAACCCGCCGTTGAGGTCGGCCGCGAAGCCGACGCCCGGCGCGGTCGACGCGTCCATGATCGCCGCGGTCGAGGTCTTGGTGGCCAGGACGCCGACGCCGGCCTCGCCCAGGATCTCGGCGGCCCGGACGGTGGCCGAGACGGGCAGGGCCACGCGGTCGCCCTGGATGCGGCTGCGGACCAGCGTGAGCATGGCGAGCAGGCACTCGCTGGGGCCGAGCACGTGGCCACGGTCGTCGATCAGCGTCAGCCGCTCGCCCGACGGGTCGATGACCGCCCCGAGGTGCGCAGCCGACGCCCGCACGAGGTCGGCGACCTGGTGGGCGTGGGCGTCGCGGTCGAACTCCACGACACCCTGGGTGGACACGTACGGGTTGACCGCGAGCACCTCGGCGCCGAGCTTGGAGAACACGTTGGCCATCACGAACGACGTGGAGCCGTAGGAGTAGTCGACGACGACTTTGAAGCCCGCGCGGTCGATGGCCTCGACGTCGACCACGGACTCGAGCGCGACCGCGTACTGCTCGAGGGCCCGGGGCGGGAACCCGATGTCGCCGATCTCGCTCGGCAGGACCCGTCGGTAGTCCTCCCGGTTGAACAGGCGCTCGATCTTGCGCTGGGTGTCCTCGCTGATGTCGCTCCCGTTGGTGTCGAAGAAGCGGATGGCGACCGACTGCGGGTCGTCCTCGGCGAGGCGCAGCGTGATGCCGGCCACGGCGTCGGGCCGACGGGCCTGGAGACGGGTCACGGGCACGCTGGCCACCTCGAGGTCGAGCACGTTCACTCCGCCGGCGTTCAACCCCGCCATCATCGCCCGCTTGAGCATGCGAGCCGAGCGGCTGGAGTCGCGGGAGGTGACCACCGTCGCGTCCTTCTTGACCGTGGTGGCGAAGGCCATCGCGACCCGGGTCGCGAACTCCGGCGTGATGTCCACGTTGGCGAGGCCCGAGACCCCGTCCCGGCCGAAGAGGCTGCGCGCGCCCCGCGACTCCCACACGATCGACGAGTTGATGATGGCCCCGGCCTCGACGGTCTTGAAGGGATACACCTTGACCCCCGCGCCGACGACCGCGTCCTCACCCACGAAGCACTCGTCGCCGAGGACCACGCCCTCCTCGCAGCGCACCCCGCGGCGCAGGTCGCACGCCCGACCGATGACGGTGCCGCCGAGGCGGACCTGCTCGCCGAGGTAGGTGTTGTCGTGCACGACCGTGCGCTGGACGTGGACCTGCTCACGGACCTTCACGTTCGTGCCGAGCACCGAGTACTCGCCGAGGCGTGCGCCCGCCTCGATGCGGCAGTTGTCGCCGATGACCGCGGGCCCCTCGATGATCGCCTCGGGGTGGACCTCGACGCCCTCGCCCAGCCAGATGCCCTCGGCCATGCGGAACCCGGGCACGTCGAGGTGGACCTTGTCGTCGAGCGCGTCCTTGTGGGCTTTGAGGTAGGCCTCCAGCGTCCCGACGTCCTCCCAGTAGCCCTGCGACACGGCGCCGAACAGCGGCTTGCCCTCGGCCAGCAGCGCGGGGAACACCTCGCTCGAGAAGTCGACCGGCCGATCGGCCTCGATGTAGTCGAAGATCTGCGGCTCGAGCACGAAGATGCCCGTGTTGATGGTGTCGCTGAACACCTGGCCCCACGTGGGCTTCTCGAGGAACCGCTCGATGGACCCGTCGTCGTTCGTGATCACGATGCCGAACTCGAGCGGGTTCTCGACCGGCACGAGCCCGATGGTCGCCATCGCCCCCTTCGCCTCGTGGAAGCGCACGATCTCGCCCAGGTCGATGTCGGTGAGGACGTCGCCGGAGATCACGAGGAAGCGCTCGTCGAGCTCGTCCATGGCGTTGCGCACCGAGCCGGCGGTGCCGAGGGGCGTCTCCTCGGTCGCGTAGACCATCCGCACCCCGAACTCCGATCCGTCGCCGAAGTAGGTGCGGATGGCGTTGGCCATGAAGGCCACGGTCACGACGATCTCGTCGAAGCCGTGGGACTTCAAGAGGGTGACGATGTGCTCCATCATCGGCCGGTTGACGATCGGCATCATGGGCTTCGGCACGTTGGAGGTGAGGGGCCGAAGCCGCGTGCCTTCGCCGCCCGCCATGATGACTGCCTTCACGAAGCCTCCTCGATGAGCCCGGCGTGGCGCGCGGCGCGTCCTTCGCGCAGCGCGGCGAGGCCGAGTGGGATGTACAGGAACGCGGCGTAGTAGCTGAGCACGAGGCCGGGGATGCCGAAGCCCCAGCCGACGACGGTGAAGAGGTCGGCGATCGCCAGCGTGCTGGCTCCTGCGAGGAAGGCCGGGAAGGCGAACATCAGGCAGAAGGTGCCGGCCTTGCCCCACCAGGTGACGTCGATGCGGCGGGCGCCGAGGGAGGCGAGGGCGAGCACGGCGATCGACACGACCACCTCACGGGCGAGCACGGCGACCGAGAACCAGAACGGCGCGGCACCGTCGACGAGGATCGCGCCGATGCCGACGAAGAACAGCAGCCGGTCGGCCACGGGGTCGAGGATCTTGCCGAAGGTGGACACCTGGTCGAAGCGCCGAGCCACGTACCCGTCGACCCAGTCGGTGGCGCCGAGACCGGCGAGCAGCAGTGCCGCGGCGGCCCGGTTCTCCCGACCGAACAGCAGGTACAGGTAGAGGGGCAGGCAGGCGAGGCGGACGCCGGTGATGAGGTTCGGCACGGTGAGGAGGCGATCCTCGCCCGTGCGCTCCTCAGAGACCGACATGGGGGCAGCCTACGATCTGGCGATGGCGACCATCTTCACCCTGATCATCCGAGGGGAGCTGCCGGGCCGCTTCGTGTGGCGGGACGACCGTGCCGTGGCGTTCCTGTCCATCAACCCGCTGCAGCCCGGCCACACCCTCGTCGTACCGGTCGCCGAGGTCGACCACTGGGTCGATCTCGACCCCGGGACCATGACCCACTTGACCACGGTCGCCCACCACGTCGCCAAGGTGCAGCAGACCGTGTTCCGCCCGGAGAAGGTGGGACTGATGATCGCCGGCCTCGAGGTCCCCCACGTCCACCTGCACCTGGTCCCGATCCGCGGGGTCCACGACCTCGACTTCGCCAACGCCGACACGGAGCCCGACCCGTCCGAGCTGGACCGGGCTGCGGACCTGATCCGCGAGGGCCTGCGAGCCGCCGGGCACCCGGAGGCGTCGCCCGAGCGCACCGAGGCCTGACCGCACCCCGCATCGCTACCCCCGCTCGTAGACCGCGATGCCCTCGGTGTTGTAGGTCCGCTCGAAGCCGAGGGCGACCATGCCGTCGTGGAACAGGCGGCGGTCGTCGTCGTCCCAGCCCAGGGTGGCGGCCTCGTCCACGATGACGACGTCCACGTCGTCCGCGGCCGCGCGGCGCACGTGGGGGTGCTCGCCCACCTCGAGGTCGTACAGCTCCCGACGCTCGGCGAGCAGGGGCAGGAGGCTCGGCGACGCCCGCACCGCGGCGTCGTCGGCGACGAGGTCGGCCACCTCGAGACGAGCGCCGTCGGCCGCGTCCTGACGTCCGAGGTCCCAGGGCGCCCGGTAGGGCGAGGTGACGGAGTCGCGGACGAAGAACACCAGCGAGGCGAGCAGCAGGGCACCCAGGACCCGACGGTCGACCCGCACCCGGTCGATCGTGCGGGTGCCGATCTTGGAGAGGGCCATGGCCGTGGCCACGAAGACGAACGCGGTGATGGCCACGTGCTGCTCCACCCGCGGGGCCCGGGCCTCACTGGCGTTGGCCACGAGGTAGAGGAGCTCGAGCGGCAGGGCGGGCAGGAGGTAGCGGGGAGCGAGCACCGGGAGGAACAGCACCGGCGCGAGCAGCAGCACCACGAGGGCGAAGTTCTCCTCGGCCGTGATGTCGCCGAGCACGGTGAACGGCTGGGTGAGCATGCCGCCGACCACGCCGAGGGGCGACGAGCCGTACGCCGCGAACGCGCTCTCGTGCACGAAGGCGCCGTCGGCGTAGTACGGCTGGACCACGAGGAGGGCGACGAGCGACCAACCGACGCCGAACGCCGCCGTGATCGCTCCCTCCCGCCGTCGCCCCTCGAGCGCCAGCAGGGCACCGAGGCCGGCGATCACCAGGCCGAGGTCGGCGCGGCACAGCACCACCACCAGCACGCAGGCCGCGAAGAGGCGCCAGCGGCGCTCGAAGCCGAACAGGGTCGCCCAGAGCAGGGCGGGAAGCGCGAGTGTGGCGAGGTGGACGTCGGCCTGGTTGATGTTGTGCAGGGTCGGGTACAGGCCGTACGCGACGAGCAGGATGACCGCGGCGCCCGCACGCAGCCGGGCCATGCGCCGGGCGATTCGCCACAGCGGCACCACCGCGACGGCCAGCGCGGCCGCCTGCAGGAGCAACAGCAGCGGGACCGCCGGCAGGAGGCGGGTGAGCCAGGCCAACGGGTAGAACACGAAGCCGGCCTGGTCGGCGAGCAGGTGGCTGCCGGTGAGGGTGACGAAGGGAGGATCGCCCTCGTTGACGAGCCAGGCGCCCTGGAGGTACGCGGCCAGGTCCGCCCCGCCGTCGAGCGACCGGGCCCGACCGAGGGCGAGGCCCCCGAGGACGAGGAACAGCAGGACGGCCGAGACCCAGGGCACGACCCGGTCACCGGACTCGCTGTCCAGCCGGGCCTGCCACCTCAGGGCGAGGTGGTCGAGCCGCTTCTGGAGGCGTTGGGTGCGCGCGGGCGCCGCCGGGGCGGGCCGGGTGGCCGTCACGCGGGCTCGTCGCCGTCGAGCTCGACCGGATCGGTCAGGTGCGGGCCCCGGTTGCGGACGTTGTTCACCTCGGTGCTCACCGGCCGGAGCGTGATGACCTCGGGCGGAGCGGGCACGAGGAACGCCCGGAGTCGGTCGGGGTCGTCGACGTCGCGGTCGAGCCACGTGTCCCACGCCGAGGGAGGCAGCACGATCGGCATGCGATCGTGGATCGCCGCCATCTTCTGGTTCGCGGGACCGGTGATGATGGTCACGCTCGGGAAGGGCTCGTCCTCGCCCTCCGGGCCCCGCCAGATCTCCCACAGGCCCGCGAACGCGAGCGGCTCACCGTCGGCCCGCTGGACGTAGTACGGCTGCTTGGTCTTGTGACCCGGGCGCTTCTGCCACTCGTAGAAGCCGTCGACCGGGATGATGCAGCGGCGCTTGGCGAAGGCGCGCTTGTAGGCGTTCTTCTCCGCCAGGGTCTCGCACCGGGCGTTGATCATGCGGTTCCCGACCTTGAGGTCCTTGGCCCAGAACGGCACCAGCCCCCAGTGCACCGGCTCGAGGCGCCGCCGCCCCTCGCGGGTCTCGAGCACCGTGTAGACGTCGGTGGAGGGAGCGACGTTGTAGTTCGGCTCGAGGAGGGTCTCCGACACCTCCTCGACCCCGAAGTACTGGGCGATCTGGTCGGGCGGGGTGGCGCTGACGAACCGGCCGCACATCGCGCCAACGCTAACCCGAGGGCGAAAAGCGCGGCTCCCGACACGTCTCCCCCGAGCACCCGCGCAGTCGGACGAGCAGGCCGGCGAGCTCACGCTGGACCTCGCCGTAGGCGGGGTCGCCGTACACGTTGTCGAGCTGGTACGGGTCGGCGGCCAGGTCGTAGAGCTCGCGCCCACCCTGCTCGTACTCCACGTAGGTGAAGCCCGGGACCCGCACGCCGTCCCAGTGCGGGATCGCGGCGCCCCCTGCCTGTGGGCCGTTCTGGAGGTAGACGGCGCGGTCGTCGGCGGGCGGGCTCGGGTCGGCCGCCAGCCGCAGCAGCGACTGGCCGTCGGGCACCAGGCTGCCCTCCACGCCGGCGAGGTCGAGGATGGTCGGCGCCAGGTCGATGTTGGCGGTGAGCTGCGGCGCGGTGGCACCGGTCGGGAACCCCGGGCCCCGGACGAGCAGCGGCACCCGGATCGCCTCTTCGTACGGGAGGGTCTTGGCGTCCCGGAACCGGTGCTCGCCCTGGAGGTAGCCGTTGTCGGACGTGTAGAGGATGACGGTGTTCTCCAGCTCGCCGGTGCGCTCGAGCGCGTCCACGATGCGCTCGACCGCCTCGTCGACGGCGAGCAGCGACTCGAGGGCCCGCTGGTAGTGCACCTGGGCGGTGATCTGCGTCACCGGGAGCAACCGCGCGTTGAGCTGCACGAAGACCGGCTTGTCGGAGACGTCCTCCTCGTTGAACGCGGGCGCCTGCTCCGTGGTCCACCACTCCTCGTCGAACCGGCCGGCGTGGCGGGGTGCCGGCACCGCCTCGAGATCGGGCTCGTCGGAGTGCTCGGGCTCGGCCACATGGGGCGCGAGGGTCCAGAAGTTCAAGAAGAAGGGCCGGTCGCCCTCGGCGAGCTGCTCGATCTCGGCGACCGCGCGGTCGGCCATGACGTCGGTCTGGTAGTCCTCGGGAGCCCGGCCGTACTCGCGCAGCGTGCCGTTCTCGTTGACGGTGTAGCCGAAGTAGCGGAACGTGCTCGGGTCGATGGTGCTGAACCACCGGTCCCAACCGGGCGGCACCTCGGTCCGGTCCCGGGTGCCGTAGCGGTAGAGGTAGTGGCCGACGAAGTTCGTCGTGTACCCCGCCCGCTGGAGCCACACCGCGAGGGTGTTGCGGTTGTCGAGCTGGTAGTAGCCCCCGTTCTCGCCGATGTTGTCGACGATCCCGTGGTTGAACGCGTACTGGCCGGTGAGGAACGTCGCCCGCGACGGGCAGCAGAGCGGGAAGCTGGTGACGAAGTTGGTGAAGTTCGTGCCCTGGTCCCGCAGCAGTGCGTTGGTCCGGGTCATCACCCGCATCTGCTCGACCGTCTGGTCGTCGGTCATGATCACCACGACGTTGGGCGCGTCGGCATCGGCCTGGGGCACGGTCGCGGTGCTGCGCTCGGGCGTGGGGTCGTCACTGCCACACGCCACCGCGGCCACCGCGAGCATCCCCAGCACCAGCACCGCCCTGAGGGTCCGGGATCGAGCTCGCACGGAAGCCGCGAATCTAGCGGCGCCCACCCCCGAGGCTCACGTCACCTCCGGGTCAGATCGACGCGTTCGGGCGCGTCGTGAACGCGACCTGCCACTCCGCGGTGGTCTCCTCGTCGATCCAGAGCTGCCAGACCAGGCGTTGACCGACAGGGAACGGCACGGCACCGAGGTTCACGGCCAGGGCCAGGTCGATGGGGGTGCCGTCTGGCGTGCCGGCGGGTCGCCCCACTTCGAAGTCGCCGGCGACCACGAGCGGCTGGGCGCCGCTCGGCCCGGCGAGCAGGACCTGGCGGCCGTCGGCGTCGAGCAGCTCCATCCGCCACTGGTGCCGGCGGTTGGTCTGGTCCCACGGCACCTCGATCTTCAACGCGATGGCGAAGTTCGTCGGCCCGGGCCCGGTCACGGACCAGCCGCCGCCGAGGATGTACAGCTTGTTGTCGATGGCCTGGGCGGCGTCGGCCAGGAGCAGGGTGACTCGCACGTCCGTCAGGGTACGGGCCGGGGTCGGGTCATCGGGAGAGCGTCGGGCCGTCGGCCCGGGCCGCGGTGGCGAGCGGCCGGGTCACGCGAACCACCTCACGCGACGACGACGGCACGGGGTGTTCAGGGGGCCGCCCGGTCTCCGCCCCCGGTGTCATCCTCGACCAGCCCAGTCGACCGCACACCGGCGGCGAGCCGCGAATCGCGTGCGACGAGTTCGAGGATCCGCTGGAGGTCGGTCTCCGGCCGATCGAGCTCCGCACGCTCGGCCGGGGTCAGGGACAGGTGCTCAGCGACGACGTCGACGGTGGGGTCGGTGCGCAGCGCCTCGATGGACGCCGCATCCGTCGCCACCACCACGACGGAGGCGGTCGGCCCCCGACACGCCCGGCCGGGCCCCAGCAATTCCTCGCCGCGACCCGGTTCCACGATCCCGCACACGTCGAAACCGTGCCGCTCGAGGTCGAGCTGCACCGCGGGACCGGCGTGCCCCAGTCCACTGCCCGTGAGGACCACCGAGTGGCGCTCTGCCGGGTCGAGCACCGCCCGCAACGCTGCCGATACCTCGATGGTCGAGGTCGAGAAGGGTTCCCAGGGGAGGTCGGCCCTGAGCGAGGCGACACTGGCCAGCGTCAGGGTGAGCAGGGTGATCACGACCGCGACGACCCCGGCCGCTCGCGACCGCATGATCGAGCCGACGTCGTCGGCGAGGAGCAACAGCGCCCACACGGCCGAGAGGTAGATGACCGTGGCGAGTGCCCAGGTCCACTGCACGAGGTAGGCCAGCGGAGGGCCAGGGATCACGCCGATGGCGAGCCAACCGCATCCGGCCGTCACCGCGAGGAGCGCAGCGAGGACGAGGAGGTCGGGTCGGCGAAGACGTCGCCCGGCGAACGCGACGCCGGCGAGACCGGCGATCGGGGCGACGAGCCGCCAGAGAGGGGCCGTGGCCACGCCGGCCGTCTGCGGATCGATCCGTTCGTGCCCACCCGACCAGGGGCCCGATGGCGCCAGCTCGACGGCGAGCACGCCGGCCGCGGCCGGCAGGCCGACACGGGGCTCGCTGGCCTCGCTGGTGGAGTCCACGATCTCGGCGAGGTTGCCACTGCCAGCGATCTGGTCCACGAGCGGTCCCGACCAGGCCACCGCACCCACCAGCAGTGCGATCACGACGGGGCCCGACGACCACCGCTGCTCCCGCCGCACGGTGCGGGCGGCGAGCACGGCAGCGACGCCGACGACGAGTGCGGCGGCGATGGGGAGGTGGCCGCCGTGGGACTGCACGACCCACGACACCAGGAGAACGAGGAGCCAGAGCGACTGCAGGCGCCCGCAGGCCACGTCCCACGCGACGAACAGGAGCGCCACCAGGGCCAACACGGCGACCGTCGGGTTCCACGGATCGATGAGATCAGAGCCGTTGGCGGCCATCGCTCCCTCGAGCAGGAGGAGCGCGACGACCGTCACGGCGACGAGTGGGCGACCGCCGCGCCGATTCGCCACCAGGATCGCGACCGTCACGGCGAACAGGTTCACGACGGCCGCAGCGACGAGCAGCGCGCTCGGGTCGCCACCCGCGACTCGGTACGGCAGGGCGAAGGACCAGATCGCGATGGGACCCGGGTGGTCGAAGCCGAACCGGGAGTACATCCCGGTGAGCGGCGTGTCCGCTCCACCGACGTCGCGGACCCGGGCCTCGAGGAAGGCGAGATCGTTGACGGGCACCCAATCGGTGGTGAGCGCCCGCACGACGGCGAGGAGGATCGGCACCGCGGTCACGGCGACGGCGAGGGTCAGCCATCGCCGATCGAGCCGGGACCCACCGCCGCCGGGACGTCGCGCGCCGACACCGTCGAGTGCGGGCGCGGCGCCCACCGCCGCGTCACCCACCGGGACATCGAGGCGGAACCACCCCGTCACCATGGGTTCCACGATCGCCGACCGTCGACCCTGCCGTCGAAGCGCTCCCGAACGACGGTCGTGGCGGCGGCGAGGTCAGAGGCCGTTTCCGGCCTCTGACCTGCGGCTTCTCTGGTCGGGCTGCCGGGATTTGAACCCGGGACCTTCGGTCCCCCAGACCGACGCGCTAACCAAGCTGCGCCACAGCCCGTTCTGGTGAGGGGATGACTCTAGCGGGAGTCAGCTCGGAGACTCGACACGGAGCCCCTCGGCCTCGGCGGCCGCGGCCAGGCGGACGTAGTCGCTCGCCCGTTGGCGCAGCTCCCGGATGCCGATGCG
>CAZYPY010000052.1:0-19256 GCA_964649545.1 uncultured Microthrixaceae bacterium | reverse complement strand
CCGACCTCAAGGCGAACCAGAACTTCCTCAACCTGCAGGAGGAGCTGACCGGCACGGAGGGCCGGATCGCCTACGCGCGGCAGTTCTACAACGACTCCGTCTTCAAGTACAACACCAAGATCCAGACCTTCCCGTCGGTGCTGATCGCGGGGATGTTCCGGTTCACCGAGCGCGAGTACTTCGAGGCCGAGGACGAGGCGCGCGGCAACGTGACCGTGTCGTTCGGCAACGACGCCCCCACCCCGCCGGCGGCTCCCACGACCCCTCCCACGGCTCCGCCGCCGGCCCCCGGCACGCCCGCCTGATCCCGATCTGACTCGCTCGGATCGCCCGCCGCCGCGGCGCGCCGCGGCGCCGGCTGACTTTCCCGGTACCCCACCATGCCCATGTACGACCAGGTCACCGCCAACAAGCGCCGCTCCGCGGTGCTCATCACGGTGTTCGTGCTCTTCGTCGCCCTCGTCTGCGTGGCGTTCACCTACCTACTCCAGTGGGGGCCGATCGGGATCGTCATCGCCCTCGCGATCGCCGGTGGCTCGGCGTTCGCCAGCTACTGGAAGTCCGACTCCATCGCCCTGGCCATGAGCCGGGCCCAGCCCGCCACCGTCGAGCAGTACCCCCGGCTGCACAACCTGGTGGAGGGGCTCTGCATCGCCAGCGGTCTGGAGAAGCCGCGGCTCTACATCATCAACGACCCGGCGCCGAACGCGTTCGCCACCGGCCGCAACCCCAAGCACGCCGCCATCGCGGTCACCACCGGCCTGCTCGAGAAGATGAACCGCATCGAGCTCGAGGGCGTGCTCGCCCACGAGCTCAGCCACATCAAGAACGACGACATCCTCGTGTCCACCCTCGCGGTGACCATGGTCGGCGTGGTCGCGCTGCTCGCCGACATCGGCGTGCGCATGCTGTTCTTCGGCGGCGGCCGCAACCGCAGCAACGACCAGGGCGGCAACATCGTGTTCCTCGTGCTCGCGGTGCTCGCCCTGGTGCTGATCGTCCTGTCGCCGTTCATCGCCCGCATGATGCAGTTCGCGGTGTCGCGCCGCCGTGAGTCGCTGGCCGACATGTCCGGCGTCGAGATGACCCGCTACCCGCCGGGGCTGATCTCGGCCCTCGAGAAGCTGCGCGACGACCAGACCGTCGTGCAGAGCGCCTCGCGGGCGACCGCCCACCTCTGGATCGAGTCGCCCCTGGCCCGCACCCCCGAAGAGGGCAAGATGTCGAAGCTCAACCGGATGTTCGACACCCACCCCCCGCTCGACGAGCGCATCGCCGCCCTCCAGGAGCTCTGAGCCCCGTGCAGTCCCGTCGTCTCCACGCGCGCGTCGTCGCGCCCCTGTTGGCCGTCGCCCTGCTCGCGGTCGTGGCGTCGTGCGCCAAGAACGTCGACGAGCCCGAGGAAGCGGCGCCCACCACCACCTCGACCA
The DNA here is from genome assembly GCA_964649545.1 of uncultured Microthrixaceae bacterium. Lineage (GTDB taxonomy): Bacteria > Actinomycetota > Acidimicrobiia > Acidimicrobiales > DATDAH01 > JAEUJM01. The sequence continues at coordinate 17,826 of CAZYPY010000052.1, read as the reverse complement.
CCGTGGTGGCCGGGCCGACCTTTCCGCTCACCGGCCTCCCCAGCGACGACGAGACCCGGCGGACGCGGCCCGCGCTCGTGGTGAAGATCGACAACAACGAGGGTGCCCGCCCCCCGGTGGGGATCAACCAGGCCGACGTGGTCTACGAGGAGGAGATCGAGGCCGGGTTCACCCGCTTCGCGGCCGTCTTCCACAGCCAGGACGCCGATCCGGTCGGCCCGATCCGCTCGGCACGGATCTCCGACGTGGAATTGCTCGCCAACCTGAACCGGCCGCTGCTGGCGTGGTCCGGCGCCAACGGCGTGACCGCCTCGGCGATCCGCTCCGCCGACCTCGTGGACGTCGGCTTCGACGCGGTCAACGACGAGTACCGGCGGGCCGACAACCGCCCGGCGCCGTCCAACCTCTTCGCCGACACGACGGCGCTCTACACGCACTCGGGCGATGCCCGGTTCGCCCCGCCGCTCTTCCAGTACCGCACCGACGCGGTGGCGACCACGACGACCACGGCGGCGACCGCCGATTCCGGGGCCACGGCCACCACCGCTCCCGCCGGCGAGGGCACGGCGATACCCGGCGGCCGGGTGGCGTTCCGGTCGCGCGACATCGTGTACGTCTGGGACGAGACCCGCGGCGGCTGGATCCGCTTCCAGGACGGCACCCCCTACGCCGACGACCAGAACCAGCTCATCGCCCCCGAGAATGTGGTGTTCCTCTACATCGACTACGTCTGCTGCCCGACGGTGCCGGGCACCCCCGAGGCCCAGACCGTGGGCGAGGGCGACGCCGCCGTGTTCGTCGACGGCCGCTTCGTCGACGCCCGCTGGTCCCGGCCGACGGGCACCGACGTGTGGAACCTGACCGACAAGGCCACGGGCCAACCGATCCTCCTGATGCCCGGCCGCACGTGGGTGGAGCTCGCCAACCCCGGCACGGGCAGCTTCGTGGAGCAGGCCGAGGCCGACCAGCTCCTCGCGCTCGCCGCGCAGCCCATCGAGCAGGAGCTCGGCCCGCCCGAGTTCGAGTGACCCGCCCCTCACCAGCCCGTGGCCGACCCGCGGGGCCGCCGTATCTCGATCGCCGGGTGCCGGGGTGGCGCTCCTAGAATCGGGCCATGGCTGAGAACGAAGGAACCGCCGGGCGCGAGACCGGCACCATGCGGGTCAAGCGGGGCCTGGCCGAGATGCTCAAGGGCGGCGTCATCATGGACGTGGTCGACCCCGAGCAGGCCAAGATCGCCGAGGACGCCGGCGCCACCGCGGTGATGGCCCTCGAGCGGGTGCCGTCCGACATCCGTCGTGACGGTGGCGTGGCCCGCATGAGCGACCCGGAGATGATCGAGGGCATCAAGGCCGCGGTGACGATCCCCGTGATGGCCAAGGCCCGCATCGGCCACTTCACCGAGGCCCAGATCCTGCAGTCGCTCGGCGTCGACTACATCGACGAGAGCGAGGTCCTCACCCCCGCCGACGAGGCCCACCACATCGACAAGTGGAACTTCACGGTGCCGTTCGTCTGCGGCGCCACCAACCTCGGCGAGGCCCTGCGCCGCATCAGCGAGGGCGCGGCCATGATCCGCTCGAAGGGCGAGGCGGGCACCGGCAACATCGTCGAGGCGGTCCGCCACCTGCGGTCGATCCTCGGCGACATCCGCAAGATCACCCAGGCCGACTCCGCCGAGGTCTACGACTGGGCCAAGCAGCTCCAGGCGCCGGTCGGCCTCGTGCAGGAGCTGGCCGAGACCGGCACCCTGCCCGTGCCGATGTTCTGCGCCGGCGGCATCGCCACCCCGGCCGACGCCGCCCTCGTGATGCAGCTCGGCGCCGAAGCGGTGTTCGTGGGCTCGGGCATCTTCAAGTCCAGCCAGCCGGCGGTGATGGCCAAGGCCATCGTCGAGGCGACGACCAACTACCAGGATGCCGACATCCTGGCCAAGGTCAGCCGGGGCCTCGGGGCGGCGATGCCCGGCCTCGAGATGGAGCACCTCGAGACCAAGCTCGCCGACCGCGGGTGGTAGACGGGCCCGGCGATGACGGGCACCCCTCCGGGTCGCCCGTCATCGGCGTGCTGGCGTTGCAGGGGGCGTCGGCGCTCCACCTGGAGGCGCTGCGCGCCCTCGGCGTCGCGGCGGTGGCGGTGCGGACGCCGGCGGAGCTGGCGGAGGTCGACGCCCTGGTGCTGCCGGGTGGGGAGTCCACCACGATCTCGATGATGCTCGAGCGCAACGAGCTGTTCGAGCCGATCGCCGAGCGACTCGCCGCCGGCCTGCCCGCCTTCGGCACGTGCGCGGGGATGATCCTGCTGGCCGACGGCGTGCTCGACGGCCGCCCCGACCAGCGCAGCTTCGGCGCCATCGACGTCGACGTGCGCCGCAACGCCTTCGGCCGCCAGGTCGACTCCTTCGAGGCCGACCTCGACGTCACTGGCCTCGACGGCGGCCCCTTCCCCGCGGTGTTCATCCGAGCGCCGGTGATCGAGCGGGCCGGGCAGGACGTCGAGGTCCTCGCCGCGGTCGACGGACGTCCCGTCCTCTGTCGCCAGGGGCCGGTGATGGTGGCGGCGTTCCACCCCGAGCTCTCCGACGACCTCAGACTCCACCGTGCCTTCCTCGAGCGCGTATCGTCGCCACGCCCGGCGGGGGCCTCCACGGCCCCGACCACCTGATCTCTCACCCGAACGACCCGGGAGCAACCCCAAGATGTCCGGACACTCCAAGTGGGCCACCATCAAGCACAAGAAGGGTGCCGCCGACAAGGCTCGCGGCAAGCTCTTCGCCAAGCTCATCCGCCAGGTCGAGGTCGCCGCGCGCGAGGGCGGGGGTGACCTCGACGCCAACGCCACGCTGCGCACCATGTACCAGAAGGCCCGCGACGCGTCCGTTCCGCTCGACACCATCGAGCGGGCCATCAAACGCGGCACCGGCGACCTCGAGGGCGTGGTCTACGAGTCCGTCACCTACGAGGGGTACGCGCCGCACGGCGTCGCCGTGCTCATCGACGTGCTCACCGACAACCGCAACCGCACCGGTGCGGAGGTCCGCAGCCTGTTCAGCCGCAACGGCGGCAGCCTGGCCGAGCCGGGCGCGGTGGCGTGGCAGTTCGAGCGCAAGGGCGTCGTGATCCTGCCCCGCACGGTGTCGGAGGACGATCTGATGGAGATCACCCTGGAGGCGGGCGCGGAGGACATCGTCGACGAGGGCGACACCTGGCGGGTCACGTCGGGCCCGTCCGAGTTGACGGCGGTGCGGGCGGCGCTGGAGGAGGCCGGGATCGCCTTCGACTCCGCCGACTCCACGATGATCCCCACGAGCACCGTGCCCCTCGACAGCGCCGACGCGGCCAAGGCCGTGCTGCGCCTCATCGACGCCCTCGACGACCTCGACGACGTCCAGGACGTCTACGCCAACTTCGACATCCCCGACGCCATCCTCGAGGCCGCCGAGGCCTGACCGGCGTCGGGCCGCGGAGCGTCAGCTCGAGGTGGGTGAGGTCGCCACCTTCCAGACGGGCAGGGGGTGGCGGAGGCCCTTGAGGTCGACCTCGCCGACGAAGGCGAGGGGGAAGTCGCCGGGCAGGCGGTCGCGGGTGCCCGGGCCGAGCACGATCTCGCCCGGCTGGCCGACTCCTTCGAGGCGGGCGGCCACGTTCACGGTGTTGCCCAGCACGGTGTAGTCGACCCGGCGGCTGCTGCCCACGTCGCCGACCACGACGGGTCCGCTGTTGAGGGCGATGCGCACCTCGACCGGCCGGCCGCCCTCCTCGGCCAGGGCCTCGTTCCACCGCACGACCCGGTAGCGCAGGTCGAGGGCCGCCCGCAGGGCCTGCTCGGCGTGGTCGTGGGCCGGCACGGGTGCCCCGAAGAAGGCCATCACCGCGTCACCGATGAACTTGTCGAGGGTGCCGCCGTGGGCGAAGACCGCCTCCACCGCCTCGGTGAAGAACCCGTCGAGCAAGCGGGCCAGGCCGTCGGGGGTGAGCTCTTGGGACAGGGTGGTGAAGCCCACCACGTCGGCGAAGAGGACGGTGACGTCGGCCTGGCGCAGCCGGGCCGGGCCGTCGGCGCCCGGCTCCGCGGCCAGCGCGTCGATCATCGACGGGGAGTGGTAGCGCTCGAGGTGGCGGCGCGCCTCCCGCTCGCGCTCGGCCTCCTGGGCGTGGCGGAGGGCCCGGGTGGTGATGGCGAGGTTGTTGGCCATCGCGGCCAGCAGGTCGAGCGCCGCGCCGGTGAAGTTGCCCGTGGTGAGCAGGGAGTCGACGTAGATCACCCCGATCACCTCGTCGCCGGCCCAGAGCGGGGCGCACAGCGCGGCGCGGATGTGGTGGGCCATCATCGACCGGCTGGCCTGGGCGGCGTCGAGGGTGACGTCGCCGGTGCCGAGCGCGGTCCGCTCGTCGAGCACCCGGCGCACGATGCTCCACGAGATGGGGAGGGCGCCCTCCGGGTGCTCGACGCGGTCGCGGATGCGGGCGACCTGGTGGCGGATCTCGCCGTCCTCGTCGGCGAGCAGCACCCAGCCGCGGTCGACGGGGAGGGCGGCGAACGCCGCGTCGAGGGTGCGGCGGGCGGCCTCGTCCTCGTCGACCGCCGTGCGCAGGTCCTGGGCCAACCGGGTGAGGTGGCCGACCGCCAGCGCGGAGAACGCGTGGTCGTCGTCACGGTCCCCGGCGGCCACGTGGGGCGGAGCCACCGCCTCGGGCACGCGCGGGGGCAGTCGAGCGAGACCGGCCGGATCGAAGCCGAGGGAGGTGGCGAAGTCGTCGATGGTGCGCACGAGCGCCGCCGCCGGTTCGCCCGGATCCGCGGCCGCGTCCTCGTCCGCGCCGCCCCCGTGGGGGGCGTCCTCGTCGGGCGACGCCTCGTCGGGGGTGGCGTCCACCGTGAACGTCACCGTGCCGATCGTGACCGAGTCCCCGTCCTCCAGGTCGACCTCGTCGGCGACCAGGCCGTTGACCTGCAGGCCGTAGCGGCTGTCGAGGTCCCGGATCCGCCACCGCTCGCCGTCGCGCCGGATCACGGCGTGGTGGGCAGAGGCCACCCGGTCGGTGAGCACGACGTCGTTGTCGGGGTCGCGGCCGAGGGTCGTCTCCGAGCGGTCGAGCACCACGGTGTGCTCGACCCCGTCGATCACCCCTCGCAGCCTCAGCACGCCGACAGCGTAGGAGGCGCCGCGACCGGACGGCCGTGGGCGTGCCGCCCGCCGGGTCCGGTCAGATCCCGTCGGCCACGCCCAGCAACCGGGCCCGGGTGACGACCCGCATGCCCCGGGTGAGGCCGAGCAGGGCGACGATCCAGGCGACGGTGCCGATCCAGATGGAGGCCGAGCCGGCCCCGAAGAGGGCACCGGTCGACTGGCTGTACGCCACCATGATGAGCGGCAGGGTGACCAGGCCCGACGCCTGTTGCGCGGCGGCGGTGCTCTTGACCCGGGCCGACAGGCGCAGGACGAGCGACAGGGTCAGGGCCAGGAACGGCGGCACCACCCAGAGCATCAGGATCCACCACTGCTGGGTGGGGAAGAACCAGCCCCCCACCTCGGGGCCCACGATGAGGTTCACGACGAGCGAGTACACGCCGAAGCCGACCAGCGTCGTGAGGTAGCCGGGGATCAGGCTGGCGATGAGCTTGCCCAGGTAGATCTCCTTGACGTTGGCGGGGGAGTGGGCGAGGAACTCGCCCGTGCCCCGCTCCCGCTCACCCACGATGGTGGCGGCGCCCACCGCGGTGGAGATGGTGAGCGGCACCACCACGGCCACCGGGGCGAAGAGGTAGACGGCCATCGCGTACGACGCCCGACCGGCCGGCGAGTCGCCCTGGATGGCCTCCTGGGCCTGGGCCGGCAGCACCTCGAGCGCGTTCGAGAGCTGCTGCACGGCGTTGATGTCTCCCACCCGGGTGATGGCCAGCAACAGGATCGTGGGGACGACGAAGAAGAAGATCGACCCGAGGATCCCCATGGGCATCCAGAAGTCCTTGGCCTGGATGAGCTGGCGCAGGTCGGTGCGGGCGACGGTGCGGACGCGGCCCCAGTTCATGCCGCCACCTCCTCGGTGCCGGTGGTGCCGTGGCCGTGCGTCTCGGAGAAGGCGTGGCGGCCGTCGCGCACCGCGAAGTACAGGTCCTCGAGCGAGGGCACGTGGGGCTCCACCCGGGTGACCCGGACCCCGGCCTGAGCGAGGGCGAAGACCAGCTCGGGCACCCGGGCCAGGTCGTCGAGCTGGACGGTGGCGCCGCCGGCACCCGAGCCCGACGCGGCCAGACCCCGGTCGTCGCGCTCGTAGGCGACGACCCCGTCGAGGCGGGCGACGAGGTCGAGCCCGGCCGGATCCTCGGCGTCGAGACGCACCACCAGGTTGGGCCAGAATCGCTTGGTGAGCTCGCCGGGCGAGCCGGCGATGAGGTCGGTGCCGCCGTCGAGCACGACGATCTTCTCGGCGAGGCCCTCGGCCTCGAGCAGGAGGTGGGTGCACATGATCACCGTCGAGCCCGTGTCGGCCATGTCGCGGATGAGCTCGAGGACGGCGTGGGAGGACTCGGGGTCGAGGCCCGAGGTGGGCTCGTCGAACAGCAGGAGGTCGGGGCCGTGCATCACCGAGCGCGCCAGCGCGAGCCGGGTCTTCATGCCGGTCGAGTAGCCGCCCACCTGCTGGTCGAGGGCGCCGTCGATCCCGAACCGCGCCGCCGATTCCCGGATGGCCGCGGCCGCGACCTCGCCCCGGCCGAGGCCGTAGAGCTCGGCGGCGTAGCCGAGGTTGTCCCACCCGCTCAGGCGGTCGTAGAGGGCCGGCTTGGCCGACACGACGCCACAGCGGGTGCGGACCTCCTCGCCGTCGACCGACGGGTCGAGCCCGAAGACCGTCACGGACCCGGCGTCCGGGTTCAGGGCACCCGTGATCATCCGGATCGCGGTGGTCTTCCCGGCGCCGTTCGGGCCGAGCAGGACGGTGATGCTGTGCGCCGGGGCGACGAGGGTGAGGTCGTCGAGCGCCTTGACGTCGCCGAAGCCTCGCGAGACCGAGCGCAGCTCGACGGCGGGGGCTGCGGCGGGGCGCGGGTCCGGGGGCGGCAGCGACGGCTCGGGCGGCGGTGCGGTGCGGGTCACGGAGGTTCCATCGGCACCCCGCGCCGCGGCTGTAGCCCGGTGGGTCCGCCACGTGGCCGGGCCCGCCCGGTAGCGTTGCAAACGTATGTTCGTGCTCGGGATCGACCCCGGCCTCTCGCGCTGCGGCTACGGGTGCGTCGAATCGCGTCCCGAGGGCCCGCGGGCGGTGGCGATCGGCGTGATCACCACGCCGCCGGCGAACCCGCTGCCCGAACGCCTCGCCGAGCTGCAGGCCGAGCTCCGGTCGCTGCTGGCCGAGCTGCGCCCCGACACCGTGGCGATCGAGCGCGTCTTCTTCCAGGTGAACGTGCGCACCGCCATGTCGGTCGGTCAGGCCAGCGGCCTGGCCATGGCCGAGGCGGTGGCCGCCGGCTGCGAGGTCGTGCAGTACACCCCCAACCAGGTCAAGGAGGCGGTCGCCGGACACGGCGCCGCGGACAAGGAACAGGTGCAGACCATGGTCCAGACCCTGCTCGGGCTGACGGCGCCGCCTCGGCCCGCCGACGCCGCCGACGCCGCCGCGCTGGCCCTGTGCCACCTCGCGTACGAGCCCACCCGACGGGCGGTCGCCCGGGCCACGCGATGATCGGCTCGCTGCGGGGCGCGCTGCTCGACCGGGGCGTGACCGGTGCCGAGTTACTGGTCGAGGTCGCCGGCGTCGGCTATCGGGTCACGGTGGCACCCGCCACCGCGGTGGCGGTGGGTGAGGTGGGCGACGAGGTGTTCCTCCACGTCCACCACCACTTCCGCGAGGACGACCAGACCCTCTACGGCTTCGCCACCCGCGAGGAGCGGGTGTGCTTCGAGGCCCTGCTCGGCGCCCACGGGGTCGGGCCGGCCCTGGCGCTCGCCATCCTGTCGGTCCACGACCCGGCCGGCCTGCAGCAGGTCTTGGCCGACGACGACCTTGATGCCCTCTGCCTCGTCCCTGGGGTCGGGCGCAAGACCGCCACCCGCCTGCTCGTCGAGTTGAAGTCGCGGCTCGATCTCGGCGACCTGGACCTCACCCGGCTGGACGCTGGTGCCGACGCGCCCCCGGGCTCGTCCCGCAAGGACGTGCACGACGCGCTGGAGGGCCTCGGCTACGGCCCCGACGAGATCCGCGAGGTCCTGCGCGACCTCCCGCCGGAGGGGGACACCGCGCTGCTCCTGCGCCTCGCCCTCCAGCGGCTCGCGGTGGCACCGTGAGCGCGTGCCGGAGGAGCGTGTCCGCATGAGGGAGGAGCTGCTGGCGCCGCAGGCCACCGAGGAGGACGTCGCCGACGAGGTCGGGCTGCGGCCGCGCACCCTCGACGAGTTCGTGGGCCAACGCGAGCTGAAAGAGCGCCTGCAGGTCATCCTCGAGGCGGCGCGCAAGCGGGGCCAGGCCGCCGATCACCTGCTCTTCGCCGGCCCCCCTGGTCTCGGCAAGACGACGCTGTCGGGCATCGTCGCCACCGAGATGGGGGTGGGGATGCACGTCACCTCCGGCCCGGCGCTCGAGCGGGCGGGCGACCTCGCCGCCATCCTCACCAAGCTGGAGGAGGACGACGTCCTGTTCATCGACGAGATCCACCGCCTCTCCCGCGCGGTCGAAGAGGTGCTCTACCCGGCCATGGAGGACTTCCAGCTCGACATCGTCCTCGGCAAGGGTCCGGCGGCGCGTTCGATCCGGCTCGACCTGCCCCGCTTCACCCTGGTGGGGGCCACCACCCGCACGGGGCTCATCACCGGCCCCCTGCGCGATCGGTTCGGCCTCGTCGCCCGGCTCGACTACTACGACGCCGAGGACCTCGACGCCATCGTCGGGCGCACCGCGGAGATCCTCGGGGTACCCATCGACGCCGACGGCCGCCGGGAGGTCGCCACCCGGTCCCGGGGCACCCCGCGCATCGCCAACCGCCTGCTGCGACGGGTGCGCGACTTCGCGGAGGTGCGGGGTGACGGCACCATCGACGCCGCCACCGCCCACGACGGCCTGGCCCTGTTCGGCGTCGACGACCTCGGCCTCGACAAGGTCGACCGCGCCATCCTCACCGCCATCTGCGGTCACTTCGGCGGTGGGCCGGTCGGGCTCAAGACCCTGGCCATCAGCGTGGGCGAGCCCACCGAGACGGTCGAGGACGTCTACGAGCCGTTTCTGATCCAGCAGGGCCTGCTCATGCGCACGCCGCAGGGGCGCACGGTCACGCCGGCGGCGTGGCGCCACCTCGGCCTGACCGCACCGCCACCGGCCGCCGGTGGGCCCAGTGCACCGCCGGGTCTCTTCGACGACGGACCACCGCTGTAGCCTCGGCGTCCTGCACATCGACTTCAACAGCTCCGTGGGCCCCAGCCTGGGGGTCGAGGTCGAGTTCGAGCTCATCGACCGCGACACCCGCCAGCTCTCCAGCGCCGCCTCGGCGATCCTGGAGGAGATCGGCGCGGGTCACCCCGGGGGCGAGCACCCCAAGGCCAAGCACGAGCTGTTCGAGTGCACCGTCGAGATCATCACGGGCATCTGTCAGACGGTCGCCGAGGCCAAGGCCGACCTGAGTGGCACCCTCGCCGAGGTCCGGCGCAGCGCCGACGCCCGGGGTCTGGCCCTCGTGTGTTCGGGCACCCACCCCTTCTCGGACTGGCGCGACCAGACGGTCACCGACAACGAGCGCTACCACACGCTCATGCACGAGATGGCCTGGATGGCCCAGCGCCTCCAGATCTTCGGGGTGCACTTCCACGTCGGGGTGCGCTCGCCGGAGAAGGCCGTGGCCATCGCCAACGCCCTGGCCGGCTACATCCCCCACCTGCTCGCCCTCTCGGCGTCGAGCCCGTACTCCGAGGGTCACGACACCGGCCTGGCCTCGAGCCGCAGCAAGATCTTCGAGGGGCTCCCCACCGCTGGCCTGCCCGAGCAGATCGTGAACTGGGCGGAGTTCGAGCAGTTCATGGAGACCCTGGTGTCGGCCGAGGCCATCGGCACCGTCCGCGAGGTCTGGTGGGACATCCGGCCGCACCCCGACTTCGGCACCGTCGAGCTGCGCATGTGCGACGGCATCCCCACCCTGCGGGAGGTCGCCGCCCTGGCCGCGCTGGCGCAGTCCCTGGTGCACTGGTTCGACACGATGCACGACCGGGGCTACCAGCTCCCGGTGCACCGCGAGTGGGTGCTGCGGCAGAACAAGTGGCGGGCGGCACGGTACGGCCTCGAGGCCTCGCTCATCGTCGACGACGAGGGGGACACGCGCCCGATCCGGGAGGGCATCGCCGAGCTCCTCGACGAGCTCCAACCCATCGCCCAGCGCCTCGGTTGCACCGACGAGCTCAAGGACGTCCACCAGATCCTCGAGCGGGGCGCGTCCTACCAGCGCCAGCGCGAGGTCCACGAGCAGCAGGGCTCGCTCGTGGCCGTGGTGGACGCGCTCGCCCACGAGCTGGTGACCGACGAGCCCGGGGTCCGTCCGACGGAGGCGCCTCGATGACCTACGACCGGCGGCTGCTCGACGAGCGCCTCGACAAGTTCCTGGCCGCGCACGAGGACGAGCTCGTCGCGTTCCGGCGCCAGCTCCACGCCCATCCCGAGCTCAGCTGGGAGGAGCACGAGACCACGGCACTGCTGGCGTCGCGGCTCGGCGTGGCCGGCCTCGATCCCCAGTCGCTCGAGACCGAGACGGGTCTCGTCCTCGACGTCGGCGACCCGACCACCGGTCCGACCGTCGCGCTGCGGGCCGACATCGACGCGCTGCCCCTCGACGACGAGAAGGACGTCCCTTATGCCAGCACCGTGGCGGGGGTGTGCCACGCCTGCGGGCACGACGTGCACACGACGATCCTGCTCGGGGCCACCCTCGCCCTCGCCGAGCTGGTGCCCGAGCTCGACCCGGTGGGCCGGGTGCGGCTGCTCTTCCAGCCGGCCGAGGAGGCCATGCCGGGCGGAGCCGACCTCCTCGCGCCCACCGCGGTGATGGACGACGTGGACGTGATCTACGCACTGCACTGCGACCCGTCGCTCGACGTGGGCAAGGTCGGGATGCGGGTGGGGCCGATCACCGCGGCGGCGGACCGCATCGTGATCCGACTGCACGGTCCCGGCGGCCACACCGCCCGCCCGCACCTCACCGCGGACCTGGTGCACATCGCCGGCCGCATCATCTGCGACCTCCCCGCCGGCTTCACCAAGCTCACCGACCTCCGCGACGCGCCGACCCTGGTGTTCGGCATGGTGCAGAGCGGCCACGCCCCCAACGTCATCCCGTCGACCGCGGTGCTCGGCGCCACCTTGCGCTCGCAGGGCCGCGAGACCTGGGACGACGCCCCCGAGCTGGTCGAGCGGCTGCTGCGCTCCATCGTCGAGCCCTTCGGAGCGCAGTGGGAGCTCGACTACGTGCGCGGCTCACCGCCGACGGACAACGACGCCCGGGCCACCGAGATCTTCGCCGAGGCGGCGCGCGCCGCCCTCGGTGCGGACGCGGTGGTCCCGACGGCGCAGAGCGTGGGCAACGAGGACTTCTCGTGGCTGCTCGAGCGCGCCCCGGGCTCCTACGCCCGTCTCGGCGTGCGTCCCCCGGGCGCCACCGTGAGGCGGGATCTGCACGCGAGCACCTTCGACGTGGACGAGGCGGCCATCGGCCTCGGAGTGCGGTTGTTCGCCCACACCGCGCTGCGGGCCCTCGATGCGTACGGGGATGGCTGAGCCCGACCCGTCGATCCAGGCGTTCGACTACGGCCTCCCGACCGAGGCCATCGCCCAACGGCCGGTCGAGCCGCGTGACGCGGCCCGCCTGCTGGTGGACACCGGGCCGGACCGGTCGCCCGAGCACCACCACGTGCGCGACCTGCCCGACCTCGTCGGCCCCGGCGACGTGATCGTCGTCAACGACACCCGGGTGCGCCCCGCCCGGCTCCGGTTGCGTAAGCCCACGGGCGGCGCGGTCGAGGTGCTGCTACTCGAGCCCGACGGTGACCCGGGGGCGTGGCAGGCCCTCGTGCGACCTGCCCGACGGGTGCCGCCGGGCACCGTCCTGGTCGACCCCGCCCAGTCGCAGGCGCCGCTCGTGGAGGTCGGCGCGTCCCTGGGCGAGGGCCGCCGACGCGTGCACCTGGTCGCCGGCGAGGACGCCGTTCTCGCCATCGGCGAGGTGCCTCTGCCGCCCTACATCCACGAGCCCCTCGCGGACCCCGAGCGGTACCAGACCGTGTACGGCGACCGTCCCACCTCGGTCGCCGCGCCGACCGCCGGCCTCCACCTGACCACCGAGGTCCTGGACCGGTGCCGGGCGGCCGGCGCCGAGGTGGCTACAGTCGAGCTCGCCGTCGGGCTGGGCACCTTCCGGCCCATCACCGTCGACGACGTGCGCGACCACCACGTCCACCGCGAGCGGTACCGGGTGCCGGCCGACACCCTCGCCGCCTGCGACGCGGCGGACCGGGTGGTCGCGATCGGCACCACCGCCGTCCGGGCGCTCGAGAGCGCGGCCGCGACGGGGGAGCTGGAGGGCTCGACCGACCTCTACGTCCGTCGGGGCCACCGGTTCGCCGTCGTGGGCGCACTGCTGACCAACTTCCACGTGCCCCGGTCGTCGCTGCTCGTGCTCGTCGACGCCTTCGTCGGGTCCCGGTGGCGCTCCCTGTACGAGGCCGCGCTCGCCGAGCGCTACCGCTTCCTCTCCTTCGGCGACGCGATGTTCCTTCCCGGGCCACCACTCGACGGCGCGGCGCCTCGATGACCCTCCACGTCGAGGTCGAGGCCACCGACGGGGCCGCCCGTGCCGGTCGGATCCGCACCGCCCGGGGCATGATCGAGACCCCGTGCTTCATGCCCGTGGGCACCAAGGGCGCCGTCCGGCTCCTCGACAGCGCCGACCTCGACCATCTGGGCGTCGAGGCGGTCCTCGCCAACGCCTACCACCTGATGCTGCGGCCCGGCGTCGACGTGGTCGCCGAGTTCGGCGGCCTCCACCGCTTCAGCGGGTGGGACGGCCACATCCTCACCGACTCGGGCGGCTTCCAGGTGTTCTCGCTAGAGCCCGAGGTCGACGACGACGGGGTCACCTTCCGCTCGACTTACGACGGTGACACCCACCGCCTCACCCCGGAGGGCGCCGTCGAGGTCCAGGCGGCGCTCGGCGCCGACATCACCATGGTCCTCGACGTGTGCCCGCCCTGGCCGGCCGACGAGGGTCAGGTCCGCACGGCGGTGCGCCGCTCCGCGGCGTGGGCGGCTCGCGCCCGGTTGGCGCACGCCGCTGCGCTCGAACACGGGCGTGCGCCTGCCGGCCAACAGATCTTCGGCATCGTGCAGGGCGGTGTCGACCGCGACCTGCGGGTCGAGAGCGCGTCGGCGACGGTGGCCGTGGGCTTCGACGGCTACGGGATCGGCGGGTTCTCGGTCGGCGAGCCCCGTGACCTGATGCTGCCGGCGCTGGCGGCGACCACGGCGGTGCTCCCCGTCGACCAGCCGCGCTACCTCATGGGGGTGGGGGACCCCATCGGCCTCGTCGAGGCCGTCGCTGCGGGCGTCGATCTGTTCGACTGCGTGCTGCCCACCCGCCTCGCCCGCCACGGCACCGTCCTGACCGCCGCTGGGCGGTACAACCTCACCGCCGCGGCCCACGCCCGCGACAAGGGACCGCTCGACCCGGCCTGCGCGTGCCCCGTCTGCGCCCAGTGGTCGCGGGGGTACCTCCGCCACCTCCTGCGGGTCTCCGAACCGACGGGGGCCCGCCTCGTCACCCTGCACAACCTGGCCTGGACCTTCGCGCTGGTGCGGTCGGCCCGCGCCGCCATCCGGGCGGGCACGCTCGACTCGTTGCGATCCGACATCCGCAGCGTTTGGGGCTAGCCTCGTGGGCCGTTCGCCCGCCCGCCTCCCGGTGCCGGGCCATCCCAACCGCCGACCCGTCCGGATCGCCCCATGCAGATCGTGTTGCTCATCGTGATGATGGGCGTGTTCTACTTCGTGCTCATCCGCCCCCAGCAGCGCCGGGCCAAGGAGCACGCCGAGCTCGTCCGGACGCTCGAGGTGGGTGACGACATCGTCACGTCCGGGGGCATCTACGGCGAGGTCACCGCGGTCGACGGCGAGGTCTTGCGCCTCGAGGTGGCCAAGGGCGTGGAGATCCTGATGGCGCGCGATGCCGTCGCCGAGCTCGTGGAGTACGGCTCCGACGACGTCGATGATGACGACGACCAGGGCTGAGCGGGGCCTCCGTTGAAGCGCAAAGGCGTCGGCGGGCTCGTCGCGTTCCTGGTCATCTCCGTCGGCGCCTTCCTGGCTGTGCTGGCCCTCGGCTACCAGCCGCTGCTCGGTCTCGACCTGCAGGGCGGCGTCTCGGTGGTGCTCCAGCCGGCCGACGACGTCCCGTCCGACCAGCTCGACCAGACGATCGACATCATCCGCAGCCGGGTCGACGCCCTCGGGGTGGCAGAGCCCGACATCTCCCGTCAGGGCGACACCATTCTGGTGCAGCTCCCCGGCGTCGAGAACCAGACCCGGGCCCTCGACCTCGTGGGCCAGACCGCCGAGCTGCGCTTCCGGCCCGTGTGCGCCGTCCTCGAGTCCGACGTGAACGCGCCGGCGGCCGACGCCCCCAGCACGACGACCACGGTGGCCGGCGACGGCGCCTCCAGCACGACGGTCGCGGGTGATGCCACGACGACCAGCGTGGCGACGACCGACTCGTCGGCGACGGACACCACCGAGACCGGCCTCGGCGCTCCCGGGTTCGCGCCGGGGGAGAGCGCCGCCGGTCTCCAGACCGACCCGACCACCACGTCGGCACCCGCCACCACCGACACGACGGTCGCCCCCACCCCCACGACGGTGCCCCCGACCACGGCGGACGCCGGAGGGTGCACGACACCGCCCGAGGACCTCAACCGCAACGGCATCACCCGTCGTGCCGACGACGACGCCGGCGCCTCGGTGGTCCTCCCCGAGGTCGACCCCGACTGCGAGCCCGACGCCGACGACCCCGCCAAGTGCTGGGTTGCCCGGTACTGGCTCGGGCCCACCGCGCTGAAGGGGGACTCGCTGAGCGACGCCAGTGCGACCTTCCCGGGCAACGAGTGGGTCGTCAACCCGGTCTTCAAGGGCGGTGAGGACGGCATCGACAAGTTCAACCAGATCGCGGCCACGTGCAACACGGGCGCGCCGGAGTGCCCGAGCCGACAGCTCGCCATCGTCCTCGACGGCGTGGTGATCTCGGCGCCGACCATCAACGAGCCGCAGTTCGAGCGCGACCAGATCCAGATCAGCGGTGCCTTCGAGGAGAGCTCGGCCAAGGACCTCGCCCTCGTGCTCCGCTACGGGGCGCTGCCCGTCGAGCTCGTGCCCCAGCAGACCCAGACCGTGTCCGCCACGCTCGGCACCGACGCGCTCCAGGCGGGCGTGATCGCCGGCCTCATCGGCCTCGCGCTCGCCACCATCTTCATGATCGCCTACTACCGCCTCCTCGGCGTGGTGGCCATCATCAGCCTGTTCTCGGGCGCCTTGATGCTCTGGACGATCATCGCCTACCTCGGCGAGACCCGCGGCCTGGCCCTCACCCTCGCCGGCGTGACCGGCATCATCGTGTCGATCGGCGTCTCGCTCGACTCGAACGTCGTCTACTACGAGCACCTGAAGGAGGACGTCTACAACGGGCGCACCCTGCGCTCGTCGGTCGACCGCTCCTTCTCGACGGCTTTCTCCACGATCGTCAAGGCGGACATGGCGTCGATCATCGGCGCGGCCATCCTCTACTTCCTGACCGTCGGCGCCGTCCGGGGCTTCGCCTTCTACCTGGGCCTCGCCGCCCTGCTCGACTTGGTGGCCTTCTACTTCCTGTTGAAGCCCCTGGTCGCGATCATGGTCCGCAGCCGCCGCCTGGGTGCCCATCCCGCCTGGTTCGGCATCCCCGAGCGTCACGGTGGCCCGCCTGTCGACGTCGCCGACGGTGGCGACGACGACCCGGGCGGGTCGGGCCGTGGCCCGGCGGGCCGGGTCGCCGAGGGGGTGGTGTGATGAGCGCCCTGTCGCGCCTCTACCGGGGCGAGAACGACTACGACTTCCGCAAGGTGTGGCGCATCGGGATCCCCCTGTCGGTCCTGTTCGTGCTCCTCTCGATCGTCTCGCTGTTCACCCGCGAGCTGAACCTCGGCATCGACTTCGAGGGCGGCGGCGTGTGGGAGGTCCCCGCCAGCGACTTCTCGGTCGCCGACGCGCGCGACGCCATGGCCACCGTGGACGAGGCGGACGCCAAGATCCAGACCCTGACCAACTCCTCGGGCGACCAGATCCTGCGGGTCCAGGCCGGGGCTGAGTCGGTCACCCGGTCGGGTGAGATCACCGAGACCCTCGCCGACGCCGCCGGCGTGCAGGCCGAGGACATCAGTGTGAGCACCGTGGGGCCGTCGTGGGGCCAGAACATCACCGACAAGGCGGTGCGGGCCCTCGTGGTGTTCTTCGTGATCATGGCCGCCTACATCGCCCTCACCCTGGAGTGGCGGATGGCGGTCGGGGCCCTGGTCGCCGTGGCCCACGACATCATCATCAGCGTCGGCCTCTACTCGATCTTCCAGCTCGAGGTGACCCCGGCGACGGTCGTCGCGTTCCTCACCATCCTCGGCTTCTCGCTCTACGACACCATCGTGGTGTTCGACAAGGTGAAGGAGAACCAGGCCCGCGTCGGCCTGGCCAACCGCACCACCTACACGGGCCTCATGAACCTGTCGCTCAACCAGACCCTGATGCGGTCGGTGAACACGACGCTCGTGACCATCGTGCCGGTGCTGTCGATCCTCTTGATCGGCGCGCTCCTGCTCGGCGCGGTGACCCTCGAGGAGTTCGGCTTCGCACTGCTCATCGGCCTGATCAGCGGCGCCTACTCGTCGATCGTGGTGGCCGCCCGCCTCGTCGCCGCCCTGAAGGAGCGCGAGCCCCGCAACCGCACCCTTCGCGAGCGCCTCGAGAAGGCCTACGACGGCCCGATCCCGGTCACCGGCATCCGCCACGCCGCCCCGGCGAGCCTGCGCACCGTTGCCGCGGCGGGTAGCGGAGGCGCTGGGTCGGGGGCGACCGCGGCGGCGGGGGCACCCCGGCCGGGCTCGGGCGGCGGCTCGACGGCCATCCCGCCCCGTCCCCGCAAGAAGAAGAAGCGCTGACCGCCACCACCGTGGGTCCCGCCACCGGCCCCTAGGATGGGTCCATGGCGGTCGACGATACGTGGCTCAAGCAGCACATCCGTGACATCCCCGGGTTCCCCAGCCCCGGGATCATCTTCAAGGACATCACCCCGCTGCTGGCCGACGTCGAGGCCTTCCGTGCCACCGTCGACGCGCTGGCGGACGCCTTCGCCGACCGGGGGGTCGACCGGGTTATCGGCATCGAGGCCCGTGGGTTCATCCTGGGGGCCCCGGTCGCCTACCGACTCGGGGCGGCCTTCATCCCGGTGCGCAAGCCCGGCAAGCTCCCGCACGAGGTCGAGGGCCTCGAGTACGAGCTCGAGTACGGCACCGACACCCTCGAGGTGCACCTCGACGCGCTGGGCGCCGGCCATCGGGCGGCGATCATCGACGACGTCCTCGCCACCGGCGGCACCGCGGCAGCGGCGGCCGGCCTGGTCGAGAAGCTCGGCGGAGAGGTCGTCGGGCTGGGTTTCCTGATGGAGCTGGCCTTCCTCGACGGGCGCAGCCGCCTGCCGGGTCGGGACATCACGGCGCTCTTGACCTACGACTGAGCAACCTATGGGGCTGAAGTCAAGAGGGGATGTTCGGGGTGTGGGGGCGCG
>CAZYPY010000051.1:0-19420 GCA_964649545.1 uncultured Microthrixaceae bacterium | reverse complement strand
GTCGACGCCCTCGGTGTCCACGTGCTCGACGCCGTCGTGGTCGGCACGAGGGCGTTCACCGCGGTCGTCGCCCTCGCCGGCGTGGGGTCGGCGCTGGTCACCCGTCGGTGGCGACTGCTCGGCACCGTCGTGCTGGCCGGCGCGCTGGGCGCGGCGATCGCGGCGGTCACGACCCAGGTCGTCGACACCGTCGAGGCGCCGCTCGTCAACCCCTCGATCGACCTCGGGCTGGTGAGCCGCCAGGACTTCCCCACCCTCGCCGGCGTCGGCGCCGCCGCGGCCCTGCTCACCGCGGCGGAACCGTGGCTCGGACGCCGGTGGCGCCGGGTCGGTTGGGTGCTCGTGATCGCCCTCGCCGTCTCCCGCTTCCTCACCTCCCCGGTGTCGTTCGACGTGGCCATCGCCCTCACCTCGGGCTGGCTCGCCGGGGCGATCGTGCTCGTCGTCGCCGGCGGTCCCAACCGTCGGCCCGGGGGCCAGGCCGTGGCCGACGCGCTCGTGGCCGCGGGCGTCCCCCTCGCCACACTGGCGCCCGCCGCCGTGGACGCACGCGGCTCCACCCCCTACTTCGGCACCACCACGGACGGTCGCCGGGTGTTCGCCAAGGTCCTCGCCCAGGACGAGCGCAGCGCCGACCTGCTGTTCCGCCTCTACCGTGCCGCGGTCCCCCGCGACCTCGGCGACGAGCGACCGTTCTCGTCGCTGCGGCGCATGGTCGAGCACGAGGCCCTCGTGTCGCTCATGGCCTACAGCCTGGGCATCGCCACGCCCCGGGTGCTCGCGTTCGCCGCCGCGCCGCCGGGAGGCTACGTGCTGTCCTACGAGGGGATCGACGGCTCGTCGCTCGACGGCGTGGCCGCCGACCAGCTCACGGACGAGGTGCTCGGCCAGATCTGGGACCAGATCGAGACCCTCCGATACCACCGCATCGCCCACCGCGACCTGCGCCTGGCCAACGTCTTCCTCGGCGCCGACGGCCGCATCGCGCTCATCGACTTCGGCTTCAGCGAGCTGGCCGCGTCCGACCTGCTGTTGCGCACGGACATCGCCGAGCTCTTGGCCTCGCTCAGCCTCTCGGTCGGGTCCGAGCGAGCGCTGGCGGCGGCCGCCCGCGCCCTCGGCCCCGCGGCCGTGGCCGACGCGGCGGACCGCCTCGAGCCCGGCAACCTCAGCGGCGCCACCCGGACCGCCTACAAGGCCCGCCCCGGCGAGCTCGCGGCCCTCCAGACCACCTGCCGCGCCCTCCCCTGACCACCGAGGACGGAACCGGAGCCGACCCCCCGGCTTCTGGCTCCCGATTTCGGTGCCCTGGCACCGAAATCGGGAGCCAGTTCGGCGTGGACTGGGTATTGGTTACGCGCCGAGGAAGCGCATGGCTTCGGCGCGGGTGGCGACGTTGTCGCGGAACAGGCCCCGCACGGCCGAGGTGACGGTCGACGAGCCGGGCTTGCGGACGCCGCGCATCGACATGCACATGTGCTCGGCCTCGATCACGACCAGCACGCCCTTGGGCTGGAGGGTGCGCTCGATCTCGTCGGCGATCTGGCTGGTGAGGCGCTCCTGCACCTGAGGGCGCTTGGCGTAGGCGTCGACCAGGCGGGCCAGCTTCGACAGGCCGGTGATGCGCCCGTCGTTGCCGGGGATGTACGCCACGTGGGCCTTGCCCACGAACGGGACCAGGTGGTGCTCACAGCTGCTGTACAGAGGGATGTCCCGGACCATCACCATCTCGTCGTGGTCGGCCTCGAAGGTGACCTGGAGGTGGTGGTCGGCGGACTCGCGGAGCCCGGCGAAGATCTCGCTGTACATCTTGGCCACCCGGGCGGGCGTCTTCTGGAGGCCGTCGCGGTCGGGATCCTCACCGATGGCGAGCAGGATCTCGCGCACGGCGGCCTCGATCCGCTCGAGGTCGACCGGGGGCAGGCCGTCGGCGTCCCCCTCCGTCCCGTCTTCGGACATCTCCGCCTCCTTGCTCAGGGACGCCACCAGCGCCGGCCCTTGCCGTCGCCGGGGTCGAGGTTGGTCGCCCGCACCCGCTCGGGCCCGTCGGTCGCGCTCGGCGACGAGACCGGGCGCGTGCCGGGGGCGCCGTCCCAGGTGTCGAGCTCGGCGAAGAGCTCGTTCAACATGTCCTCGTCGAGGGTCTCGTGCTCCATGAGGCTCTCGGCCATGCGGTCGAGGGTGGCCCGGTGGAGGGTGAGGATCTCGGCCGCCTCCTCGTGGGCCTGGTCGAGCAGGCGCCGCACCTCGGCGTCGATGTCGGTGGCGACCTGGTCGGAGTAGTTCGGCTCGTGGCCGACCTCCTTGCCGAGGAAGACCTCCTGGTTGCGGTGGCCGAGGCGGCGGGGCCCGAGGGCGTCGCTCATGCCGTACTCGGTGACCATCGCAGTGGCGATCTGGGTGGCCCGCTCGATGTCGTCGGAGGCGCCGGTGGTGGGGTCGCCGAAGATGAGCTCTTCGGCGGTGCGGCCGCCGAGGAGCATGGCCAGCTGGTCGCGCAGCTCGGAGCTGGTCATGAGGTACTTGTCCTCGGTGGGCAGGGCGAGGGTCCAGCCGAGGGCACGACCCCGGGCGATGATCGACACCTTGTGGATGGGGTCGGTGTTCGGCAGGACGTGGCCGACGAGGGCGTGCCCGCTCTCGTGGTAGGCGATGACCTGCTTCTCCTTGTCGGACATGACCCGGTTCTTGCGTTCGGCCCCGGCGATCACGCGGTCCATGGCGTCGCTCAGGATCTTCATGTCGATGCGCTCGCCGCCCCGACGAGCCGACAGCAGGGCGGCCTCGTTCATGAGGTTGGCCAGGTCGGCACCGGTGAAGCCCGGCGCGCGCCGGGCCACGACGTCGAGGTCGACGTCGGGCTCGAGGGGCTTGCCCTTGGCGTGCACGTCGAGGATCGCCCGCCGGCCCTGGAGGTCGGGTCGGTCCACCACGATCTGGCGGTCGAAGCGACCGGGTCGCAGCAGGGCGGGGTCGAGGATGTCGGGACGGTTGGTGGCGGCGATGAGGATGACGCCGCCCGACACGTCGAAGCCGTCCATCTCGACGAGGAGCTGGTTCAGGGTCTGCTCGCGCTCGTCGTGACCGCCGCCGAGGCCGGCGCCGCGGTGGCGTCCGACGGCGTCGATCTCGTCCACGAAGATGATGGCGGGCGCCGCGGCCTTGGCCTGCTCGAACAGGTCGCGGACCCGGCTCGCGCCCACGCCGACGAACATCTCGACGAAGTCGGAGCCCGAGATGGAGAAGAACGGTGCATCGGCCTCACCGGCCACGGCCCGGGCCAGCAGGGTCTTGCCGGTGCCCGGGGGCCCGTAGAGCAGCACTCCCTTGGGGATCTTGGCGCCGAGCGCGTGGAAGCGGGCGGGCGACTTCAGGAACTCCTTGATCTCCTGGAGCTCCTCGACCGCCTCGTCGGACCCCGCCACGTCGGCGAAGGTGACCGCGGGCTGGTCCTTGTCGACCTTCTTGGTGCGGGCCTTGCCGAACTTCATGACCCGGCCGCCGCCGCCCTGCATCTGGGTCATGACGAACAGGAAGACGCCCAGCAGCAGGAGGATGGGAAGGACGCTGGCGGCCAGCGAGATCCAGAACGACTCCTGTTGCTGGTCGACCGACAGCTCGACCTCGGGCTCGGCGGCCGCGATCTCGTCGGTCAGCTCGTCGGCGTACTCCGTCGGGTACACCGCGACGTACTCGGTGCCGTCGGTGAGCTCGCCTTTGACCTCGTTGTCCCGGTCCTTGATCTCTGCGCTCTCGACGTTGCCGTCGTCGAGCTCGGCCTGGAACTCGGCGAGGGTCAGGTCCTGGGGCGAATCGGCCCGGAACAGCAAGGAGCTGAGCAGCAGGCCGATGAGCAGGACGGCCCCGATGGCCAGGGCGAGGCGGTGGCGCGAGGTCACGAGGCCCCCAAGGATACGGCGTGTCGGCCCGGAGCGACCCGCTCAGTCGCCGCCGTTCCAGGCGACGACGTAGGGCAGGTTCCGGTACTTCTCGGCCACGTCGAGGCCGTAGCCCACCACGAAGTCCGGGGGCAGCGAGAAGCCGACGTAGCGGAGTGACTCGGCGTCCTCCGCTCCCTCCCGCACGAGGAGCGCGCACACCTCGACGCTCGCCGGGTTGCGGGCGAGCAGGTTCTGCCGCAGGTACCGCAGCGTGAGCCCGCTGTCGATGATGTCCTCGACGAGCAGCACGTGGCGGCCCGTGAGGTCGGCGTCGAGGTCCTTGACGATGCGCACGACCCCGCTCGTGCGGGTGGCGCTGCCGTAGGACGACACGGCCATGAAGTCGACCTCCACCGGGAGGTCGATGTGGCGGGCCAGGTCCGCCATGAACATGAACGCGCCTTTGAGCACGCCGACGAGCAGTGGCGGACGGCCCTGGAAGTCGGCGGTGATCTGCGCACCGAGCTCCGCGACCCGCGCCTGGAGCGCCTCCTCCCCGACCAGCACCTCGCCCAACCGAGGGTCGTCGGCCGCGTCAGGGAGGTCAGGGGTCACGCCGGCGCACGCTAGTGCCGACGCAGGCGGGCGGTCACCGTCGAGGCGGCGCGTCCGCCGCACGATGCGCCGGAGGCTCGAGGCGGAGGACGCCGCCGGAGCGGGCGACCCGCCAGCCGGCGCCGACGTCGGTGGCGACGACCTGGCCCCGGGCCACGCCCAGCACCCGCTCGACGGTGGCGGCGTCCGGGGGATGGGTGACCGCCGGACCGAGCGTCAGCCAGGCTCGGACCGCGAGGCGGGCGAGGGCGACCGGGGCCTCCCGCAGCGACCGCGCGTCGTTCACGTCCACCTCGGAGGCGAGGGCCGAGAGCAGGTCGGCCTCGTCGCGCAGCAGGTCCGCCTGACGGCACAGCACGGGCACGAGATCTCGACCGGCCACGTCGGCGAGGAGGGGGAGCACCTCGTGACGGATCCGGTTGCGGCGGAAACGAGGGTCCTCGTTCGAGGGGTCGACCACCGGCTCGAGGCCCAGGCCGGCACAGAGCCCGGCGGTCTCGGCCCGGCGGACCCCGAGGAGCGGCCGCCGGGGCCCCGGGCGCATCGCGGCCAGACCGGGGCCGCCCGCGCCCCGCAGCAGGTTGAGCAGCACCGTCTCGGCCTGGTCGTCGGCGGTGTGGCCGGTGCAGACGTCCGCCGGGAGCGCGGCGTACCGCGCGTCCCGTGCCCGTGCCTCGAGGTTGGGCCCGTCGTCGACCACGACGCGCAGGCTCCGGAAGTCGGCCCCGAAGCGAGCCGCGGCGGCGGCGACCACGTCGGCCTCTGCCGCCGAGCCGGGGCGCAGGCCGTGGTCGACGTGGATCGCGGTGACGTGCAGACCCGCACCGGCGGCCAGGGCCAGGAGGGCCAGCGAGTCGGCGCCGCCAGACACGGCGCAGGTCACCTCGGTGCCCGCGGGTGGGAAGGTGCACCGCGCCAACAGCCCGTCTTCGAGGCCGCCACCGACCTCGAGTCCCGCCGGCGGCGTCACACGATCAGCCGGCCAGGGCCGACGACGAGCCCACGCGTGCGACCCACGCGGCCGGGTCTCGGATCTCGGCCATCGAGGGGAGCGCCTCGGGGCCGGTCCAGGCCCGGTCCAGCAGCTCGGGCCCACCGACCTCCTCGACGGCGGCGATGAAGCGCTCGCCCTGCTCGTACTGGTTGAGCTTGGCCTCGAGGCCCACCAGCTTCTGCAGGAGGCGCACCAGGGTGGTCGTCTGCTGGCGCCGGACCCGGAGCACCCGGCTGAAGCGGTCGGCGCTGGGGATGCGGTCGGCGCCGGCCCGGTCCATGGTGACGTCGCCGTGGCCCTCGAGCAGGCTCATCATCCCCGAGATCCGATCGAGCACCGCGCGCTGCTCGTCGCTGGCCAGCAGCGCCGCGACCCCGCCGTCGTCGAGGGGGTTGTGACCCGAGCGCAGGCCCTCGGCCACCCGCCCGATGGCCTCGAGGAACCGCTTCGGATCCGGGTCCACGGCGCTCAGGGTCTGGTCCACGAGGGACAGGAAGTGCTCCCGCAGCCACGGGATGCCGGTGAACTGGGCGCGGTGGGTGACCTCGTGCAGGGCCAGCCAGAGGCGGAACTCGCGCGGGGGGAAAGCGTGGTGCTTCTCGAGGGCCAGCACGTTCGGGCCCACGTAGTAGACGAGGTCCTGGTCCTCCGGCCGCTCCTCCTCCACCACCAGCAGGTCGTACTGGCCGAGCACCCGCGTGGACATCCAGCCGAGCATGATGCCGACCTCGGCCCCGGCGATCCCGCGGGCCACCGGCGCGAAGGGGCCGGACGCCATGCGGTCGCCCAAGCGGTCGGTGAGCGGGCGCAGCAGCCGCTGGAACGACGCGATGTTGGCCTGCACCCAACCGGGCCGGTCGGTGACCCGCGCCCGGGCCGGGCCGGCGAGCGACCGCAGGCCGGTGGCGGCGCCGACCAGCTGCTCGGCCTCCGCGGTGAGCTCGGCGAAGTCCGGGGCCAGCGAGTCGTAGTGGTACGAGCGGGAGAACGGGTCGGTGCCCGCGACGCGGACGGCGACCTTCTCGGCGAGGCCCCAGTCGACCGGGCTGCTCACCGAGGCGCCACCGGTGTCAGGACTTCGGGTACTTCGGGGCGACCACCTTCACGAGGTAGCCGACGATCGTGGCGATGATCATGAGGACGACCAGGGCCACCACGGCCGGCGCGATCCAGAAGTGCCACACCTGGGAGGCGAGTTGCACGGCATCCATGGGGGTGGAGCATACGGGTTAGCTTCCCCCACGGAGAAGCCCACGTGACCGCACCCTCACCCCCGCCCCGCGACCGCCGCGGCCTCGGCCACCGGGCCGGGGCCCTCGCCCTCGGCCTTGCGACGGCGCTGGCTCTCGTCGCGGGCGGGTGCACCAGCGACGGCGGCCAGGAGCTCGCCACCGAGTCGTCGGCGCCGACCGCCGGGGCCACGAGCACGGCGCCGGCCACCCGCGCGTCGACCGCTCCGGTCGTGCCGCCCGGCGGGTTCGACGTGCGGACCCACACCGAGACGCTCGTCGACACCACCCGGGCCACGCCCGATCAGCCCGACACCGGGGTCCCACCGGCCGACCAGCGGGTGCTCGAGACGACCTTCACGTACCCGGACGCCCCGGGACCGTTCCCCCTGATCGTCTTCGCCCACGGCCACAACGGCCATCCCCGCAAGTTCACCGACCTGTTCGAAGCGTGGGCGGCCGCCGGGTTCGTCGTCGCGGCCCCGACCTTCCCGCTCAGCAACGACGAGGTCCCGGGCCGGGCCACCGTGTTCGACCTGCCCGAGCAGCCCGGCGACGTGAGCTTCGTCATCTCAGAGGCCCTTGCCGCCAACGACGCGGACGACGGCCCGCTCGCCGGCCGGATCGACCCCGACCGCATCGGCATCGGCGGCCTATCCCTCGGCGGGGCCACCGCGTACGAGGCTGCCTTCGGCGAGTGCTGCCGCGACGAGCGCATCGACGCCGTGGCCGTCTTCGACGCCCTGCGCCCCGACCTCACCGGCCTGCAGCTCGACTCCGGGCTCCCCCTGCTCGTGATCCACGCCGACCGGGACCCGGCGATCCCGATCGCGACGGCCGAGGAGGCCTTTGCGCTGGCGGTGCCCCCCAAGTACCTGATCGTGCTGCACGAGGTGATGCACGCGGCGGCCTACGAGAACGATCCCGACCCCGCCGACGAACTAGTCCGCGACGCCAGCACCGCGTTCTGGCGCCGTTACCTGACCGACGACCCCACGGCGGCCGCGGCGTTCGGTGCGGCGGCCCGGCTCGACGGCCTCTCGACGGTGACCGAGCAACCCCGCTGACCGCCGGTCCCCGGACGGGGGTCCCGCACCTCGGCGCCGCGGCTGCCGGACGATGCCGGTTCAGACGGACGAGATCAGGCGCGCTCGGCGCTTCGGAGGGCCTCGAGGATGCGCATCTTCAGCGTCTCGGGCACCTCGTCGCGACACCGCTGGGAGATCACGAGCCGGAGCTCGGCCTCGAAGTGCTCGGCGCCGACGCACGGGGGGCACTCGTCGAGGTGCGCCTTGATCTTGGCCCGCTTGACCTCGGTGAGCTCGCCGTCGAGGTAGGCCCAGATCTCGTGGAAGGTCTCCTCGCACTGCGGCTTCATCGGTTGGTCGGTCATCCGGCGTGCTCCACGACAGCGGCATCCGCCGTGGCGGGTTCGGGGCGATCGACGAGCCCTCGTTCCACGGCGTACTCGTACAACCGCTTCTGGAGGCCCTTTCTTCCCCGGTGCAGGCGGCTCATCACGGTGCCGATCGGGATGTCGAGGATCTCGGCGATCTCCTTGTAGGAGAACCCCTCGACGTCGGCCAGGAGGACCGCCACCCGGAACTGCTCGGGCAGGGACTCGATGGCCTGCTTGACCTCGACGTCGGTGACGTGGTCGAGCAGCTCGTCCTCGGCGCTGCGGCCCGCCTCGACCGCCTCGAGCCCACCGAGGCGCCGGTAGAGGTAGAGGTCCTCGACCTCGTCGAGGTCGGACTCGTCGGGGCGGCGCTTCTTGGCCCGGTAGGTGTTGATGAAGGTGTTGGTGAGGATGCGGTAGAGCCAGGCCTTGAGGTTGGTGCCCTCCTGGAACGACCCGAAGGCCCGGTAGGCCTTCAGGTAGGTCTCCTGGACGAGGTCCTCGGCGTCGGCCGGGTTGCGCGTCATGCGGAGCGCACCGGAGTAGAGCGAGCCCATGAGGGGCATCGCCTGCTCCGCGAAGTCCGCCTGGTCGGCCATGGGGTCACCCTACCCAGCCCGGGCCGGCCGACCCCGGTCGGGAGTCCCGCCGTGCGCCCCGTGCCGGCGGGTCGACGCTGGCACCGAGGCGGCCACCGCCGTTACGGTCGCCGTCGGCACCGACGGACCCGAGGGAGCGAGCGTGCACCGACCGAACCCGGCCCCCACGGGGACGCGGCCGCACGCACGACGGTGCTTTGTCCTCGCGGGGATGCTCACCACGCTCGCGCTGGTCCTCGTGGTGCGGCCGGCGGCCGCCTCCGCACTGGCCGGGGCCGCGTCGGGAGCCGGCGAGGACCTGTTGTCGTGGTGGCATGCGGCCGTCCTGGGCGTGGTCGAGGGGCTGACCGAGTACCTGCCGGTGTCGTCGACCGGCCATCTGCTCATCGCCGCCCGGCTCCTCGGCCTCCCCGACGAGAAGGGCAGCGCCGGCCTGGACGCCGTGAACACCTACGTGATCGCGATCCAGTTCGGCGCCATCGTCGCCGTGGCCGGGCTGTTCTGGCGGCGGTTCGTGGCCATGCTCGCCGGCGTCGCCGGACGCGATCCGGCCGGCCGCCGGCTCCTCGTCAACCTGGTCATCGCCTTCGTGCCCGCCGCCCTGCTCGGCTTCCTCTTCGACGATCCCATCGAGGACGTGCTCTTCGGCCCGTGGCCGGTCGTCGTCACCTGGGTCCTCGGCGGCCTGCTCATCCTGTGGCTCGAGCGCACCGGCCGCATCCCCGACCGGGGCGTGCCCGGCGCCGAGCCCGGCGTCGACCCCCTCACCTCCATCAGCCACCGACAGGCGCTCGTCATCGGACTCGCCCAGTGCGCCGCCCTCATCCCCGGCACCAGCCGCTCGCTCGCCACCATCCTCGGTGCGCTCCTCGTCGGCGTGGCCATGACCGCGGCCGTGGAGTTCAGCTTCCTCCTCGGCTTCGCCACCCTCTCCGCGGCCACGGCCTACAAGCTCGCCAGCGACGGCGGGAACCTGGTCGACCAGTTCGGGGTGGCCGATCCCCTCATCGGGGCACTGTTCGCCTTCGGGTCGGCCGTGCTCGCCATCAAGTGGCTCATCACCTACCTCGAGCGCCACGACCTGTCGATCTTCGCCTGGTACCGCTTCGTCGTCGCTGGCCTGGCCGTCCTGTTGCTCGTGGGTGGCGTGATCTGACGACCACGGACGGCGAGGCGGCGCCCGCCTCGGCGGGACACCGGAGGAGTCAGTCCGGTGTGGCCCGCTCCTGGCCGGGGTTGCGGACGCCCGAGGCCCCCCACGTGCCGTCGAGCTGCCCGTCGGCCCTCTGGCGGTACACCACCACGGCGCAGGTCTCACCGCCGAAGGCCAACGCGAGGACGTTGCCCGACTTCATGGCCGAGCCCCGCACGAGGATCCCCCCCACCTGGCGGACGACCTCGAAGGCGCGGCCCGCCTTGATGATGTCCATGGACCCGCTGTAGTCGTTGCCGTCCGGGTTCACGCCCTCGATCGCGTACGAGCCCGCCAGCCCCTCGGGCCCCGGGATGACGGCCACCGCCTCCTCGGTGCTCGGGCCCCGCCCGTCGAAGGAGGCCCAGCGGGCGGAGAGGCTGCCGTCCTCGGCGATGGTGAAGGCGCCGGCGTTGCAGATGTCGTCGTCGTCGCCGTGGGCGGCGGCGAGCACCGGGCCCTCGGCGACGCCCACGCCCTCGTAACTGCCGTTGGTGTCCCAGTCGAGGGTGAGCACGCCGGTGGGCTCGCCCTCGATCTCGAGGGTGCCTCGGTAGCGGGACCGGTCCGGGTTGGTGCCCCGCACGCGGTAGTCGCCGGCCCACTCACCGGGTGCCCGCGTGGGGCCCGAGGCCCCGTCCGCCACCGTCGTGGCGGAGCCGCCCTCGTCGGCGCCACCGCTGGCGCACGCGCTCGCGAACAAGGCGACGACGACCAGGGTCACGGCCCCGACCCAGGGGACCGAACGGCACCTGCGCATCCCGACACCCTTGCGCGTCACGGGCGGTCCGGGCCAGACGGGTGGGGGCGAACCGCGTCTCCCGGGGCCGGGTGGCGATCGGCTCCAGCTCGGTCCGGCGGTCGTCACTCGACCAAGACCTCGGGTCTCACCGCGGGCGCGGCGGGTAGAGGGTCGGGATGGGCGTCTCCCGGTCGTACCTCGTGATCACCAACGACGCCGCGGGGTCGGCCGAGGAGGAGCGGCTCGATGCGGCCTTGGGCCCACTCCGCTCGTCGGGTGCCCCGGTCGACGTCGTCGCCACCACTGCGACGAACGAGGTCGACGAGGCGGTCCGCGGTCTGCGAGGGCGCACCCTCGTCGTCGCCGGCGGCGACGGATCGCTGCACGTCGCGATCCAGGCACTGTGGGACCTCGGCACCCTGCCCGACGTCGAGGTCGGGCTCGTCCCCCTCGGGACCGGCAACGACTTCGCCCGCACCGCCGGGATCCCGCTCGATCCCGCCGACGCGGGACAGGCCCTGCTCGAGGAGGTCGCCCGGCCGACCGACCTCGTCGTCGACGACACCGGCACCGTGGTGGTGAACGCGACCCACGCCGGCATGAGCGCCGCGGCCTCGGCGCGGGCGGGCGACCTCAAGCCCCGCCTCGGGCCGGCCGCCTACCCCGTGGCCGCCTTCCTCGAGGGGATCGGCTCGGTCGGCTTCCGCGGCACGGTCGTGGCCGACGGGACGACGGTGGCCGACGACGACGACCTGCTCCTCGTCGGCGCGGGCAACGGTCAGTCCATCGGCGGCGGCACGCCGCTGTTCCCCGACGCCGCCCTCGACGACGGCCTGCTCGAGGTGCTCGTGGCCCGGGCGACGGGACCCGTCGCCCGGGTCGGGTTCGCGGCTCGGCTGCGCGCCGGCGACCACGTCGACCGCGACGACGTCGTCACCGTCCGCGCCCGCCAGGTGACCATCCGGGGCGAGCCCGTCCCCCACTGCCCCGACGGTGAGGTCTCCGATCCCGTGGCCGAGCGCACCTACCGGGTCACCCCTGGCGCTGTGCAGGTCATCCGACCCTCCTGACGCCCGTGCCCGTGGGTGCCGATCAGCCGGGCGACCCGCCTCGCGGCCGAGCCTCGCGCACCCACAACCAGGCGAGGCCGAGCAGCGTCAGCCCGACCACCGCCACCGCCCAGTAGAAGGCCACGAAGTCGACCACGCCGCCCGGCGGCGGGCTGCCCGGCAGCGACGCCCGGAGCGGGGGCAGCGCGAACAGCACGCCCACGAGGTAGCCGAAGACCCACAGCGGAAGCTCGACACCGTGCCGGGTGATCAGGTACAGGACCGCGAGGCCGGCCAGAGCCAGCCCCCAGGCCAGGACCATGAACCAGATCGTGTAGCCGACCGTGGTGGCCGGCCGGTCGGCGTCGAGGGTGGCGCACGACCCGAACCCGCAGGCGTCGTCGGGCACCGTTGCGGCCGATACGTCGAAGGCGATGACCGACGAGGTCAGTGAGAGGTCGGTGACCAGCGGATCGCCCTCGGTGCCGGTGCCGTCGGCCGCGAGGACGACGAGCGAGGCCTCGTACCGATCGAACGGGTACCGGTACACCGAGCTCCCGGTGAGCGCGACCGAGAACTCGATGGCCTGGACCGGCTGGCCCGGGGCGAAGGTGTGCGTGCCCTCGCCCTGGGCGTCGTTGACGAGGACGCGGAACCCCTCGGTGACCAGGCCGCCTTCGGCCCGGCCCGGGTCGACCACGACCGGGACGAGGCGCAACCGGGCCTCACCGAGTTGCGGATCGACCGAGATGACGGTGACGTCGGCCCGGAGGTCGGCACCCGTCTCGGTCGGCGCCTCGAGCAGGGCCTCGGAGACGTCCCGGTTGCTGACGCGCCACACGGCCACCGCCATGAGCGCGAGGGAGAGCAGGCCCGCCGCGACGAGCGCGACGACCACGGGCCGGCGCCCGGCGATCCGCCGGCGCCGGTGGGCCAGGGCCCACGGGCTCTCCCGCACCGGTCGGCGGTCGTCGCCGGTGGTGTGGCGGGCCGCGTCCATGAGGTCGACCGTATCGGCAGGTGTCCAGCACCCACCGGAGGCCGACATCCCCGCGGCGGGCCTCACCACGCGGGCTCGCCGCGCCTCCGGCGATGTGTCGGATCAGCCCCGGCGAGTCGCCACGAAGGTGGAGGCGCTGTCCGCCAGCCCGAAGTTCTCGAGGTCGACCTCGATGTCCACCTTCCAGGTGATCGCATCGGCGTCCGAGGCGTCGAGGTCCTGCGCGGTGTATGGCGCCTCCGAGCCCGCGACGATGTCGCTGCACATCAGCGCCGCACCCTGGCAGTCGACCACGGTCTGCGTGCCCTGCCCGGTACCGAGGTCGAAGCGACCCGTGGTGTAGATGTGGGAGACGCCGAGGGCGTTGTCGATCTGCTGGTCGAGCGAGAAGGTCAGTCGATCACCCTCGATCACCGCGTCGCCGGTGTAGATGTACGTCGAGTCCGCCACCTGGCTCGATCGGCCCACGAGCGACCCCGTGCCGCTGATGGTGTGGGTCGCGCCCTCCAGTCCGCCGACCTCGGGGACCTCGACCTCCACCTCCAGGTTGTGCCAGCGCTTGACGGCGTAGCCCTGGGCGTTGTCCCGGTAGAAAACGACGTCCGGCGACTCGCCGACGTACTCGTCCCACGGCGTGGAGAACTCGTCGATCGTCACCTCCGCCGGCCGGTGGACGGGCACGTCCAGGGTCTCGGCGTCGTAGTAGAACTTGTCGCACACGCCGTTCGCGTAGCAGACGTTGTCGCCCGACTCGATCCAGTCCAGCGTCACCGACTCGTCGACGGCGCCGGCCGTCTCGAACGAGGCGTCGAAGGCGATCGTGTCCGAGGACAGCCGGGTGCGCACCACACCGTCGGCGAGGCGGTGGCGGACACCGCTCGGCAGGTTGACCATGCTGACCGGGTCGATGCCCACGTCCTCGGTCATCAGCTCGAGCACCCGCTGGTGGGGGCGCCCGCTGCCGTCGTCGACGTAGACGCTCCACTCGGCCCGCGTCCCCTCGAGGGCCTCCTCGGCCTCGTGGACCGACAGGGTGAGGTACTGCCCCTCGGGCCCACCCTCGACGAGCGCGGTCGGCACGAGGCGATGGCCGTCGGGGAGGTCGAGCGCCGCCGCCATCGCCTCGGGGTCGGTGATCTCGAAGCTGTAGTAGGTGGACGGCGTGTCGTTGGGGACGCGGAACCCCACGTAGGCGTCACCCGCGCCGAGGAAGACCTCCTCGACCCTCCCCCGCATGATCCCCCGCTGGTGCCCGTTGTCCTTGAAGGCCTGCAGGTCCGCCCGCTCCTCGGGCGTGACGTCGAGGAACTCGGAGTCGAGGTTCGCGAGCGGTGACGCGACGTACTCCAGCGTGTTCACGTAGTAGGTGGCGTCCATCAGCTCGGGCTCGAGGTACTGCGCCCACCGGGAGTCGTCGCGGATCGTGGTCCGGTCGGTGTCCACGAAGTAGCCGTCCCAGTTGTACGTCGTCGCGTTGTAGACGATGTGGTCGTACACGCCGTTGGGCCAGTGCATGTAGTCGTTGGCGATGGCCATGTCCGTCGTCCAGCGCACCACCTCGGCCTCGTCGGGGTCGGGCCGGGGGAACGAGGACTCGAAGAAGGTCACCTCACGGTCCCCCTCGAGCCGGCCGACGCTGGCCACCACCTGGTCACCGTCGAACTCGTACGAGACCGGGTCGGCGGTGGAGAGCAGCGTGGTGGGGTCGAACGAGACGTTCTCCGACACCGCCTGGATGATCATGTACCGGGGCCGCGCCGGCGCATCGGGGTCCGCGCCCGCCGGCGGGCTGACGAACACGTCCCACTCCGCCCGGGCCCCGTCCACGATGGAGCCGCCGCCCGCGCTGTAGAGCATGAGAGCGACGAAGTACTCCCCCTCGGGGTCGTCGGAGGTCAGGAACTGGGTGGGGGCCAGGGTGAACCCCGGCGGGAGCACGTCCCGTTCGAAGGCTTCCCGGGCGGCGCGGTCCCGGAAGGCCCAACGGAAGAAGACCGCGCCCGGCACCGGAGGCTCGTCGCCGTCCGCCTCGCTGCGGATGATGAGGTCGATCCAGGCCGGGTTGCCGGTGCTGGAGACGCCTTCCGCGTAGTCGTGCGCCTCCATGCCGACGAGGAGCTTCTTGGCCACGTTCCGCACGGCGACGGTGTCCTCCGGCGACGCGTCGAGCGGGCTGGAGGGCAGGGGCACGACGACCCGTTCGAGATCCTCGGCGACCGGGTCGGCCAGGTCCAGCGGTGCCTCGAGCGGCGCCTCGCCCTCGATCGCGTAGCGGTTCAGGGTGTTGTAGCTGTCGACGAACCCGGCGGCGTTCGAGGTGTGGAAGGCCAGTGCGCCCTCGAGGTCGCCGTCGACGACGTCGAAGTCGCCGCTCATGACCGCGGCGCCCCGGAGGGAGAGGTCGGGCTCGACGTCCCCGTCGACCAGGGCCGGCAGGCCGTAGACGAAGCTGAGGTCGGCCTCGCCGTCCAGCGC
Organism: uncultured Microthrixaceae bacterium; assembly: GCA_964649545.1. Classification (GTDB taxonomy): domain Bacteria; phylum Actinomycetota; class Acidimicrobiia; order Acidimicrobiales; family DATDAH01; genus JAEUJM01. The sequence goes on along the minus strand of CAZYPY010000051.1, from coordinate 4,245 downwards.
GCCGAGGAAGGGGGCGATGACGCTCGCCCCGGCGGGCTGCGCTCCGTCGGCCACGTCCACCACCGACCGCACCGCCCGTCGGCTGCCGATCACCAGCACGCCGCCCGGGAGCAGCGCGAGCCGGTGACCGTCCCCGTCCGAGTACAGCGCCCGGTCCTCCGGCCCGTACGTACCCGCGGTCTCCGGCGGGGACCCGTCCACGACCTCGTCGATGGTCTCGCCCTCCACGTCGGCCACCAGGAACGGTCCGTCCGCGGCCCGGGTCGGATGCGCGAGCAGCGCGCTTGACAGCTCGCCGGTCACGTCGAAGGCGCCGGCCAGCGCGCCGATCGCGGCGAGCGGCTCGTCGACGAGGACCGGGTCGCCCCCCTCGCCGGCCAGGAGGTCGGTGACGACGTCGGACGACCCGCCCGAGCGCAGACCGGCGAGGTCGACGGCGAACACATCGCGCGTGTCTGCGGGCAGCACCTCGACCAGGGCCGCCACGGTCTCGACGTGCGCGGTGGCGCCGCTCGATCCGTCGGTCGAGTCGCTGCTGCTGCAGCTCGACACCGAGCCGACCAGGGCGACCGCCAGAGCGATCCGGACCAGCTTCGAGATCATCAGGTGACCTCCTCGTCACCGGCGGGTCGATCGGCCCACCGCGTCGACGGACCGGCTCCGCCCACACGCCCGTGCGGGACGGTCGCACCGACCCGACGCCACGGTCGCGTGGAACCGAGGTCGGGGCCAGAGGACAAGGTCCCGGACACCCGTGCGACGACGGCGAGCCCGCTGGTCAGGTGGCAGGATTCCCGCCGCCCGGGGCGGCCGGCGGGGCGACGTCGACGAGGAGGACAGATGGCGCACAAGCGCAGCGACGCGGCCTACGCGAGGGAGGACGTCGGGGACGCGAAGCGGGGTGCACCTGCGAGCTCAAGGAGGTCGGCCTCCACGGTAAGGCCAGCCCGCGGATGCCCGGCGGCTACCACTCGTTGCGCGAACACGGCATCGTGGCCGCCGTGGCGGGTGCGTTGCCGCGACCACCGCGCGAGATGGACGCGGGATGAAGAAATCTCCTGGGAGAGGGTATCCCAGAGCCCGAGAGGAGAATCGAACTCCTGACCTGCTCATTACGAGTGAGCTGCTCTGCCGACTGAGCTACCCGGGCGGGCCCAACCACGATACCGGGCGGCGGCGCCGACCCGAAGCTCGATCGATCCGACGGCCCGTCGGCGGGGTCAGCCCCGAGTGGTGATGAAGCGAACGGTGTCCCAATAGGCCGGGAAGGTGGGGACTTCACCACCATGGTGACGGTGGTTCCCCTGAGGTTCGGGCACGACGGCGAGGTCGCACACGCTGAGTCGGTGGTGGCGTCCTCGCATGAGACGAGTTGCCCCACGCCGTGAGCAACGCCGGCGGGTCCTCGGCGGAGGCGGGCGTCGTCGTTCCCCAGAACCTCAGGACGGTCACCGACAGGTCGACCCCCCGAGGCGCATCACGGTCGGCCGGGGAATCACGTTCCCGGCCACAGTTCACGGTCGCGCCGCCCCGGTCCGACGGACAGGGTCGAACCACCCGGACCGGTCTGGTCGGCCCGCGCCGAGTCGGGACTCGCGCCTGCGCCGGATGACCGCGACACGACGCCGACGGGGACCGACCGGTAGCCTCCACCGCCGTAACCGACCGATCCACTTGACTGGTGCCCATGGCGGACGTCCCCACCGGCCCACCACAAGCGAGCCAGACCCTCGGCGATGCCGAGGTGGCCTCCGCCGCCGACCGCGCCGCGGGGGTGCCGGTGCCCCTCGTGGGCGCCGCGGGGGCCGACTGGCGTACGGCCGCGTTCACCTCCGCACCGGTCGGCATCGTGCTGTTCGACTTCACCGGTCGCGTGCTCGACGCCAACCCGGCCTTCGCCGCGCTGGTCGAGCGCCGGTCGAGCCAGGCCCGCGAGATGAACGTGCTCGACCTGGTCGCACCCACCTTCGCCCAGCCCACCGCCGACCGCCTCACCGCCGCCGCCGAGGGCCGCGGGTCCACCATCGGCCTCGAGTTCCGGGTACCGCTCCCGACGGGAGGCGTCCGCCACGTGGTGGGCGACGCCAGCGTCCTGCACGGGCGCGACGGCCGGCCGGTCGGCGCCATCGCCCACGTGCGCGACGTCACCGCCGAGCGCCGCACCGTCGACTCGCTGCGGCGCGCCGACGAGCAGCTCGACGCGGTGACGGCGGGCGCCACCCTGGTCGCGTTCAGCTTCAGCCCCGAGGGCGCGGTGCGCACCTGGAGCCCCGCAGCCGCCCGGGCCTTCGGCTGGCCGGTGGCCAGCGTGCTCGGCCGGGCCGTCCCCATCAGCGGCTACGCCGACCCGTGGGGCGGGCGCCGAGAGGGCTTCGCGGGCGACGAGTTGGCCACCGTGGAGGCCACCGGTCACCGGCCCGACGGCACCTCGTTCTCGTGTCGGCTGTCCGTCGCCCCCCTCCTCGACGAGCGGGGCCGGCGCACGGCCACACTGGCCATGATGAACGACACCGGTCGCCGGCCGGTCCGTCCCGAGCGACCCGCTCCGACCGAGGAGCCCTACCGGGTGCTCCTGCACAAGATGGCCGACACCGTCACCGTGCTCGACGGCGACGGCACCCTGCTCTACAGCACCAGCGAGATGAAGGCGACGCTCGGGTACCCGCCGGAGTTCTGGGACGAGCGCTCCGCGTTCGACCTCGCCCACCCCGACGACCTCGACCACGCCAACGACCTGCTGCGCCAGGTGGTGGACACGCCCGGCCTCAGCCGCACCGGCGAGTTCCGGGCCCGCCGAGCCGACGGGCAGTGGGAGGCCATCGAGTTCACGGGCATGAACCTGCTCGACGATCCCGAGGTCGGCGGCATCATCGTCACCACCCGCAGCATCTCCGACCGTCGCCCTCCCCCAGCCCCGGTCGACGACGCGGAGTCCGAGCTCGGCGCTCGGCTGGCGCACCAGGTCACCCACGACAGCCTCACCGGGCTGCCCAACCGGGCCCTGCTGGTCGACCGCATCGACCAGGCCTTGTCCCGACCCCGGGACAGCCAACCCGGCTTCGCTCCGGCCGCGGTCGTGCTCGTCGACCTCGATCGCTTCAAGGTCATCAACGACAGCCTCGGCCACCAGGCCGGCGACGAGCTCCTCGGCCGCGTGGCCGGGCGCCTCCGCGCCGCCCTGCTCCAGGATCGCGTCGTGCTCGGCCGCTTCGGCGGCAACCAGTTCGTCGTCGTCGTCGACCAGTCGGTGGACGTCGAGGCCGCCACCGACCTCGGTGGCCGACTGCTCGGGGCGCTCCAGGAGCCCTTTGCCCTCGAACGGGCCGACGTCCGGGTGTCCGCCAGCATCGGCCTCGCCCTCGCCGGCGGCGACGACGACAGCGACGCCCTGCTGCGCAACGCCGCCGCCGCCACCTACCAGGCCAAGGAGCGTGGCGGCGACCGGGTGGTGGTGTTCGACGACGCCCTGCGGGTGCGCCTGCTCGACCGCCTGCACTTCGAGAGCGACCTGCGCAAGGCCCTCGACCACGGCGAGCTGACCCTCTCCTACCAGCCCACCGTGTCGCTCGACAGCGGCCGGGTGATCGGCGTCGAGGCTCTGCTGCGCTGGACCCACCCCGAGCGGGGCTCGGTGCCGCCGGCCGACTTCGTCCCCGTCGCCGAGGAGTCCGGTCTCATCGTCCCCCTCGGCGCCTGGGTGCTCAACGAAGCCATCGGCCAGGCCGCCGAGTGGCTGCGAGCGGTTCCCGGACACCCGCACTTCCTGCTCTCGGTGAACCTCTCCCCCCGACAGCTCGCCGACCCCGACCTCGTGCCGCTTCTCCAGGGCCTGCTCGAACGCCACCAGTGGCCGGCCGAGCAGCTCACCCTGGAGGTCACCGAGAACGTGCTGGTCGACGACGTCGAGGCCGCCTCCGAGGTGCTCGGCGCGCTCAAGGGCCTCGGCGTGCGCCTCGCGGTCGACGACTTCGGCACCGGGTACTCGTCGCTCAGCTACATCGAGCGCTTCCCGTTCGACATCGTCAAGATCGACCAGTCCTTCGTGAACGGCCTCGGCTCGACCGGCGGCGGTCTCGCCATCACCGCTGCAGTCGTGCTCATGGCCCGCTCCCTCGGTCTCGTCACCGTGGCCGAGGGCGTCGAGACCAAGGGCCAGACCGCCGTGCTCCAGAGCCTCGGCTGCGACTGGGGCCAGGGCTACCACTTCGCCCGCCCCCTCCCCGCCGACGAGGCCGGCGCCCTCCT
>CAZYPY010000050.1:0-19559 GCA_964649545.1 uncultured Microthrixaceae bacterium | reverse complement strand
GTAGCGGCGCCGGCGCCCACCAGTTGGCCTCGCCGGCCAGCTTCATCAGCGCCGGGACGAGCGTGCCGCGGACGACGGTGGCGTCCATCAGCACCGCGAGGGCCAGGCCCAGGCCGAAGAGCTTGATGAAGGTCACGCCCGAGGTGGCGAAGGCCACGAAGGTCACCGCCAGGAGCACCGCCGCCGCGGTCACGATGCGGCCCGTGCGCTCGAGGCCCCGGGCCACCGCCTCCTCGTTGGCCAGGCCCCGGTCGTGCTCCTCCTTGATGCGCGAGAGCAGGAAGACCTCGTAGTCCATCGAGAGCCCGAAGGCGATGCAGAACATGAGGATGGGCGTGGTGGTGTCGGTCAGCCCGGTGGCGGTGAAGTCGAGCAGGCCGGCCCCGTTGCCCTCCTGGAACACCCAGACCATGGCCCCGAACGTGGCGCTGAGGCTCAAGGTGTTGAGGACGAGCGCCTTGAGCGGCACGACCACGCTCCCGAACATGAGGAACAGCAGCACGAAGGTGGCCACCCCGATCCACGCGGCCGCCCACGGGGCCAGGGCGAAGATGGCGTCCTTGGTGTCGACCTGGAAGGCGGACCCACCGCCCACCAGCACGTCGAAGCCCGGTGCCAGGTCGCGGATCTCGTGGACGAGCGTCTCGCCCTCCGTCGAGGCCGGCTCGACCGTCGGCACCACGCTCAACCACGTGGCGTCGTCGCCCTCGAACCGCGGCGAGGTGTCGTCGGGACCGAGGACGAGGGTGCCGTCGACGTAGTGGCCGGTTCGGGCGTCGACCCGGGCGACGCCCTCGAGCCCCGAGAGCTCGGCGGCGTAGGCGTCGACCTGGGTGTCGGTGACGGGCTCGGTGACCACCACGGGGAAGGCGTCGGCCTCGTCCGAGTCGAAGTCCTCGCGCAGGCGCTCACTGACCTCACGGGCGGGGTTGCCCTCCGGGAGCACCCGGTGGTCGGGGCTGGCGAACACCACGTTGAAGAACGGCAGCCCGAGGAACCCGAGGAAGGCGACGACGACCACGGTGACGACCACCGGCCGGCGCATGACCCGCTTGGCCAGCCGGTACCAGAAGCCCTCGCCCACCGGCGGCGCCGGCCGTCGGGCCCAGAGTCGGCCCTTGTCCACCCGGTGGCCGAGCACCGCCAGCAGCGCCGGCAGCGACACCACCGAGGTGATCAGGGCGACGAGGATCACGCCGATCCCCGCGTAGGCGAACGAGCGCAGGAAGAACAAGGGGAAGATGAGCAGCGCCGAGAGCGAGACCGCCACGGTCAGGCCGCTGAAGGCCACCGTGCGCCCCGCGGTCTCGACCGTGCGGACCACCGCGGCATCCACCTCCCGCCCGGCGGCCAGCTCCTCCCGGAACCGGGACACCACGAACAGGCTGTAGTCGATGGCCAGGCCGAGTCCGAGGGCGGTCACCAGGTTGATGGAGAACACGGAGACGTCGGCGACCGCGGTCACCAGCCAGAGGACGAGGAAGGCGCCGAGGATGGCGACCGCGCCGATGGCCACCGGCAGCAGGGCGGCGACGATCGAGCCGAAGACCACGAGCAGCAGGGCGAGGGTGATGGGCACCGCGATGCTCTCGGCCCGGGCCAGGTCGCCCTCGATGGTGACCCCCACCTGGCGGAAGACCTCGGCCTGGCCGCCCACCTCGACCGTCACCGGCCCGGACGGGCCGGCGAGGGCCTCGTCGATGCGCTCGACCACCGCCTCGGCCTCGTCGGGGTCGCCGCCGATCACCCCGAGGACCAACGCCGAGTCACCGGCGGTGCTGCGCAGCGGCGGCGGGCTCCCGAGCGACCAGTACGACAGCGCCTGGTCGACGCCCGGCACCTCGTCGAGGGCCTCGGTGAGCCGCTCGCCCTCCGCCACGACGGCGGCGTCGTCCACCGACCCGTCCTCGGCGGTGACCAGCAGGACCACGTTGGGCGACGCCGCCCCGAAGTTCTCGTCGAGGTACGCCTCGGCGCGACTGGACTCGCTCGAGGGGTCCTCGAACCCGCCGGTCGACAGGCGGGCGAAGACCCCGCCCCCGAGGACGGCGGCGAGGGCGACGAACAGGACGGTGACCACCAGCACGGCACGTCGGCGGCGGACGGCGAGACGACCGAGGGCAGTGAACATGAGCGCCATGTACGCATGTATACTTACGAGCGTCAACCCGAGGAGCACGTGATGTCCGTCACACCGACCCGGACCCGAAACCCCCGCGGCGAGGGCGACCGCCTGCGCGCCGACCTGCTCGACGCGGCCGCCGACCTCATCGCCGAGCACCGCTCCGTCGACCGGGTGAGCCTGCGGGCGGTGGCCGCTCGGGCCGGCGTGAGCCCCATGGCCGTCTACAACCACTTCGCCGACAAGGACGAGCTGATGGTCGCCGCGGTGGACCACTGCTGGGACGAGTTCCAGGCCACCCTCGCCGAGGCCTACCTGGCCGCCGGTGACGTCTACGCCCGGCTCCGCGACGCCGGCACGGCCTACGCCCGCTTCGCCCTCGAGCACCCCGGCAAGTACCGGGTGATGTTCACCGACCCCGCCGACCTGCCCGACCGCGCCGACGAGCCCGTCGGCCTCGGCGCCTTCGACCAACTCGTGGCGGTGGTCGGCGACATCCTCGCGGCGCGGGGCGACGACCGCGACCCCACCTTCGTCGCCGTGCAGGTCCACACCTGGGTGCACGGCATCGTTAGCCTCATCGCCTGCAAGCCCGAGGGCGACTGGCCCTCCACCGAGGACCTCCTCGACGACCTCCTCGTCCGCCTCGACCTCGACGCCCCCGACTGACCCCCCTCCCGGCGCACCGCCGGGGTGGGCCGGCCCCGTGCGCACCTGCCAAGCTCGGGGCCGTGCGGGTCCGCCACGCCCTCCTCCTCGGCGCCGCCGCCGGCGTCGCCACCACGGCCGGGGTGCTCGCCGTGCGGGCCCGCCGCGCCAACCGGGCCCTGCTCGACGCGGTCGCCCCCGGTGAGCACCTGGAGGTCACGACCTCGGACGGGGCCACGCTCGCGGTCGACGTGCTCGGCCCTGCGGACGGGCCCACCGTGGTCCTGGCCCACTGCTGGGGCGGCCACATCGACAACTGGTCGCTCGTGGCCGGCCCGCTGCTGGAGCGCGGTCACCGGGTGGTCCGCTGGCACCAACGGGGCCACGGCCCGTCCACCGTCGGTGAGCACGGGTTCGCGGTCGAGCGGTTCGGGGCCGACCTCGCCGAGGTGCTCGAGGCCCTCGACCTGCGCGACGCCGTCGTCGCCGGCCACTCGCTCGGGGGCATGACCGTGCAGGCCTTCGCCATCGGCCACCCCGAGGTCGCCGCCGACCGCACGCGGGGCCTCGTGCTCGTGGCCACCTCGGCCGGCGGGCTGGCGACCACGCCCCTCGGCCGGGTCACCGAGCCGCTGGCCCGCGTCGGACCGCACGTCGACCGGGCGCTGTCCGGCCGGTACGGCCACCTGCTCGTGCGGGGGACGCTGGGACGGGGTGCGACGCACGCCGCGGTGCGCGCCACCCGGGACCACTTCGTGGGCACGCCGTTCGCCACCCGCCACGGCATCCTCCAGTCCGTCACCGCCATGGACCTGCGTCGGGCCGGCGCCACGATCTCGCTCCCCACGACCGTCGTCGTGGGCCGGCGCGACCCCCTCACCCCGCCGCGCCACAGCCGGCTCATGGCCTCCACCATCCCCGCCGCCCGTCTGGTCGAGCTCCCGGGTCGAGGCCACATGCTCCCCCTCGAGGCCCCCGACGAGATCGTCGAGATCATCGCCGGGCACCACTGACCCGGGAGCGGGCCCCGACGGGTCAGCGGGGAACGACGGTGGAGCCGTGGTGGATGACGAGGAGCCAGCCCCCGTCGTCGGCCCGGGCGAACACGTTGGTGGCGGCCACCGTCCCCGCCGCGCCGCCGGCCATGACGTTCTCGTCGACGGTCACCCAGGCCAGGTCACCGGCGACCGTGACCTCGGTGTTCGTGAGGATGAACTGGTTGCGGCCGGGACCGTGCAGGATGCGGCGCCACGACTCCTCGACCGCGGCCCAACCCCGCAGGATGGGCCAGCCGGGGTGCACGCAGACGACCCGGTCGTGGTGCTCCCACACCTCGATCATGGCCACGAGATCCCGGCGCTCGTGGGCGTCGTAGAACGCCTGGTTCGCGGCCAGGACCGCGGCCTCGTCGTCGTGCAGCGTCACGAGCCGAGACGGTACCGGCCCTAGATTCGTACCCGTGAACCTGGTGTGGGCGGTGCTGATCGTCGCCGCGACGTCGGCGTCGGCCATCGGGCTCATGCTGCTCGTGCGTCGTCGCGCCCCGGCGGGCAGCTACTTCAGCGACGGCGACCGCGCCGCCGGGGTCTTCGGCGTCCTGGCCACCGGCTTCGCCGTGCTGCTCGGCTTCGTGGTGTTCCTCGCCTTCGACAGCTACGACACGTCCCGCGCCGGCGCCGAGGACGAGGCCATCCTCCTCGCCCAGCAGGTGGAGACGGCCCAGCTGCTGCCGGCGGACGTGCGGGCCCGGCTGGTCGGGGAGCTCGTCTGCTACGGCCGGTCGGTCGCCGGCGAGGAGTGGGAGGCCATGGAGGACGGCAGCCTCGACGACACCGCGCCGAACCAGTGGGCCGACGAGCTCTTCCTCACCCTCCAGCGGGTGGACACCGACGACGCCGTCGAGCAGTCCGCGTTCGACCGGTGGATCGACCAGCGCTCCGAGCGGGAACGGGCGAGGAACGATCGCATCCACGGCGCCGCCGGGGTCATCCCGCTCCCGCTGTGGGTCGTCCTGTTCTTCCTGTCGGGGGTGCTGCTGCTCTACATGCTGCTGTTCGCCGACTCGACCGAGCGCAAGGTGACCCAGGCGGTGATGATGGGGACGGTCGCCGCGCTCGTCAGCTCACTGCTGCTGCTCGTCGCGTTCCTCGACGACCCCGTGCACGACGGCGTCGGCGGACTCCAGCCCACGTCGATGGAACGGACCCTGCGCATCATCGACGAGGAGCTCATCGTGCTCGACCTCGAGGTCGAGCCGCCGTGCGACGCCGACGGCATCCCGACCTGAGGGTCCCCGAGCGCCGGACCGCCGGCCGCGCGACGATGGAGGCACCGATGTCCGGAGGTGACCCGATGGCCGACGCACCCGACGAGCGCCACCTGGAGGGCTACGACCCCTACGACGCCCTCGACGCCGAGGCGGCCCGCATCGAGCGGCTCCTGCGGGCCATGGCCGCCGACGAGGCGGACGACGTCTGGGGCCGGCCGTCGCGCTGCGAGGGGTGGAGCATCCGCGACGTGGTGGCCCACCTGGCGGCCACCGAGGAGTACCACCACGCCTGCCTCGACGGGACGGTCCAGCAGTTCATCGCCGACGGGCTCGCCGCGGGCTACACGAGCCTCGACGACTTCAACCAGGGCGGGATCGACGCCCGCCGCGACACCCCGATCGCCGACCTGGTGGACGAGTGGGCCACGGCCGACGCGGCGACCCGTCGCCGCCTCCGCGAGCGCGACGGGGGCGACATCGACAGCACGGTCGGCCCCTACCCGCTGCGCTGGCAGGCCTTCCACGTGGCCACCGAGCTGGCCACCCACGCCGACGACATCGCGCTCCCGGTGACGCCCGACGAGGCCGCCGACCGCCTGGCGTGGCGCACCGCGTTCAGCCGCTTCGCGCTGACCGAGAAGGACCCGTCCGCCACGGTCGAGGCCGTCGACGGCGGCACCCGTGTCGTGCTCGGCGACCTCGACGCGGTCGTGGACGACGAGACCCTCGTCGCCGGCCTGGTCGGGCGCCTCGATGCCGACGCCGACCCGGCACTCGTCGACGCCCTCGCCGCCCACTGAGCACGGCGGGTCGCCGCGCCCGCCTCCTGGCCGGTTGAGGACCAACGGCCCTGTTCCGCGGCGGGGGACGCGCCGACCATCGCGACATGAACACGGCGATCCGACGCCTGCCGCTGGTCCGTGACCGGGTCCACGCCATCGCGCCACCCGACTGGACCGGCCCCGACGGGGCCAAGCAGGTGCTGATCGAGGAGGAGGACGCCGAGCTGCGCCACGCGATGGGCGAGGCCCTGCGTCGGGCCGGCTATCGCACCGCGGAGTGCGAGGGCCCCGGCCACCGCCACGTCGGTGACTGCCCGCTGGTCACCGGCACCGGCTGCGAGGCGGTCGACGGGGCCGACGCCGTGGTCCAGGTGCTCGTGACCAGCGACGAACCGATGCACCAGGTGCGTGGCGCCCTCACCGGCCACCACCCCGCCCTCCCCGTGGTCGTCTTCGCCCCCCGCCCGGCCGTCGAACGTCGCCCCGACCTGGTCGAGGGCACCCTCGTCAACTCCGGCCCCCTCACCCGCAACGGGGTGGTGGCCGCCGTCATGGAGGCCATCGGGCCTCCCTAGGAGGGTCCTTGTCTACTGTCCAGTCGACCGAACCGAAGACCTGCGACGAGCGAGGAGGCCGTGCCTCGGGTTCGGCCGAGCGGGAAGACAAGCACCCTCCTAACCCCCGAAGGAGGGCACCATGATCAGCCTCACGCTGCTCGCCCTCGTCCTCGTCCTCGTCCTCGCGGTGGTCCTGGTCACCCGCCTGCGGACCACGCGCCCCCTCCGGGCCGGGCCCCGCGTCGGGCGACGCTCCGCCGGCCCACCCGAGCTCGACCCGCAGCTCCACCGCTGGGTCGAGGCCGGCCTGATCAGCCCCGAGGAGTCCGCCGCCATCGCCGCCTACGAGGCGGTCGAGGCGGCCACGGTCGTCGGCGGCGAGGCGGGACCCCCCGAGCCCCCCTCGCCGCCGGCAACGTCGCCGGCGGTCGTCCACCACCTGCGTTCGGACCGGGTGCCGATCGTGGCCGAGGTGCTCGGCTACCTCGGCGCCGCCCTCGCCACCGCCGGGGTGGTGCTCGTGGTCAGCCGCTTCTGGACCGACCTGGCCGCCTCCGGACGGGTCGCCCTGGCCGGCGGCGCCGCGCTGGCCCTCGGGCTCGCCGGGCTGGCCGTGCACGAGCGGGTGGACCCGGCCCTGGCCCGCCTGCGCGCCGTGCTCTGGCTCGCCTCCACGGCGGCCGCGGCGCTCGCCGCGGGCATCGTCGCCGACGTGCTCGCCGACTCGCCGGCCCCGATCATCGGCACGGTCGCCACGACGGCGGCGGTGGTGAGCGGAGCGATGTGGGCGTGGCGTGACCGGCCCGTCCAGCAGTTCGTGGCGTTGGCCGCCGTCCCCGTCGCGGTGGGCGGGTGGGTGGCCATGACGGACTCGGTGCTCGCGGTCGGGATCGCGGTCTGGCTCGTCGGCGCCGCGCTGTTCACCGTGGGCGTCCGCCTCCGCACCCCCCTGCCCTGGATCACCGAGACGGTCGGCGCCGTCGCCCTGCTCGTCGGCAGCATCGACATCGCCACCGCGATCGAGGGTCTCGGCCTGTTCGCGATCCTCGCCACTGGCGTCGGCCTGCTGGCCGTCGCCCTCGTCCGCGGCCTGGCCCCGAGCTTCGCCGGGCAGCTCATCGCCGGGGTGCTCGGCGTCGTCACCGTGCTCCAGAGCGGGCCGCCGCTGCTCGGCTGGTACGCGGAGCAGGCGGGCGTGGTGACCGGGCTCACGCTCTGGCTCGCCGGCGGCGCGGTCCTGGCCCTCGGCTGGTCGGCCCGCACCCGCCTGCCCCTGGTGCTCGAGGCCGCCGGCGCACTCATGGCGGTGGCCGGCGCCGCCGTGTGCGGCGTGCAGGCGCCGGGGTTCGCGGCGCTGTTCGGCATCACCAACGCGCTGGCGCTGCTCGGCCTCGGCCTGCGCCCCGGTCGGGTGATCCTGTCGGCGGTCGGCGCGCTCGCCCTGGTGGTGAACGTGCCCTGGGCCATCGCCTGGTTCTTCCCCGGCGAGGGCACCGCGCCGCTGCTCATCATGGTCGCGGGGCTCCTGATCATCGGCGCCGCCGTGCTGCTCACCCGCCTGGGCGACCGCTTCAAGCGGGAGCTCGGCCATCCCCATCCGGCCTGACGGACCCCGACGAGTCGTCGGTCGGCCGCGGACGGTGCCGCTCTGGCTTAACGTCTCGGTGTCCGGACCGCGAGCAGGAGGACGACCGTGAGCCAGGGTGGCGCAACGCCAGGATGGTACGAGGACCCGTACGGCCGCTATGAGAAGCGCTGGTTCGACGGCACCACCTGGACCGACCAGGTCTGGCAGGCCGGCGCGCAGCACGTCGACCCGCCCACCGCCGAGCCCGCGGCGCCGGCCGAGCCGGCCTTCGACCCCAACGCCACCCAGACGGTGAACCTCGGCCAGCAGCCCCTGGTGCCCCCGGCGGCGACCCCCGAGACCGCGCCGGCCCAACCGACCCAACCGACCCAACCGACCCAACCGGCCCAACCCGCGGCACCGGCCTACGGCGGCGTCGGTGCGGTGGCCGGGGCGCCCAAGAGCGGTACGCCCCTGCCCCCGTGGCTCGGCGCCCTCGCCGCTCCGGTGGTTGGCCTCGTCGCCACGGTGGTCCTGGCCACGATCTTCGACCTGTTCCCCCGCTTCATCCTCTTCACGACCAAGAACGGCATCGAGAGCACGGGCAAGCGGGCGTTCGTGGCCCTGGTGTTCGGCGCCCTCCTCGGTGCCGCGGTGCTCGGCGGGCCGAAGCTCGTCGCCGCGCTCGGCGCCGGCAAGCTCGACCAGGACGCACTCATGCCCACGGTGCTCGGCGCCGCCGCCGGCGCGGTGGCCGGCCTTGTCACGCAGTTGATCGGCTTCGCGGTCATCGACCTCGTCTTCTTCGACCCGGTCTTCGACAACCTCGGCGAGTTCTTCGGCCGGTTCATGTTCGCCTTCTACCTCGGCCTGGTCTGGGCCTTCTTCGGTGCAGTCATGGGCGCGGTCGCCCTCGCCCCGATCGCCGGCCCCGACCCGGCGGCCAAGAAGCGCCTGCCCCTCCTGGCCGCCGCCGGCTTCGTCGCCGGCGGCATCGGCGGCTTCCTGGTCGCCCCGGGCCGCTTCGACGTCCCCGGCCTCGGCTCGGCGGTGTTCCAGGTGCTCCTCGTGGCCGCCGCGTTCGGCTTCGCCAGCCTCCTCGCCGCTCAGGGCCTCGACATGGCGCAGCTCGCCGCCAAGGCCCAGGACGCCGCCGGTGGTCTCACCAGCGGCGGGATCAACCTCACCGGCTCGGGCCCGGCCGCCGGCACGCCCGCCGCCGGTGGCGCCCCCGCGGCGGCGCCGGCCGGTGGCTGGCACCCGGACCCGACCGGCCGGCACCAGCAACGGTGGTGGGACGGATCCGCCTGGACCGACCAGGTCGCCGACAACGGGGCGGTCTCGACCGACCCCGCCGGCGCAGCCTGAGGCGGCGCCGGTGGCGGACACCCACCAGCTGCTCGTCGACGGTGCCTGGGTCGAGCCCCGGTCCGGCGAGCACGTCGACACCCTCGATCCGGCCACCGGCGCGGTCCTCGCCTCGGTGGCCGCCGGCGGCGCGGACGACGTCGACCTCGCCGTCGCCGCCGCCCGCCGCGCCTTCGACGGCGGCGCCTGGGGCACCGCGGTCCCCGAGCGCGAGCGGGCCGAGAAGCTCTTCGCGATCGCCGCGCTGCTGCGGCGGGACCGCGACGAGCTGGCCCGGCTCGAGACCCTCGACTGCGGCAAGCCCCTCGAGGACGCGGTCTGGGACGTCGACGAGGCCGCGTTCATGTTCGAGTACTACGCCGGCTGGGCCACCAAGATCACCGGCGACATCCCGCCGGTCGGCCCCGAGGCCCTCAGCCTGATCGTCAAGGAGCCCGTCGGCGTCTGCGGCCTCATCGTGCCCTGGAACTACCCGCTGCTCATGGCCTGCCAGAAGGTGGCGCCCGCGCTCGCGGCCGGCTGCACCGTGGTGCTCAAGCCCGCCGAGCAGACCCCGCTCACCGCCCTCGCCCTCGGACGCCTGGCGGTCGAGGCCGGCCTGCCCGCGGGCGTGCTCAACGTGGTCACCGGCACGGGCCCGGCCGCGGGCGAGCCCCTGGTCACCCACCGCGGCGTCGACAAGATCAGCTTCACCGGTTCGAAGGCCGTGGGTCAGCACATCATGCGGCTCTGCGCCGACGACCTGAAGCGGGTCACGCTCGAGCTCGGTGGCAAGAGCCCGAACATCGTGTTCGCCGACGCCGACCTGGGCGAGGCCGTGCCCGGCACCGCCACGGGGATCTTCGGCAACCAGGGTGAGGTGTGCTCGGCGGGCAGCCGCATCTTCGTCCAGCGCCCCGTCTACGACGACGTGCTCGCCGGCCTCGTCGACGAGGCCAAGGCCATCAAGCTCGGCTCGGGCCTTGACCCCGACGTCACCATGGGCCCGCTCGTCAGTGCCACCCAGCGCGAACGGGTCGAGGGCTACATCGACCTCGGCCGCACCCAGGGGGCCCAGGTCGCCTACGAGGGCACCCGCCCGGACGACCCCGAGCTGGCCGGTGGCTTCTTCGTGCCGCCGACGGTGTTCGAGACCGAGTCGCTCGACCTCACCATCGCCCGGGAGGAGATCTTCGGCCCGGTGGCCACGGTGATCCCCTTCGACGACGTCGCGGACGTCACCCGGATGGCCAACGACACCGAGTACGGGCTCGCCGCCGCCATCTGGACCCGCGACATCGGCAAGGCCTTCGCCGCGGCCAAGGCGGTGCGGGCCGGCGTCGTCTGGGTCAACGACTCCCAGCCGGCGCCCACCGAGGCGTCCTGGGGCGGATTCAAGCAGTCCGGCATCGGTCGCGAGCTCGGGCCCTACGGCCTCGACGCCTTCCTCGAGTCCAAGCAGATCTACATCAAGCTCGCGTGAACGCGCCGGCGGAGCCGCGGGCCTCGAGCCCGCGGCCCCGTCCGGGGCGCTCGGCGTGGCTACAGGCCGAGGCGGGCGCCGAGGGCCTCGTGGTCACCGGGGGTGAGCACCGTGCCGGCCAGCGCCCAGACCCCCTCGAAGGCCTCCGCAGGTGCCGACGCCCGCATCCCGCCGAGTAGCTCGGTGCGGTCGTCGACGTCCATGGCCGGCAGCATGACCGCGAGCGACGAGGCCATCTCGTCGGGCGGGATGCTGCTGACGATCGCGGTGTGCAGGCCGAGGACGGCCTCGAACCCGATGGCCGCCTCGAGCGCCGGCATGACCACGCGCTCCTCGGTGTCCTGGTGGCGCAGGTAGTCGCCGGTGAACAGGGCCAGGTCGAGGTAGAGGGCGTGGAGCCACCGGCGGGCCTCGGCGCCGTCGACCTCGGCCACGGTGGCGGCGAGGGCGACGAGCCCGTCCATCCGCGGCTCGAGGCCGTGGTGGTCGGCGGCGATGACCTCGGCCAGGTCCGGGCGCTCGACCTCGAGCACGGGCTGGATCACCGTGTCCTCGTGCTCCGCGTGGCTCACGAGCAGGTCCACCGAGAACCGCACCGCCTCGGCGAGGGCGGCGCGACCGGCGGCGTCGGCCGGGTCGAGCGAGCCGGCCCGGCCGGTCACCGCGAACAGGTCGGCGCGGATGCCCTTGTGGATGTCCTTGTACAGGTCGAGGGCGACCATGGCCGGCGCCTCGGTGATCAGCTGGGAGTCGGTGGTGAGGGTCATTCGGGGTTCCTCCGTGACGGGGTGGGTGGGTACCTCGCCATCGTGAAGGGCCCCGGGATCGCCCGCGGCTCAAAGCTCCGTGAGCGGATGCTAAGTAATTGCTACCCGTGGCTGAATCCGACGACGGCATCGACCGTGAGCTCGCCGAGCGGGGCTGCGCCCTGGTGGTCGGCACCGTCGGCCCGGACGGCGCCCCGTACGCGAGTCGGGGCTGGGGGCTCACCCTGACGCCCGCGACCCCGAGCCCGGTGCGGCTCCTGCTCGACGCCGGCGACCGGGTCACCATCGCGAACCTCTCCCGCGAGGCCGACCACGGCGGCCGGATCGCGGTCACCGGGGCCGACGTGGTCACCTTGCGCTCGTTCCAGCTCAAAGGACGGGTCACCGCCATCACCCCGGCCACCGACGAGGACCTGGCCAAGGTCGACCGCTACTGCGACGAGTTCTTCACCGACATCGCGAACACCGACGGCACCCCCCGTCACCTGACCGAGCGGCTCCGACCGGCCGCCTACGTGGCCTGCACCGTCGAGGTCGACGAGGCCTTCGACCAGACCCCCGGGCCCGGCGCCGGGGCGCGGGTGCAACGGTGACCACGGCCCAGGCGGTCGCACTCGCGTCGTTGAACCTGTGCTTCGAGGGGGCCGTCCCCGCCGTCGTGGCCACTGCGGCCGCGGACGGCACCCCCAACGTCACCTACCTCTCCCGGGTGCGCATGGTCGACGACGACCACGTGGCCCTCTCGAACCAGTTCTTCTCCAAGACCGCCCGCAACCTGGCCGAGAACCCCCGGGCCTCGATGCTGATCATCGACCCGACCACCTACGACGAGTACCGCCTCGAGCTCGTGTACGAGCGCACCGAGCGGCGGGGGGAGCTGTTCCGACTGCTGAGCGACGACGTGGACGCGGTCGCGGCCGAGACGCGCATGGAGGACGTCTTCAAGCTGCGGTCCGCCGACGTCTACCGCGTGCTCGAGGTGGTGCTGTTGCCGTCACCGCTGGGGCGACCGGTGACCGCCGCAGCCCCCGCCGGGCGCGGTGCGGCCGGCATGGCGGAGCTCACCGCGCGCCTCTCCCGTTGCACCGACCTCGACACGCTCGTCTCGGTCACCGTCGACGGCCTGGCCGAGCTGCTCGGCTTCGAGCACAACCTGCTCCTGCTCGTCGACGAGTCGGGTCGCCGGCTCTTCACCATCGCGAGCCACGGCTTCGCCGACCAGGGCGTGGGATCCGAGGTCGCGGTGGGCGAGGGCATGATCGGCATGGCGGCCGCCCGCGGCGTGGCGATGCGCATCGGGAACATGCGCCAGGTCCGGCGCTACTCGCGGGCCGTGCGCCAGTCGTACGAGCAGACCGGCGAGGTCGGTCCCGGGCTCGAGGTGGCGCTCCCCGGCCTCACCGACGTCACCAGCCGCCTCGCGGTGCCCGGGCTGGCCATGGGCCAGCTCGTGGCCGTCCTCGTGGCCGAGACCGATGCACCCGTCGCCTACACGCCCGAGGACGAGGCGCTGCTGACCGCGGTGGCGTCGGTGGTCGCCAACGCGGTCGAGGCGACCCGGGCGCAGGGCGGCGAGCCGGTCGACGCGGTGCCGTTGGACCGCGGCGCCCCGCCGGCGCACCGCCCCGAGGGCACCCGGGTGCGCTTCTTCGCGGTCGACGGCAGCACCTTCCTCGACGACGAGTACCTCATCAAGGGCGTGGCCGGCCGCATCCTGTGGTCGCTGCTCGGCCACTTCGAGCGCGAGGGCCGCACCGAGTTCACGAACAAGGAGGTGCGGCTCGACCCCAGCCTCGAGCTGCCCGACTTCCGGGACAACCTCGAGAGCCGCCTCATCCTGTTGAAGCGGCGGCTCGTGGAGCGTGACGCCCCCATCCGCATCGAGAAGACCGGCCGTGGCCGCTTCCGTCTGCTCGTCGACGGCCCCCTCGTCCTCGAGGAGCGCTGACCCGGTTCAGCGCCGCGGGACGGTGACGGGGACGTCGGCAGCGATCGTCGCCAGGAGATCGGCCACCGCAGCCGGCGAGTGGCCGCTGAGCAGGCTGTCGACGTGGGGCAACGCCGCGGCCATGCCGCCGGCGAGGGGGGCGAACCCCTCGGTGGCCGCCCGGGGGTTCACCCACACGATGCGGTGGGCGAGGCGGCGGAGGCGGGCGAGCTGCTCGCCGAGCAGCGTCGGGTCGGCACGCTCCCACCCGTCGGAGACGATGACCACCACCGCGCCGCGGGCCAGGCCCCGACGGCCGTACTCGTCGTTGAAGCGTCGGATCGCCTCGCCGATGCGGGTGCCGCCCGACCAGTCGGGCGCGAGCGCCGCGGCCCGGGCCAGCGCCTCCTCGGGATCCGCGAGCCGCAGGGGCCGGGTGAGGCGGGTGAGGCGGGTGGCGAACACGAAGGCTTCCGCTCTCGCCCCGCGCACGGCGCCGTGGAGCAGGTGGAGGTACGCGCGGGAGTACGCCTCCATCGACCCGGACACGTCGGCCAGCAACACGATGCGGCGGCGGCGCTCCTTGGGTCGCCGGTGGGCGTGGAACACCGGATCGCCGCCCGTGCGGTGGGCCCGACGCAGGGTGGCCCGCAGGTCGAGCCGGGCGCCGTGGCGGGCGGTGCGGTGGCGGCGTCCCGGGCGCGTGGGGGCGACGACGGTCAGCTGCGCCACCAGGACGCGCAGGCGCTCGCGCTCCTCGTCGGTCCAGGCCCCGAAGTCGGTGCGGCGCAGCCGCTCGTCGACGCTGGCCGCAGCCCGGCGTCGCGCCGCCGCGTCCTCCTCGCCCTCACGGTCGCCCTCGTCGCCGACGGGGGGCACCGCGAGCTCGAGCACCGGGGACGACACGGGCATCGAACCGACGGGCGTGCCGAGTGGGATGCCGGCGCCGAGCACCTCGCGAACGACCACGTCGAAGGCCTCGAGCTCACGGTGGTCACCGACCAGGGTCACCCGGGCCAACCAGTAGAGCTCACCGTGGTCCGCGGGCCGGGCCGCGGCCACCGCGGCAGCGAAGCGCCCCGCTCGTTGAGGCGTCGCCGCGACACCCGCGGCCCGCAACCTCGTCGCGAGTGCACCGGCCACGTCGGCGAGGTCGAGCACGGCGAGGTCCGGACCGTCCGGCACCGCCTCGGGGACCTGCGTCATGGTCGTCGACCGCCCCGAGCCGCGACCGCCCGGAGCCGCCGGGCGCGCCGCCGAGCCGAGCCCGACCCGCCGAGGATGCGACCGGTCGGGACCGGCGACGCCACGAGGCTGCTCCGTGCCGCCACCTCGTCAGGCGCCGGCGACGAGGCGGTCGAGGCCCGCGGCTCGGACGACGTCGAGGTCCTCCCGGTACTTCACGACCGCGCCGAGGGTGCGGTCCGCGGCCGTCGCGTCGAGCTCGGCCAGGCCGAGCGCGGCCAGCACGGACACCCAGTTGATGGCCTCGGCCACGCCGGGGACCTTCTGCAGGTGGAGGTCGCGGAGGCGCTCGACCGTGGCCGCGACCTGCTCGGCGAGGGTCGTCGAGGCGGTCGGCACCCGGCGCCGGATGATGGCGACGGCCCGCTCCCGCGACGGCTGGTCGATCCAGTGGTAGAGGCACCGTCGCTTGAGCGCGTCGTGCAGGTCACGGGTGCGGTTCGAGGTCAGCAGGACCACCGGGGGATGGGCGGCCCGCAGGGTGCCGAGTTCGGGGATGGTCACCGCGGCCTCGGCCAACAGCTCGAACAGGAACGCCTCGAATTCGTCGTCGGCGCGGTCGATCTCGTCCACCAGCAGCACCGCGGGTCGCGGACCGGGGTGCTCGACGGCCCGGAGCAGCGGCCGCTCGATCAGGTACTCGCGGCCGAAGAGCTGGGCCTCCGCCACGGGTGCGCCGGACGCCTCGGCCAGGCGGATGCCGAGCAGCTGCCGGGGGTAGTCCCACTCGTACAGCGCCTCGGCGGCATCGATGCCCTCGTAGCACTGGAGGCGCACGAGCGGCGTGTCGAGCACCGACGCAAGGGCCTTGGCCGCCTCGGTCTTGCCGACCCCGGGATCACCCTCGAGCAGGAGGGGCTGGCGCAGTCGGACGGCACAGAACAGGGCGGTGGCGAGGCCCGGGTCGCTCAGGTAGTCGACGGCGTCGAGCGCCGCCTGCACCGCGTCGACGTCGGGCAGGCGGTCGGCCAATTCGTCGGGACCCGTGGACTCGGTGACCTCGGCGCTCACCGCCCCAGGATGCCCCAAGCGGAACGATCCCCCCGTCGCATCCGCATCGCTGTGCCAGGCTCTCCCCCATGGAGCTCTCGAATGCCTTCGACGTCGCGGCGCCGATCGACCGGGCGTGGCGGGTGCTGACCGACCTCGAGCGCATCGCCCCCTGCCTCCCCGGCGCCCAGCTCCAGGAGGTCGAGGGGGACGAGTACCGCGGCATCATCAAGGTGAAGGTGGGCCCGGTCACCGCGCAGTACAAGGGCAAGGCCACCTTCGTCGAGCGCGACGAGGCCGCGGGCCGGGCGGTGCTGTCGGCCGACGGCCGCGACACCCGCGGTCAGGGCAACGCCAGCGCCACCATCACCGCCCAGCTCACGCCGAGCGACGCCGGCACCCACGTCGTGGTCGACACCGACCTGAAGGTGACCGGCAAGGTCGCCCAGTTCGGCCGGGGGGTCATGGCCGACGTGAGCGCCAAGCTCATGGCCCAGTTCGTCGAGAACCTGGAGACCACCGTGCTGGCCGACGAGGGCGCCGACGGCGCCGTCGGGAACGCCGCGGGTCGGGACGTTGCGTCGCCCGTCGAGGCGCCGGCGGCCGACGACACCGCTGCCGCGGCCACGCTGCCCGACGCGTCCGAGGACGAGGTCACGCCGGCACCCGAGCCGGCACCCGACGCCCCCGTGGTCCGCACCATCGACTCCCCCGAGGCCGCGCCCCTCGACCTCATGGAGGTCGCGGGCGCGAAGACCATGTCCAAGATCGCGCTGCCGGTCGTCGTCCTGGTCGTGATCCTCGTGGTGCTCCTCGTCTTCGCGCTCCGCTGACGTGGCCCCGCGCGCGTACCTGGCCGGGCCGGAGGTCTTCCTGCCGGACGCCGTCGCGCTGGGCGAGGCCAAGAAGGCGCTCTGTGCCGAGCACGGCCTCGCCGGCGTCTTCCCCCTCGACCCGGTGGGCGGGGAGCTGCCGGCCTACGAGGGCCTCGCCCTCTTCCAGCACTGCATCGACCACCTCGACGCCTGCGACCTGGTGATCGCCAACCTGACCCCGTTCCGGGGCCCGAGCATGGACGTCGGCACCGCGGTGGAGATGGGCTACGCCCTCGGCCGGGGCCTCCCCGTCTTCGGCTACACCAACGTCGCCGCCGACTACCGCGACCGGGTGGCGGCCGAGCCGGGCTGGTTGGTCGAGGACTTCGGGTTCGTCGACAACCTCATGTGCGAGGGCACGGTCCGCGCCCACGGCGGCGAGGTGGTTCGCACCGAGGTGGCCGCCACCGATCCCGCGGCCCGGCTGGCCGACCTCACCGGCTTCCGCGCCGTGGTCGCCCGCGCCGCCGCCGCGCTCACCTGAGCGAACGGTTCTGGCACCAGGGACGGGCTAGGCGCGTTCGAGCTCGTCGCTCTCGTCGAAGGTCGACGCGCGGACGGCGTCGGGGTTGACGTGGTCGCGCAGACGACGGAGGATGCGCTCGAGATCGGCGCGATCGGTGGCGTCGAGGGGCGCCAGGAGCTCCTCCTCGAGGAGCTGCAGGTGCGAGGGCATGAGCTGGTCGACGCGCTCGCGGCCGGCATCGGTGAGCGCGGCGTAGATCGAGCGACGGTCCGTGGGGCACGCCACCCGTTCGACCAGGCCGTCGCGCTCGAGGCGGTCGACGGCACGGCTGAGGCCGCTGGCCGACATGGTCACCTGGGCGGCGAGGTCGCTCATGCGCAGGCGCTGGTGGGGACTGCGGGAGAGGCGCAGCAGGACCTCGAAGGTCTGGTGGTTCATGCCGCACTCGGCCATGAGCCGTCGCGACAGCCGCGCGGTCAGGCCGTCGTGGCTCTCGAAGAAGAGCCCGGCCAGCGTGATGCGGGGGTCGTCGAGGGGATCCGGGGCGTGGTCCACATTCCCAGGGTAGCAGAACGGCAAAGTAGTTGCAGCTGCAACCTTTCTCGCTTATAGTTGCGTCTGCAATCATTGTTCCTACAACCGAATCCGAGGACCCGCCATGAGCACCACCGACGCCCCCACCACCATCACCCGCAGCCTCGCCGGCCAGGAGCTACCCGTCGCCGGCCGCTACGCCGTCGACGCCTCCCACACCGAGGTGACCGCCATCGCCCGCCACCTGATGTTCACCAAGGTGCGGGCCCGCTTCCCCGAGGTCAACGGTTCGGTCGTCATCGCCGAGGACCCCAGCGAGTCATCGGCGGACATCGAGATCGCCGTGGCCAGCGTGGACAGCCGTGACCAGGCGCGGGATGAGCACCTCCGCTCGGCCGACTTCTTCGACGTCGAGCAGCACCCGACTCTGCACTTCGTGAGCACCGGTGTCCGCAACGACGGCGGTGACTGGAAGCTCGACGGCGACCTCACCGTCCGGGGCACCACCAAGGCCGTCACCCTCGACGTCGAGTACCTCGGCGCGGTGACCGACCCGTGGGGCGGCCGGCGCGTGGCCTTCACCGCCTCCACCGAGGTGGACCGTGAGGAGTTCGGCCTCACCTGGAACGTCGCCCTCGAGACCGGCGGCGTCCTGGTGGGCAAGAAGATCACCATCGAGATCGACACCGAGCTCGTCTTCGAGGGCTGATCCTCGAGTCACCTCCCCCAGAACGTACGAACGCCGGGCCCCCGAACCACTCGCCCCCGCCGGGACGGTTCGGTGGGCCCGGCGCTCTCGCCGGTTCCCGCTGATCTTGGTCAGGCCGCGTCGTCGAAGCCGGGCACGTCCGCGACGAGGGGGCCGTCGAGCACGAGGGCGTCGGCCAGGGCCGCCGCCCGTTCGAGGTGGTCGGGGTCCGCGCCCCAGCCACGGAGGAGATCCTCGGCCAGCCGCAGGGCGAGCTCACGGCCGGCGAAGAGCTCGGGATCGAAGTGGGCGATGCCGTCGAGCAGCAGCACGCCGCCGAGGGCCGAGGCGGCAGTGACCATGCGCCGGCCCGCGTCGCCGGGGGTGAGGGCGCCGGCGTCCTGCGCGCGGCCGATCGAGGCGGCGCCGAGGGCGAACAACTGCCAGGCCGACGGCAGCATGCGGGCGGCCTCCTCCGGTGCCATCCGGGTGCTGCGGGTGGTGAGGGCACGGAAGAGGTTCGACTCGTCGGGGAACACCTCGGACGTGCTCACCCAGAAGCGCAGCCCGAGGAGCACGTCGGCGAGCGCCGCGTCGATCTCGTCGCCCGCCCGCTCGGCGAGCTCGGGCTCGATGCGGGCCCGGAGCCGGCGATAGGACTCGGTGATGCGGTCGAGCGCCCGCCGCTGGAGCTCGGCCAGCAGGGCGTCCTTCGAGGAGAAGTAGGTGTAGACGGTGCCGACCGCGCAGTCGAGGTCGTCGGCCATGCGCTGCATGGTCAGACGCTCGACGCCGTCCTCGCTGACGATCCGCATCGCCGCCTGGAGGTACCGCTCGCGGCGGGCGACGCGGTTGCGCTCGCGGCGTCCGGAGGCGGGAGCGGCTTGAACCACGTTCAGAGTTTGAACGTCGTTCAGGTTTGGGTCAAGGGGAAAGGTGCCCGACGACACACCTCCGCCCCGGCCCTGCTCGAGGGCGCACGCGGCCGCAGGGCTAGCGTGCGGCCATGACCGGGTACGAGTGGCTGGACGCCTTCGCCGACCACCTGGGTGTCGAGCGCCCCGAGCCCGGCGAGATCGAGGCGCTGCTCGACCTGGCCGGGGTCGCCGCCCACAGCTCCGAGCGCCTCGCCGCGCCCATCGCCTGCTGGCTGATCGGCCGCGCCGGCCTCGACCCCGAGGATGCGCTGAACGCGGCCCGGGACCTCAAGCCCCTCGCCCAGGGCGGCTAGTCGGAGCGGCCCTCGAGGGCGTCGTAGCCCTGCTCGACGTCCCAGACGTGGTGGACCGGGT
>CAZYPY010000049.1:0-19583 GCA_964649545.1 uncultured Microthrixaceae bacterium | reverse complement strand
TCGGCGTCCAGGATCACCATGACGGTGGCGTTGGGCACGTCCACGCCGACCTCGATGACCGTCGTGGCGACGAGCACCTGGAGATCGCCGGAGCGGAACGACGCCATGACCGCCTCCTTGTCCGCCGGCGCCACCCGCCCGTGCAGGAGCCCCAGGCGCAGGTCGGCCAGCGCGCCGCGCCGGAGCTCCTCGTAGGTCTCCTCCGCCGAGCGCACCTCGAGCTTCTCGGACTCCTCGACGAGGGGGCAGACCACGTAGGCCTGGCGCCCGGCGGCCACCTCGTCGCGCACGACCTGCCAGACCGCGTCCTCGGCGGCCGAGCCGGTCAGGCCGGCGTCGGCGCCCACCTTCACCCA
This sequence comes from uncultured Microthrixaceae bacterium, assembly GCA_964649545.1. GTDB lineage: Bacteria > Actinomycetota > Acidimicrobiia > Acidimicrobiales > DATDAH01 > JAEUJM01. The sequence goes on along the minus strand of CAZYPY010000049.1, from coordinate 19,227 downwards.
CTCGGTCTCGATCGGCGTCCGCCCGGGCGGGAGCTCGTCGAGCACCGACACGTCCAGGTCGCCGTAGACGGTCATCGCCGCGGTCCGCGGGATGGGCGTGGCGGTCATCACGAGCACGTCGGGGACCGCGTCGCCCGCGGCCTTGGCCTTCAGCGCCGCGCGCTGCTCGACGCCGAAGCGGTGCTGCTCGTCGATCACCACCACGCCGAGGGAGTGGAAGGCGACGCCCTCCTCGATGAGGGCGTGGGTGCCCACGAGGACGTCGACGTGGCCGTCGGCGAGGCCCGCGGCGAGGCGGCGGCGCTCGGCCGCCGTCGTCCGGTTCGTGAGCAGCTCGACCCGCAGCGGGCGGTCCTCGAACAGCGACCCCGACTCGTCGGGCACCGTGAACCCGTCGAGCAGGGCCCGGATGCCGAGGTGGTGCTGCTCGGCGAGCACCGCGGTCGGGGCCATGAGCGCCCCCTGGTGGCCGCCGTCGACCGCGGTGAGCAGGGCGCCGAGCGCCACGACGGTCTTCCCGGCGCCGACGTCGCCCTGGAGCAGGCGGTGCATCGGACGCTCGCGCCCGAGGTCGGCGCGGATCTCGCCGAGCACCCGCGCCTGCGCGCCGGTGAGCGGGAACGGCAGCCGGTCGAGGAACCGGTCGACGAGGTCGCCGTCGACCCGGTGGGCGATGCCCCGGGTGGTGCGCTCGACGTGGCGCTTGCGCAGCACCAGCGCGAGCTGCACCCGCAACAGCTCGTCGAACACCAGTCGGCGCCGCGCCACGGTCACGTCGCCCATGGTCTCGGGCGCGTGGATGCCCCGCAGCGCCCGAGCCCGGTCGACGAGGTCGTGCTCGGCGAGCACCGCCGCCGGCACCGGGTCGGCGAAGCCCCGCGGCGCGGCCTTGGCCAGCGCCCGCGCCACCCAGTCCGAGAAGTCGGCGGTGTACAGGCCGGCCTTGTCGGACTGCGGGTACACCGGGACGATCTTGCGGGTCTTGTCGCCGACCATGTCCACGACCGGGTTGGCCATCTGGCGCCGACCCTGGAACAGGTCGAGCTTGCCGAAGAGCAGGACCTCCATGCCGGCGTGGAACTGACGTTCGCGCCACGGCTGGTTGAAGAAGGTGCACCGCAGAGAGCCCGTGCCGTCGGTGACGCCGACCTCGACCAGCGTCTTGCGGTTGCGGGTGCGCCGGGCGCTCACGTTCTGCACCCGCACGAGCACCGTCGCCTCCTCGCCGACCTCGAGGTCGCCGATGCTCGCCTCCTTGGTGCGGTCGATCCAGCGCCGCGGGTAGTGCAGCAGCAGGTCGAGCACCGTCTCGACCTCGATCGACGCGAGGCCGTCGGCCTTCTTGGGGCCGATGCCGCTGATGGTGGTGACGGGCAGCGCCGCCAGGTCCCTCAGGGTGAGGGGCGGGCGGGCCGGCTCATTCAACGCCGAAGAAGTAGGGGTAGAGCGGCTGGCCCCCGTGGTGGACCTCGGCCTCGACGTCGGGGTGGGCGTCGCCGAGCCACTCGGTGATCTGGCGGGTGGTGCCGTCGGTGGCGCCCTCGCCCTCGATGATGGTGAGGATCTCGTGGTCGTCGGTGATGAGCCGACCCAGCAGCGTGATGGCCGCCTCGGCGACCGTGGGCTCGACCGCGAGGATGCCCTCGCGTGCGATCCCGAGGAAATCACCCTCGGTGATCGGCCCCACGTCGCAGGTGGAGTCGCGGACCGCCTGGGTGACCTCGCCGGCGACGACCGCCTCCGCGGCCGCGGTCATCTCCTCGAGGTTCTCGTCGCCGGTGGCCTGGGGGTCGTAGGCGAGCAGCGAGGCGAAGCCCTCGGCGATGCCCCGCGTGGGCACGACGCGGACCGTCTTGGCGGTCTGGGCGTCGACCTGCTGGGCCACGGGGATGATGTTCTTGTTGTTGGGCAGGATCACCACGTGGTCGGCGGGCGCGGCCTCGACCGCCTCGAGCAGTTGCGCCGTCGAGGGGTTCATCGACTGCCCACCGGTCACCGTGCCCTGCACACCCAGCGAGTGGAAGATGCGGCGGATGCCGTCGCCGGTGGACACCGCCACGACCGCGCAGGGCACCGGGGCCAGGTCGGGCTCGGGGTCGGGGTGGGCCTCGGCCTCGCGCACCCACTTCTCCTCCCCCACCTGCTCGAGCAGGTCGGTGACCCGGATGTTGCGGGGCCGCCCGACGTCGAGGGCGGCCTCGATGGAGGCCCCGATGTCGTCGGTGTGGATGTGGCAGTTCCAGATGCCGTCGCCGCCGACCACGACGATCGAGTCGCCGATGCCCGCCCAGACGTCCTTGAACGCCGGGATGGTCTCGTCCGGGGCCTCGAGGAAGTACATGACCTCGTACTTGAGCCCCGCCAGCGCGTCGTGCTCGGCCGAGCGGGCGTGGTCGTCCCCATGGGCGTGGGCCGGCACCGGCTCACCGGCGTCCACCGGGGCCTCGGGCACGGGACGGCCGTCGACGAGGTGGAGCAGCACGTCGAGCAGCAACAGGAAGCCGGCGCCGCCCGCGTCGACCACGCCGGCGTCGGCCAGCACGGGCAACAGCTCGGGAGTGCGCTCGAGCGAGGCGCCGCCCGCGGTCCGGGCGGTGTCGAGCACGCTGACGAGGGTGGCGTCGTCGCCCGCGGCCTCGACGTGGGCCACCGCGGCCTCGGCCGACTCCCGGACCACGGTGAGGATCGTCCCCTCGACCGGGCGCATGACCGCGCCGTAGGCGGCGTCGGCCGACGAGCGCAGCGCCCGCACGAACGACGCCGTGTCGCACTCGTCGGTCTCGGCGAACACGTCGGCGAGGCCGCGCAACACCTGCGACAGGATGACCCCGGAGTTGCCGCGCGCCCCCATCAGCGAGCCGTGGCTGATGGCCTTGCAGGTGGCGGCCATGTCGGGACCGGCGCCGTCGAGCTCGGCGACCACGGACTCGAGGGTGAGGGACATGTTCGTGCCGGTGTCGCCGTCGGGCACGGGGTAGACGTTGAGCCGGTTGATGGCCTCGCGGTGCGACGCGAGCGCGTCTCGGTAGCCGGTGACCGCGCGCCGCACATCGTCGGCCCCGAGTCGTTCGAGCAACGCCATGGGCGCCGAGACTAGAGGATGGCGACCCGCGCCCGAGATTGGGGAACTCGCCCGGGCCACTGGTAGCGTGGTCGGCCGTCCCGTCGGTCCAACCCCCGTGAGAAGGTGCTCGAGATGGCTTCGGTGTGTGAGGTGTGCGGCAAGCACCCGTCGTTCGGCATGAGCGTCAGCCACTCGCACCGCCGCACCAAGCGGCGTTGGAACCCGAACATCCAGCGGGTGCGGGCCCTGGTGAACGGCTCGCCCAAGCGCGTCAACGTCTGCACGTCCTGCCTCAAGGCGGGCAAGGTGCAGAAGCTGGCCCACTAGCCCACCTCCGACCAGACGACCTCACGCCGACCCCGTGGCGATCTGGCCGTTTCCGGCGCGGCTCGCTACCCTCCGTCGCACCGGCCAACGGCCGTGAGGAGCGTCGTCGAGTGCGTGAGGTAGTGACATGCAGGGCGTGGTGAAGGCGTACGACCCCTCGTCGGGGGTAGGGGTCGTCCTCTGTGACAGCGACCTGCGCGAGTACGACCTGGCGAGCGGTGCCCTGGCGGGCTCGGTCTTCCGGATGCTGCGACAGGGCCAGCGGGTCGTGTTCGACCTCGACGGCTCGGGCCAGGCCACGGCCATCCGTCTCGGCTCGGAGGTCGACATGGGCACGCCGGGCTTCGACGCGTCCCCCGATCCCTCGCTCGTCGCCGCGTCCGGCGACGGCGACGACTCCCCGGAGAGCTAGATGAGCGCACCCACCAGCAACCAGAAGCTGCTCGACTTCGTCGAGCGGGCGGCGGCCCTGTGCGAGCCGGACCGCATCGAGTGGTGCGACGGCTCGGCCGAGGAGTACGACCGGCTCTGCGCCCTGCTGGTCGAGGGAGGGACGGTCGAGCGCCTCGCCGACGACAAGCGCCCGAACAGCTACCTCGCGCTGTCCGACCCGGGTGACGTGGCCCGCGTCGAGGACCGCACCTACATCTGCTCGGCCAAGGAGATCGACGCCGGCCCCACCAACAACTGGCGGGACCCGGCCGAGATGCGGACCGAGCTCGAGGGCCTCTTCGCCGGGGCCATGAAGGGTCGCACCATGTACGTGGTGCCCTTCTCCATGGGCCCCATCGGCTCGCCCATCGCCCACATCGGCGTCGAGATCACCGACTCCCCCTACGTGGCGGTGAACATGCGCACCATGACCCGCATCGGCACCCCGGTGCTCGAGGTCCTCGGTGACGGCGACTTCGTGCCCTGCATGCACTCGGTGGGTGCGCCGCTCGAGCCCGGCGAGGCCGACGTGCCCTGGCCGTGCGACGCCGAGAACAAGTACATCGTGCACTTCCCGGAGACCCGGGAGATCTGGTCGTACGGTTCGGGCTACGGCGGCAACGCCCTGCTCGGCAAGAAGTGCTTCGCCCTGCGCATCGCCTCGACCATGGCCCGCGACGACGGCTGGCTGGCCGAGCACATGCTGATCCTCGGCGTGACCCCGCCGAACGGCGAGAAGCGCTACGTGGCCGCGGCGTTCCCGTCGGCCTGCGGCAAGACCAACATGGCCATGATGATCCCCACCCTTCCGGGGTGGAAGATCGAGACCATCGGCGACGACATCGCCTGGATGAAGTTCCACAGCGACGGCCGGCTCTACGCGATCAACCCCGAGGCGGGCTTCTTCGGGGTGGCCCCCGGCACCGGTGAGTCCACCAACCCCAACGCCATGACCACCCTCGAGGCCAACTGCCTGTTCACCAACTGCGCCAAGACCGACGACGGCGACGTGTGGTGGGAGGGCATGACCGACGACACCCCGGACCACCTGATCGACTGGAAGGGCCAGGAGTGGACGCCCGAGTCGGGCACGCCGGCGGCGCACCCGAACGCCCGCTTCACCGCCCCGGCGGCGCAGTGCCCGTCCATCGCCCCCGAGTGGGAGGACCCGGCCGGCGTGCCGATCTCGGCGATCCTCTTCGGCGGGCGCCGGGCCAGCACCATCCCGCTCGTCACCGAGGCCTTCGACTGGCAGCACGGCGTCTTCCTGGGCTCGATCATGTCCTCGGAGAAGACGGCAGCGGCCGCCGGCACCGTGGGCGAGGTGCGCTTCGACCCCTTCGCCATGCGCCCGTTCACCGGCTACAACGTGGGCGACTACTTCGCCCACTGGCTGGCGATCGGTGAGGCCACCGAGTCCGACAAGCTCCCCAAGCTCTTCTGGGTGAACTGGTTCCAGAAGGACGACGCCGGCCGGTTCATCTGGCCGGGCTTCGGCGACAACAGCCGGGTGCTCAAGTGGATCATCGAGCGGGTGGACGGCGGTGGCGCCGCCGTCGACACCGCGATCGGCCGGGTCCCCACCCACGACGCCCTCGACGTGAGCGGCCTGGGCCTCACCGACGAGCAGGTGCACCGCCTCCTCGACGTCGACGAGGACCGGTGGCGGTCGGAGATCCCGTTGATCGAGGAGCACTACGCCTTCGTGGGCGAGCGCCTGCCCACGGCGCTGCGCGACGAGCTCGAGAACCTCGAGAAGCGCCTGGCCGGCTGACGCCGACCAGGATCCCTTGCCGGTCGAGGGCGCCGGCGCCTGCGGGCGCCGGCGCCCTCGTCGTTCCCGGCCGGCTCGGCGCTACGGGCAGGTGTCCTCCGCCGGCCGACCGGCGGCCCGGTCCACCAGCCAGTCCACGACCTGGGGTGCGGTCGTGTAGGCCACGAAGTGGTCACCGCGCGGCAGGCGGCGGTAGTCGACCGACGTCCCGAGGCGGCACTGGCGCTCCACCATGGCGCGGGTCGGCCCCGGAACCACGATGTCGTCCCGGTCGCCGTGGAGCACCAGGAGGGGCCCGGAGAGCGGCTCGACGCCGACCAGCTCGTCGGCCATCCACGTCCGCCACGGCTCGGTCGTGCGCAGGTCGAAGCGCAGGAGGTCCTGGCGGCGCCAGAGCGGCCAGTCGAAGGCCAGGGTGAGGGCACACTCGGACCGCAACCGGGGCACGCGCGCCATGGCGCGCTCGGTGAGCACCGCGGACAGGGGGACGCCGCGGGCGCGGGCCCAGGCCCCGACGGTGAGGAAGGTGAACCCCGGATGGTCGTCGACCGGGCCCACGAAGCGAGCCACGTCGACGACGGGCGAGACCGCCGACGCCCCCAGCAGTCGGAGGTCCGGGGCGTACTCGGCGACGCGCTCGGCGGCGGCCAGCACGCCGTGGCCACCCGAGGAGTAGCCCCAGAGCGCCACCCGCCGGCTGACGGCGGTCCCCGGCAACGACCGAGCCGCTCGGGCGATGTCGAGCAGACCGTGGGCCTCGCTCTCCCCGATCAGGTAGTGCCCCGGGCCCCGGGCCCCGAGACCCTCGCCATCGGTCGCCACGACCACGAACCCCTCGCGCAGGAGCCGGCGCAGGCGAGGCACCGTCGGGAGGCCCTTGGACGGCGCGCACCGGTCGGCGAGCCCCGGGGTGCCCGTCGCCCAGGACAGGATCGGGAAGCCGCCGGTCGGGGCGGCGCCGGAAGGGCGCACGACCAGGCCCGAGACCAGCACCGGGGCCCCGTCGTCGTCACGCGACCGGTAGAGGACCCGCCAGGCCCGTGCCCCGTCCACCGGCGGGAACACGCCCTGGTACCAGACGAGGCTCCCCGCGGGCCCATCGACGAGAGACGCCGGCGGGCGGTAGAGGTCCTGACCGGCGGGGAGCGGCGCCGGCGGGGCCGCCACGGTCGCCACCTCCGCGGCCGCGTGCTCCCTCGTGGTCGCCGCCGCACCCGCCGCCTCCTCGACGCCGTCGACCGTGGCGGACGCGCAGGCCGGGGTGCCCGCGAGCAGTGCGAGCGCGGCCACCGCCGCCACCGTCACCCGCACCGCCGCGCCCATGGGAAGCGGAGTCTACGGAACGGCCTCGGCGGCCGCCGACGCAGGCGGGCACTCGTGGGGCTTGGGCAGCGCCGGCGGACGGCTCCAGGGGTCGTCCTCCCAGCCCGGTGCCACGAGCGCGGCGTCGCCGGAGGCGGCGGCCAGCCACTCGAGCACCGGTGTGGCCAATCGGACGACCCCGGCGGGGCAGAGGTGCACGCCGGTTCCGTCGAGGCGCCGGATGCGCTCGGGGGCGCCGTCGGCACCGGGCAGCACGTCCGCGAGGACGTCGCCGGGGAGGTCGACGTGATCGCCGCTGTCGAGCACGTCGACGTCGCGGCGGCGAGCGGCGAGCTCGCGGACCTGCGAGCCGAGCACCGCGAACGACAGCGTGGTGGCGGTCGTGGTCGCCGAGTGCATCTCGATCCACAGCACCCGGGCCCCGCCGGCGGTCAGGTCCGCGGCGAGGGGGTCGAGGACCGTCTCGGCGTAGGTCGACGCCCATCCCGGCTCGGTGGGGGCGAAGCCGGGCTGGAGCACCTCCCACGGCCCCACGAGCACGATGACGAGGTCGGGGTCGCGCGCCTCGATGCCCTGCGCCCAGGCGAGGCGGTCACTGGTCGTGGAGATGGTGGCTGCGGCCAGGTAGTCGACGCGGGCACGGTGGCCCGTCGCGGCCGACAGGGCCGGCACCAGCGAGGCGGCCACCGAGTCGCCGCCGACCAAGATCCGGGGCCCGCCGGGCGTGGGCTCGCCCGCGGGTGCCGGTCCGGCCACCGTGTCCCCGGGACCGCCGGACGCCTGGGCACCCCCCGCACCGCCGCCGCTCCCGCACGCGGCGCCGAGGGCGAGCACCACCACCACGCCGACGATCGCCCCGATGCGCACGGGCCAAGCTTGCCTCACCGACGACCGGCGAGCGGCTGCCAGCCACATCATGTTCAATCAGTGAGAAAAGTTGAGTGATATCGGCTCAGGTTTGCTCTACACTCTTCACTGAGCTTCTCGCTCGACATCCGAGTCCACCGCACGACCAGGAGGCACCGATGCTCCTACGCTACGACCCCTTCCGTGAGCTCGACCGCTGGGCGGAGCGCACCCGGACGATGGCCCCGGCGATCCCCATGGACGCCGTACGGCGCGGCGACAAGGTCCACGTGGCCTTCGACCTGCCCGGCGTCGATCCCGACTCCATCGACCTCGAGGTGGAGCGCAACGTCCTCACCCTGAAGGCCGAGCGCCACCTCGACCAGCACGAGGGCGACGAGGTGCTCGCCGGCGAGCGCCGGCAGGGCCGGTTCAGCCGCCAGGTGTTCCTCGGCGACGGCCTCGACCCGGCCAACATCGTCGCGGACTACCGCGACGGCGTGCTCCAGGTGGTGATCCCCATGGCCGAGCAGCACAAGGCCCGCAAGGTGGCGATCGGTGGCGGCGAGGACCGCGACCGGGCCATCGAGGTCGGCTGAGGACCTGACGGCCGACGCCGCCGGTCCGGAACCCGTCCCCGGGACCACGGACGAACGAGGACCCGGCCGATCGCGGCCGGGTCCTCCGCTACGCTCGGCGCCATGTCGGTGCGAGCCTTCATCCTCATCCAGACCGAGGTCGGCCGCAGCGGGCAGGTCGCGGCCGAGGTGGGGGCCATCGACGGCGTCCTCGCCGCCGACGACGTCACCGGCCCCTACGACGTCATCGCCCAGGCCGAGGCCCCGACGGTGGACGAGCTGGGCAAGATGGTCGTCAGCCGGGTGCAGCTCATCGACGGCATCACCCGCACGCTGACCTGCCCGGTCGTCAACCTCTGACGGCCCCGCCGACCTCGGACGGTCACGCCAGGTAGATCGCCCGCAGGGCGAGGCCCATCAGAAACAGGCCGCCCACCCCGTAGAGCAGGTGCTGGTACTCGCGCACCTGGGCCCGGTAGCTGTAGATCAACGCCACCGAGATGAGGGCGACGAAGCCGTAGAACTCGTGGTACTGCGGGGCGTCGAGGCCCTCCCCCGCGGTCAGTTGGACCCCGAGCACGACCTGGACCGCCACCGTGACCCATCCCGCGACGAGCAGCCACCAGAGCGCGCGCACCCGCAACCGGGGCACCCACTGGGCGACCAGCGCCCAGGTGCCCGCGGCCGCGTTCACCACCACCACGACCCACGCCCAGTCGGCGTGGAGCCGGAGCATCAGCGGCTAGTGGCCGCTCTTGCCGGGTGAGCCTCCGGCGATCTCGAACGACCACACCTCGCTGTTGACCCCCACGGGACGCTCCCCGCCGCCCGCCCCGCCACCGGGGTGACCCCCCGGGTGTCCGCCGGGGTGTCCGCCGCCCGCCGGGGGTGTGCCGGCCTCGGAGCGGTGGCCGTGCTGGAACGCCGGGGAGCTGAGCCAGGACTGGAAGGCCTCCTCGTCACGCCAGCGGGTCACCACCAGCCAGGTGGTGCGCTCGTCCGTCGGCTTCAGGAGCTCGAAGCCCTCGAAGCCGTCCTGATCGTCGACGGCGCCGGCGCGTTGGGCGAAGCGGTGGGCCAGCTCGTCGCCACTCTCGGGGTCGACGGTGATGGCGTTGATCTTGATGATCGACATGGCCCCATCATCGCCGCCGCCGGGGTCGTGAGGGAAGGCGGCCACCACTCACCCCCCGCCGGTGGGGGTCGATAGATCACCGTGACCCCGGCGAACCGCGCCTCTCCCCGCCTCGGGCGGGACGTCGCGGTGGTCTCCGTGCTCGGCGTCGCCTTCGTCGCGGTGATGGTGCTCCAGCCCGGTGGTACCGAGCTGACCACCGACATCGACAACGTCGTGGAGACCGCCGCGGCGTTCGCCGCCGCCGCGGCCTGTTACGCCACCGGCCGTCGCGTCGGGCCCGGGCGCCGGCGGCCGTGGCTCCTCCTCACTGCGTCCATGCTCTCGTGGGGCCTCGGTCAGGCGGCCTGGACGTACTTCGAGTCCATCGCCCACCAGTCCCCCTTCCCCTCGGTGGCCGACCTGGGCTACCTCCTGACGGTCCCGTTCGCGGTGGCCGCGATGCTGACCTTCCCCGCCCACGAGCGGGGGCTGACGCTGCTGCGCGTCCTCGTGGATGGCATCACCGTCGCGCTCGCCACCCTCGGGGTCAGCTGGCTGCTCGTGCTCGGCCACGTGGCCCAGTCGTCCACCGGTGGGCTGGAGCTCGTGCTCGCGCTGGCCTACCCCGTCGGCGACGTCATCATCCTGGTCGCGACGACGAGCGCCCTCGTGCGCGCCGCCGACGCCTACCGGACGACGGTGGCCACCATCGGGTGCGGCCTGCTGTTGCTGGCGGTCTCGGACAGCGCCTTCGCCTACCTCCAGGCGACCGAGTCCTACAGCACCACCCCCGCCAACGTCGGCTGGGTGGCGGGGTTCCTCGTGATCGCGGTCGCCGCGCGTCACGCCAGGACGACGCCGCCCCGCACCAACGACCGCGGGGACCAGCCGTTCTGGCTCCTCACCCTCCCGTACGTGCCGATGGCCCTGTTCGTGATGCTGGCCGTGCCCAGCCAGCTCCGACACGGGCACCTGGAGGACGTGTTCACCTGGATCGGCGTCCCGCTGGTGCTGCTCCTCATCGTCCGCCAGGCGCTCGTCCACCACGACAACGCCGCGCTCACCCACGATCTCCAGCGCCAGATCGACGCACTCGGCGAGAGCCGAGAGCGACTGCGCCGCCAGGCCCTGCACGACCCCCTCACCGGGTTGCCGAACCGGCTGCACCTCATGCGGGAGCTGGCCGGGCGCTTCGACGGGACCACGGCGCCACAGTCGGCCCTGCTGTTGATGGACCTCGACCGGTTCAAGGAGATCAACGACGGTCTCGGCCACCACGTCGGCGACCAGGTGCTGTGCGAGGTCGCCGAACGACTTCGGGCGGCGACGCCGTCGGGCGACACGGTGGCCCGACTGGGCGGCGACGAGTTCGCCCTCCTCCTCGACGACCCGCCCGGCTACCGGCGGCCCGAGGCCGTGGCCGAGGCGCTGCTGCGTGCCCTCGAGGAGCCCGTCGAGGTCGACGGGATGGCCCTCTCGGTGGGGGTGAGCATCGGCGTCTGCCACTCGACCGACGCCGCCGATGCGTCGACCGTCCTCCAGTCCGCGGACGTGGCCATGTACCGCGCCAAGCGCCTCGCCACGAGCATCGCGGTCTTCGGCCCCGAGGACGACGAGGACCGGCCCGGGCGACTCGTCCTGCTCAACGATCTCCGTGACGCACTGGACCGCCACGAGCTGAAGGTCGCGTACCAGCCCCAGGTTGACCTGCGGACGGGCCGCGTCGTGGGCCTGGAGGCACTGGCCCGGTGGCACCACCCCGAGCGCGGGTGGATCCCGCCCGACGAGTTCATCCCGGTGGCCGAGCAGACCGGCCTGATCCGGCACCTGACGCGCCAGGTGCTGACCCGTGCGCTGGCGCAGTGCGCCGAGTGGCGCGCCACCGGCTGGGACCTCAGCGTGTCGGTGAACCTGTCACCGCGCGCCCTCCAGGACCCGCGCCTGGCCCGCGACCTGCACGACATCATCCTGGCGTCCCGCCTGCCGTCCCGGTACCTCACGCTGGAGGTCACCGAGGGCGCCTTCGCCGGCAACCTCGACAGCCTCGTGGCGACCCTCGAGCGCCTCCGGACCCTCGGCGCCCGGCTCTCCATCGACGACTTCGGGACGGGCTACTCGTCGATGTCCCACCTCAAGCGCATGCCGGTCCAGGAGCTGAAGATCGACCGGGAGTTCGTCAAGGACCTCCCCCGCGATCCCGACGATCGAGCCATCGTGGGCTCGATCGTGGCGCTGGCCCGCACCCTCGACCTCTCGGTGGTGGCCGAGGGGGTGGAGGACGCCCGCTCGCTCGAGCTGGTCCGCGAGCTGGGGTGCGACGTCGTCCAGGGCTTCCACGTGTGCAAGCCCCTCGACGCGGCCACCGTCACCGCCTGGATGGGCGGCCTCGGTCGCAACGGGGCCGCCCCGGAGGGCCCGGCGCCGACCCCTCGGGCCGTGGTGCCGTCCGCTCAGTAGGCGGCGGCGAGGATCGCCCTGGCGTCCTCCTCGCTCACCGGGCGGGGGTTGTTGGCCACGTTGCCGTTCGACGGCGCCATGCGCGCCACCGCATCGAGGTCCTCCTCGTCGACCCCGCACTCGCCCAGGCCGGCGGGCAGGCCGAGGCGCGCCACGAGGTCCGCCACCGCCGCCGCCGGGTCCGGCACGCCCATGGACAGGGACAGCCCGGCGATGGCCGTCGGCACGGCGTCGGCGTTGAAGCGGATGGCGTGGGGCAGGATCATGGCGTTGGCCAGCCCGTGGGGGATGCCGGTGCGGCCGCCGACGAGCTGGGCGAGGCCGTGGTGCACCCCCATCGAGCCGTTCTGCAGGCACCGGCCGCCGAGGACCGCGCCCTGGAGCATGTCGGTGCGCGCCGCCAGGTCGTCGGGCCGGTCGACCACCCGTGGGAGGGCGGTGTAGATGCGGTGCGCCCCGGCCAGCGCGATCGCCTCGGCCTCGGGGGTCCGGGTGGGGGACCACGCCGCCTCGACGCAGTGGGCCAGGGCGTTCATGCCCGTCTCGGCACTGACGCGCGCCGGCGTGGCGAGGGTGAGCTCGGGGTCGTAGACGGCCGCCAACGGGGCGATCGTGGGCCCGCCCGCCCCCTGCTTCTGGCGGGTCTGCGGGTCGGTCATGCCGAAGAACGGTGTGAGCTCGGCGCCGGAGTAGGTCGTGGGCACCGACACGTGGACGAGCGAGGGCCGATCCGCGTACGAGGCACCGGGCGTGCCGGACTCCTGCTCGTCGAAGTAGCAGACCGCCTTGGCCAGGTCGGCGCAGGAACCCCCGCCGAAGGACACGACCGCGTCGATCGCGTCCCGTCGGGCCTCGAGGCCGGCATCGCGGACGACGCTGGTCGGGACGTGGGCCAGTGCCTCCGCGAAGCTCGACGCGAGGATCCGGCCCATGGCCCGCCGGACGCGCGCGCCGTCGTCGGACTGGAAGCGGCCGGCGGTGGTGATCAGCATGGCCCGCTGGGCGCCGAGCGCCCTCAGCACGTCTCCGAGGCGATCCACCGCACCCGCACCGAAGTGGAGTTGCTGGGCGTAGCCCGTGTGGACCCACGTGGTCGGTGGACCCGAGATCGGCACGTCGCTCATGACATCCCCTCGAAGAGATCGGTGACCCGGGGCGCGTCGGGCGCCCGAGGAGTGGACTGGTCGATGAACCACTCCCGGCCGAACGCGGTGGCGAAGCCATCCTCGTCCAGGGTGAGGAAGAAGGAGTCGGGAGGCACCTGGCTGGCGTGGGCGGCCAGGGCGCGCCGCTTCCGGTCGGCGAACGCGGTCACGTCGACCTCGTGGGTGATCACCTCGGCCGGGCTGCCGAACGGGCTCTCCTCGGTGTGCTCCGGGGGCTCGAAGTCCTCCGGCAGGTCACCGAGCTCGGCGGCCTCGGCCATGCCCTGGCGGATGAAGTCGCGGTCCATGGTGGCCTCGAGCACCCGGGGGACACCCGCCCGCTCGCCGGCGAGGTGGCCGACGCGGTGCACCTGGATGTGGTCGGGGTGGCCGTAGTTGCCGTGGGCGTCGTAGACCGTCAGGACGTCGACCCGCTCCTCACGCAGGATGGCGGCGAGGCGGTCGGCGGCCTCGTCGGGATCGGCGGTCCAGAAGGTGCCCGGGAGGTCGTTGGTGGGCTCGCCCATCATCCCGGAGTCCTCGTAGCCCAGGAACTCCACGCGGTCGATCCCCAGCACCCGGGCGGCCGCCGCCGTCTCCTTCACCCGGCGCTCCCAGAGCTGCTCGCCCTCGTCGAGCACGCCGGGCTGGATCTCGCCCCGCTCGCCCCGGGTGGCCACGACGAGCACGACGCGATGACCGTCCTGCTTGGCCTTGGCCATCACGCCGCCGGTGGCGATCGACTCGTCGTCGGGGTGCGCGTGGAAGCAGGCCAGGGTCGCCATGGTCCTGCAGCCTACGGGTGACGTCCGGAGGACGGTCGGGCCGGATGCCGGCTCAGGCGATGGCGCCGGACTCGCGCAGCACGGCGATCCGGTCGGCGTCGAGCCCCCAGTCGGCCAGCGCCTCGTCGGTGTGCTGGCCAGCGTGCGGCGGCGGCGAGGCGATGGCGCCCGGTGTGCGGCTGAACCGCGGCGCCGGGCCCGGCTGGCGGATGCCCGCCACCTCCACGAAGGTGCCGCGGGCAGCCATGTGCGGGTGGTCCGGGGCCTCGGCCATGGTCAGCACCGGGGCGAAGCAGATGTCGTGGCCCTCGAGCAGCTCGCACCACTCGTCGCGGGTCTTCGTGACGAAGATGGCCGCCAGCTGCTCCTTCAGCTCGGGCCAGCTCGCGCGGTCGTACTGCGGCGGCGGCGTCCCCTCGCCGAGCCCGGTGTGCTCGACTAGGGCGGCGTAGAACTGCGGTTCGATCGAGCCCACCGACACGAACTTGTCGTCCTTGGTGCGGTACACCTCGTAGAAGAACGCGCCCGTGTCGAGCATGTTGGTGCCCCGCTCGACGTTCCAGATGCCCATGGCCATCATGCCGTGCATCATCGTGGTGAGCAGGGCGGCGCCGTCGACCATCGCCGCGTCGACCACCTGACCCTCGCCCGAGGTCCTGGCCTCGAGGATGCCGCAGACGACGCCGAAGGCGAGGAACATGGCACCACCGCCGAAGTCGCCCACCAGGTTCAGCGGCGGCACCGGCGCCTCGCCCACCCGACCGCACGGGTCGAGGGCGCCGGCGAGGGCGATGTAGTTGATGTCGTGGCCGGCCTCGAGCGCCCACGGCCCCTCCTGGCCCCAGCCGGTCATCCGGCCGTAGACGAGGGCGGGGTTGCGCTGGAGGCACACGTCGGGGCCGAGGCCGAGGCGTTCGGTCACGCCGGGGCGGAAGCCCTCGATCAGGGCATCGGCCTGCTCGACCAGCGCGAGCACGGTCTCGACGCCCTCGGGGTGCTTCAGGTCGACGCCCACCGAACGCCGGCCGCGATTCAACAGGTCGGCGGAGGGCGTGGCCGGGTCGAAGCCCTTCACCGCCCCGGCGCGGTCGATGCGGATGATCTCCGCTCCCATGTCGGCGAGGAGCATGGCGCAGAAGGGGCCCGGCCCGATCCCCGCCAGCTCCACGATCTTGACTCCGGTCAACGGCCCCGTGCGCTCGGTCATGACGTTCACGATGCCACCGACGCGGACTCGGCGCGGCTGACGAGGGCCAGGACGGCCTCGATGATCCGGGGTTGGAACACCCGCGGGATGTCGTGGCCCATGCCCTCGATCACGAGCAGCTCGGCCCCCGGGATCACCTCGGCGGTGCGGACGCCGCCGCTGACGTCGATGAGGGGGTCGGCGTCGCCGTGCACGACGAGGGTCGGCACCGTGATCGAGCGCAGCGCCTCCGAGCGGCTGCCGCTGGCGATGGTGGCCACGAGCTGGCGGCTCTGCGCGGTGGGGTCGTGGGCCCGGTCGTAGGCGCGGGTGGCGGCCGCCCGGGTGAGATCCTCGTCGAAGTGCTCGGGGCTGCCGATCGCCCGGAAGGTCTCGACCGTGGCCTCGATGATGGCCTCGCGGTCCTCGGCGCCGCTCGGCAGGAGCGTGACCAGCACCTCGGGCTTCGGCTGGCCGACGTCGGGGTCGCCCGTGGTCGACATGATCGAGGTCAGGCTCGCGACCCGGTCCTCGTGCTCGATCGCCATGACCTGGCCGATCATCCCGCCCATGGAGGTGCCGACCACGTGCACCCGTTCGATGCCGAGCTCGTCGAGGACCGCGATCGCGTCCGCGGCCATGTCGCTCAGGAGGTAGGGCGCCTCCACCGCGGCGCCCTCCATGGCGGCCATGACCGCGGCGACCACGTCGACCTCGACGTGGTCGAAGCTCTCCGAGAGACCGATGTCGCGGTTGTCGTGGGTGATGACGTAGAACCCACGGGCGGTGAGCCCGGCGAGCAACTCGTCGTCCCAGCGCACGAGCTGCATCCCCAGGCCGCACACCAGCATCAGGGGGACGTCGTCGGGGTCGCCGTGCGTCTCGTAGCAGATCGAGACCCCGCTGCGGTCGGTGAAGGGCATCGGGCCATCCTCGCCGTGCTTGACCGGGCGGTCAAGAAGGGTCGCTGGTGGTGCGCGAGCATGGCCGCCGTGGCCGCCCCGACCGACCTGACCGTCCAGTCCGCCGCCTTCGGCGACCTCGATCGACGGGTCCTCCACGACCTGCTGCGCCTGCGGTGCGACGTGTTCGTGGTCGAGCAGGACTGCCCGTACCCCGACATCGACGGCCGTGACGCGGAGCCGGCGACGGTGCACTTCTGGATCGCCGACGGCGACGAGGTGCTGGCCTGCCTGCGCCGCCTCGCCGACTCGGGCGGCGTCGTCCGCCTCGGCCGCATCGCCACCCGAGCCGACCGCCGGGGCGAGGGCCTCGCGGCGGCGTTGGTCACCGCCGCGCTCGTGGGGGTCACCGGCACGGCCGTGCTCGACGCCCAGTCCCCGATGGTCGACTGGTACGCCCGGTTCGGGTTCGCGCGCTCGGGCCCCGAGTTCGTCGAGGACGGCATCCCCCACGTCCCGATGCGGCGGCCCGCTCCCGGCGCGGCGACCGGGGTCTAGGGTCGGCCCATGTCTCCCACCTGGGTGTGCACACCGGCCTGCAGAACACCACCGTGGGCGAGCTCACCTCGCTCTGGCACCACATCGAGGACCTGGGCTTCGACTGGATCTCCATCTGGGACCACTTCTACTCGGCCGACCTCACCGGACCCCACTGCCTCGAGGCGGTGGCCGCGCACACCGCCCTCGCCCTGTCGACCACCCGGGTGCGCTGCGGATCGCTCGTCTACTGCGCCGGCTACCGCCACCCCGCCGTGTTGGCGAACGCCATGGCCACGATCGACCACCTGGGCGACGGCCGGGTCGAGTTCGGGATCGGCGCCGGCTGGGCGAAACCCGAGTACGAGGCCTACGGCTTCCCCTTCCCGGCCGCCGGCAAGCGCCTCGACCTGCTCGAGGAGGCGGTGCAGTGCGTGCGGAGCCTGCTCCGGGAGGACGTCACCGACTTCGAGGGCGAGCACTTCACCCTCAGCGAGGCCCGGTGCGAGCCCAAGCCCCTGCAGGCCGAGTTGCCCATCTGGGTCGGTGGCGGCGGCGAGCAGCGCACCCTGGCGATCGTGGCCCGCTGGGCCGACGGCTGGAACGTGCCGTTCGTCGAACCCGAGACCTTCGCCCACAAGCGACGCGTGTTGGCCGAGCACTGCACCGCCGCGGGCCGCTACGTGGACGAGATCCGCTGCGCGGTGAACGTGGGCGTGGCCCGGGACGAGGAGGCCCTGAGGCTCCAGTTCGGGGCCATGGCCGACTTCGTGCGCCCCGGGGTGGTCATGGGCAGCCAGGCCGAGATGGTCGACCGCGTCGGCCAGTACGTCGCCGCCGGCGCCGACCAGGTGAACATCGCGATGCGGGCGCCGTGGGACGTCGCCAGCCTCGACCACCTCGCCGGCGCCATCGACGAGCTCGGCCGCTGACCGACGTGCGCAGCCCCGCGGACGAGCGGTCGGGTGGCGGACGGATCGGGTACGACCGCCGCATCGACCCCCTCACCGGCGAGGCGTCGGTCATCGTCGCCAAGCGCCAGGCCCGCCCGAACCTGGGCGAAGGGGTGACCACGCCGGTCGTGGCCTGCCCCTTCTGCCCCGGCGGCCTCGAGGCCCCGGAGGACTACGACGTCAAGGCCTTCACCAACCGCTGGCCGTCGATCCCGCACGGCCGGTGCGAGGTGGTCCTCTACACCTCCGACCACGACGCCTCCTTCGCCTCGCTCGGCGTCGCCGGCGCCCGCAAGGTGGTCGACCTCTGGGCCGAGCGCACCGCTGCGCTCGGTGGCCGCGACGACGTGGCCTACGTGCTCGTGTTCGAGAACCGGGGCCCCGAGGTCGGCGCCACCATCCCCCACCCGCACGGCCAGATCTACGCCTTCCCCGAGGTGCCACCGGCACCGGCCCGCGAGCTCGCGACCGCGTCGTGTGCGCTGTGCCGGACCGACCCGGGTGACCGTCTCGTCGCCGCGGTCGGGGGCTGGCGGGCCTGGGTCCCGGACGCCGCCACCTGGCCCTACGCCCTGATGGTCGCACCCGACGAGCACGAGCCGGACCTGCCGGCGCTCGACGACCGGTCCCGCGACGGCCTCGCCGGCGTCCTGGTCGACGCGCTCGGCCGCCTCGACCGCCTCTTCGACGCCCCCATGCCGTACATGCTCTGGTTCCACCAGCGTCCCACCGACGGGCAGGCGTGGACGAGCGCCCACGTGCACGTCCACATCGCCCCGCTCCACCGCTCTCCCGGCACCCAGCGCTACGTGGCCGCCGGCGAGCTCGGCAGCGGCATGTTCTTCAACCCGGTCGACCCGGCCGACGCCGCCGCGGCGCTGCGGGCCGTCCCCGCCGCCCCGAAGTAGCGTCGACGGGGTGAGCGCGAGGCCCACCCCGATCGGACGCCACCGAGGACGCCGGGAGTTGGCGGCGTGACCGTCGAGGCCTACGCGCCCGGTCGCGTCAACCTCATCGGCGACCACACCGACTACACCGGCGGCCTGGTGCTGCCCATGGCCGTGCAGATGGGCATCACGATCACCGGCGAGGTGGCCGGCACCCGCATCGTGCTCGAGTCCGACCTCGAGGAGGAGCCTGCCCTCGTCGAGCTCGACGTGGAGGACCCCGCCGCGGTCGACCCGGTCTGGGCCCGCTACGTCGCCGGGGTGGTGGCCGAGGCCCGCCCCGACCACGGGTTCATCGGGGCGGTCCGGTCGACCCTCCCCATGGGGATGGGGCTGTCGTCCAGCGCCGCCCTCGAGGTCGCCACCGCGCTCGCCGTCGGGGTGCGGGGCTCGGCCACCGAGGTCGCCACGCTCTGCCAGCGAGCCGAGCAGCGCGCCTCGGGCGTGCCGTGCGGGGTCATGGACCAGCTCACGTCGCTGGCCGGCGTCGAGGGCCACGCGGTGCTGATCGACTGCACGAACCTCGCCGTCACCCCGATCGAGCTGCCCGAGCAGGTCGAGGTCGTGGTGGTCGACTCGGGTGAGCCCCGGACGCTGGCGGGGTCGGGGTACGCCGAGCGCCGAGCCCAGTGCGAAGCCGCCGCCGCGGTGGTCGGACCGCTGGCCACGGCGACCCTCGACGAGGTGGAGGCGCTCGACGACGAGCTGCTGCGCCGCCGCGCCCGCCACGTCGTCACCGAGAACGCCCGGGTGCTCGGGTTCGTCAACGCCATCGGTGCCGGGGACCTCGACGAGGCCGGCCGGCTGATGGTGGCGAGCCACGAGAGCCTGCGGGACGACTTCGAGGTGTCCAC
>CAZYPY010000048.1:0-19660 GCA_964649545.1 uncultured Microthrixaceae bacterium | reverse complement strand
CCTCGGTCTTCACCCACATGCTCGAGGCCGACGTGCGGCGCTACCTCGCCGAGCTCCAACGGGTGCTGCGGCCAGGCGGCCGGGCGCTGACCACGTTCTTCCTCGTCGGGGAGGCGGCCCTCGCGGCAGGCGCCGACGACTGGGACATCGCGTTCACAGGCGCCGCGGACCACACGTGGCTGCTGCGCCACGACGCCCCGGAGAAGGCGGTCGCCTTCGACGAGCCCGCGGTGACCGGCTGGTTCGAGGCCGCCGGGCTCGAGATCACCGCCGTCCACCCCGGCGAGTGGATCCGACCCGGCGGTGGCGAGAGCTACGACTACCAGGACACCGTCATCGCCCGACGCCCCACCTGACCGGCGCACGGGAGACGACCGGCAGCGCCGGCGCCCGACTTCCCGGGCCCACGTTCTGGGACCAGCGTGTTGTTTTCCCCCCCCACGACATCACCGTGGTCCCAGAACGGGACTGCGCGGCGGTCCGGTCTCAGCGGCCGACGAGGCGCCGCAGGCGCCGGCTCGACGCGGTGGGGATCCAGTGCGGGTGGCGCTCCTCGACGTGGTCGGGGCCCGAGAGCAGCGGCGTCCAGTAGCGGTCGGCGGCGAAGTAGTAGTGGGTCACCTGGCTGTGGCGGGTCCGGTCCGGATCGCGGCGGGGCAGGCCGCCGTGGAGGAGGTTGCCCGCCCACACCAGGGCCTGGCCCTTGGTCAGCAGCGCCGGCTCCGGCTCGAGCCCGGCCTCCGCGACCAGCGCCGCCACGTGGGCCTCGTAGCGGTCGTAGTGGTCGGTGCCCGGCGGCGCGCCCCAGTCGGCCGGCGCCAGCTCGGGCCACCGGTGGGTGCCGGGGAGGGCGAACACCGGGCCGGCGTCGGGGTGGATGTCCTCGAGGGCGACCCACACCCCGCACATGCGCCCCGGTGGGTCGCTGTTGAAGTGCACGGTGTCGGCGTGTGCGGCCTGCTCGGTGCCGACCACGAAGTTGAGGGTCTGGAACGGCTTGGCCGGGTGCCCGTAGAGGTCGGCCAGCGTGGCGAGGATCGCCGGGGCGATCGCGACCTCGTGGATGGCCCGGCTGGCGCGCCAGGCGTCCTGGACGCGGTTCGGCGACGCAGGATCGAACGGGCGCTCGGCGATCAGGCGCTCGGCGTCCGCGCGGGCCCGGTCGAGCACCTCCACCGCCAGCCCGGTGTCGACGACCAGCGTCCCGTGGTCGGCGAAGTGCCGGCGCGTCGCCTCGTCGAGGGCCACGACCGTCGGAGGTTCTGGTGTTACTCGTCCTCCGGGTACCCGAGGTCCCACTCGAGGCTGAGGGCCTCGCGCTCGGCGTCGCGGGCGACGCGCTCGCGGTTGCGGCGGAACTGCGGATCGTGCGGCGGCAGCAGCATCAGGCGGGCCATTACCCGGGTGCGGAAGTCGTCGATGACGTTGCGGTCACCGAAGTCGGAGACGACCTCCCAGTGGGGCGCCACCGGGCCGAGATACACGATGCGGACGTGGCCTCGCGGCGGCTGCGGCTCGACGTTGGGATCAGCCAGGGACATGGCCTCACCCTACCGGCGGGGCCGCGGGGCGACCCAGGGGACCCGCCGCCGGGTCAGCCCCGGACGGAGGCCGTGGGGGCCCCGGCCTGCTGGCGGCGACGCTTCAGGATGCGACGACGCTCGCGCTCCGAGCAGCCGCCCCAGACGCCGTGGTCGATGCGCTCCGCCAGGGCGTACTCGAGGCAGGGCTCCTTGACGGGGCAGTCGGCGCAGATCTTGCGGGCGACCTCGACCCCGACGCCGTCGCTCGGGAAGAACAACGACGGGGGCTTGTCGTTGCAGTAGCCGAGTGCCATCCAGGTGGTGTCCATCGAACCTCCGTTGTCACCAGTAGTACGACGGCCCGCGCGGAAAGGTTCCCGACCGCGGCCAGTTTCGCAGCCCGACGTGCTAGTCGCCCAAGCCGAAGGCCCAGACCACCTCGGTCCCGGCGTCGCGGGCGCGCTGGAGCAGCGACGGCGCCGGCGGCGTGGGCAGGTCGCCGACGACGGTCATGAGCACCGGCATCGGGGGGTCCCCGACCACGGTGTAGACCGCGCGCCCGCGGTCGACGACGACCACGTGCATGCCGTGGTGGTCCATCGCCCACGCGTCGTCGTCCATGGGGTCCATGGCCGGTTCGAGGTCGTCGGGCTCGAGCTCACCGTCCTGCTCGAACACGGTGACGGTGTCGGCGCCCGCGCGGTAGGCCACGGCGACGACGTCGTCGCGGGCGAACACGGCGTCGCGCTCGAACCCGCCGGCGATCTCGGCGGGGAGCCGATCGGCCGCACCCTCGTCGGCCCCCATCGTCTCGAAGCCCGTCGAGGGGACGAAGCCCGCCTCGTGGACCTCGACCATGTCGTCGACCGCGGGGGCGACCTGGGTGCCGGCGAGGTCGGCGCCCACGGCGACGAACAGGGCCAAGGCCGCGGCGACGGTGGCCACGGCGAGCCCGACGCGCTGGGCGCGCCGATCGGGGGCGAAGCGGCGACCCCGCAGCATCCGCTCGTAGAAGCCGAACCGCGGGTCGACCGGGGGCAGGCCCCGGACGAGGGCCGCGGTGGCCTCGGTGGCGGTGAGCTCGTCCCGGCAATCGGCGCAGCCGTCGAGGTGGGTGCGCGCGGCGGTCTTCTCCTCGGGAGTGAGCTCGCCGTCGACGAGGGCGCTGATCAGGTCGCCCAAGTGCTCGTGCGCACGCTCGAGCTCAGGCATCGACCAGCACCTCCCGCAGGCGGCCGCGGCCGCGGTGGATGCGGCTGCGGACCGTACCGACCGGCAGGTCGAGCGCGTCGGCGATCTCCTGGTAGGAGAAGCCGACCACGTCACAGAGCACCACGGCGGCCCGGTAGTCCTCGGGCAGGTCGAGCAGGGCGGCCTGGACGTCGTCAGGGAGCCGGGCGCCGGCGAGGGCCTCGTCGGCCGCCGCCGAGGTGGGCAGCACCCGCTCGGGGTCGTCGGGCAGCGCGTCCAACGGCCGGCGCTTGCGGGCGCGAACGCGGTCGAGGAAGGCGTTGGTGGTGATGCGGCTCAGCCACCCCTCGAGCGAGCCCGGCCGGTAGGTGGCCAGGCCCCGTTCGACCCTGATCAAGACGTCCTGCACCAGATCCTGCGCATCCTCGTGGTTGCCGGTGAGCCGGTAGGCCACCGTGTAGAGGAAGCGCCCGTGGTCGCGGGCGATCTCCTCCCAGGTGGGGATGCGGTCCTCGGAAGCACCGCTCGGGCTCATCGACCAGAACGACCGAGGGTGCGGGATGGTTCCCGTCTACGACCCGGTGGGCCGCGCCTCGGCTCCTGCGGACTCAGGCGTCGTCGCTCGCGTCCTTGGCGGACGCGTTGGTCTCCTCGGTGCCGGCCTTGAACTCCTTCTGGGCCTGACCCAGCGAGCGGGCCAACTTGGGCAGCTTCGTGCCACCGAACACCAGCAGGATGATCAGCAGGATGATCAGCAGTTCCGGGGCGCCGAGGTTCACGGCGCTATCCTACCGCGCCCGTGCTGGAGTGCGTCATCAACGTGAGCGAGGGCCGCGACCGCGACGTGCTCGAGCGCCTGGCCTCGGCGGTCGGTGACGACCTGCTCGACGTCCACACCGACGCCGACCACCACCGCAGCGTCTTCACCCTCGTCGGCGAGCACGCACCCCGCCGGCTGGCCGAGGCGGCGGTGGCCGCGATCGACCTGCGCCGCCACGCCGGTGCCCATCCCCGTTTCGGCGTGGTCGACGTCGTGCCGTTCGTGCCCCTCGGGGACGCCACCCTGTCCGACGCCGTCCGGGCCCGCGACGACTTCGCCCGCTGGGCGGCGGCGACCCTCGACCTGCCCTGCTTCCTGTACGGGCCCGAGCGGTCGCTCCCGGACGTGCGCCGCCAGGCGTTCCGGTCGCTCTCCCCCCAGTTCGGGCCGCCGACGGCGCACCGGTCGGCCGGCGCCTGCGCGGTCGGCGCCCGGGGACTGCTCGTCGCCTACAACCTCTGGCTGGCCACGCCCGACCTCGACCTCGCCAAGGCGGTGGCCGCGGAGGTGCGTTCCGGGCCGATCCGCACGCTCGGCCTCGCCGTGGGCGGCGAGGTGATGGTGTCGTGCAACCTGGTCGAGCCGCTGACGACCGGGCCCGGCGATGCCTGGGACGCCGTGGCCGCGCACACCGCGGTGGCGCACGCCGAACTGGTGGGCCTGGTGCCCGAGGCGGTGCTGGCGGCGACCCCCCGGGACCGCTGGGCCGAGCTCGACCTGGCCCCCGATCGCACCATCGAAGCCCGGCTGGCGGCAACCGGGCACTGACCCCCTGGCGGGGCGGGGCCGACGGCCCCAATAAACCTGCGATCAGGCGGGGCGGACCTCGGCGCGGGCGAGGGCCCGCTGGCGGCGCAGGCGCCGGCGCTCACGCTCGCTCATGCCGCCCCAGATGCCGAACTTCTCGCCGTTGGCCAGGGCGAACTCGAGGCAGTCCTCGCGCACGACGCAGCCGCGACAGACCTCCTTCGCCTCGCGCGTGGAGGCGCCCCGCTCCGGGAAGAAGAGGTCGGGGTCGACCCCCAGGCAGTTCGCGTAGTCCTGCCAGCCCTGGTCTTCGAGTTCGTTCGCAGCTGCGGATCGCATGTGGGGAACCCCCCGGTCGGCCTCATACCACAGTCGTAATTACAACCGTGTGATCTTGACACTATGGCCCGCCGCGACGCCCGGCGCAACCCGCAATTTCCTCGTGGCACTACGGTCGCGGGCAGTTCGCCGACCGAGGGGGAAGGTCACATGGGGCTGCTGGACGGCAAGGTCGCGCTGGTCACGGGGGGCGGCAACGGCATCGGGCGGGCGAGCGCGGTGCGCTTCGCAGAGGAGGGCGCGGCCGGCGTGGTGGTGGCGGACGTGCTCGACGGGCCCGCCTCCGAGACCGTGGCGCTGGTCGAGGGCGCCGGCGGCGCGGCGGTGGCGGTGCACCTCGACGCCACCAGCCGCGAGGACAACGAGGCCGCGGTCGCCACCGCGGTCGAGCGCTTCGGGCGCCTCGACGTCGTCGTCACCGCCGCCGGGATCAGCACCCCGGACTACCGCAGCGGCGATCGCGACCTCGCCCGCAAGACGATCCTTTCGGCGATGGACCACTTGGGCACGCCCTGGCAGCCCTTGCTCGACCTCTCGGTCGACGACTTCCAGCGGGTCCTCGACGTGAACCTGACCGGCACCCTGCTCGCCGTGCAGGCCGGTGCGTCCCACATGGTGGAGGCCGGCACGCGGGGGTCCATCATCACGCTGGCCTCGATCCTGGCCAAGCACGGCGACGGCCCGCTCCCCTACAACGTGTCCAAGGCCGGCGTCTGGATGCTCACCAAGGTCGCGGCACGGGCA
Source organism: uncultured Microthrixaceae bacterium (assembly GCA_964649545.1). Taxonomy (GTDB): domain Bacteria; phylum Actinomycetota; class Acidimicrobiia; order Acidimicrobiales; family DATDAH01; genus JAEUJM01. The sequence continues at coordinate 14,296 of CAZYPY010000048.1, read as the reverse complement.
CTCGCCCCGGTGGGGGTCCGGGTGAACGCCATCGGCCCGGGCTACATCGACACCAACATGACCGCGATGTTCGGTGAGGTCGAGGGCGTGCTCGACGCCTTCCTCACCCAGATCCCGATGGGCCGCCTCGGCACGGCCACCGAGGTCGCCGAAGCCGCGGTGTTCCTCGCCTCCGACCGCTCCAGCTACTTCACCGGCGAGCTCCTGCACCCCGACGGCGGCTTCTACACCGACTGAGCAGGCGGCGAACCCGGGCTGCCGCCTACGCGGAGCGGCGGCGGTCGCCGCGGCCGCGCACCAGGGCGCGGCGCTGCTCGATGAAGTCGACGAGCACGTAGTCGCCGAGGGTGTCGGGGCTGGTGAAGAAGGCCCGGCCCTTGTTCAGGCGGGTCATCTGCTCGACGAAGTGGCGCAGGCCGCGGTCGGCGTCGAGCATGAAGGTGTTGATGCGCACGCCCTCGCGGGTGAGGCGGGCGACCTCGGTGAGGGTGGCGTCGACGGTCTCGCGGACGGGCGGGTAGTTGAAGAAGACCTCGCCGTTCTCGCGGATGTGGGCGGTGGGCTCGCCGTCGGTGATCATGATGATCTGCTTGGTGCCGGTCTGGCGGGCCAGCTTGCGGCGGGCGATCTGGAAGCCGTGCTGCATGTTGGTGCCGTAGACGAAGTCCCACGAGACCTCGGGGAGCTGCTCGGGGGTGAGGTCCCGGCCGATCTCGCTGAAGCCGACGAGGCCCAGGTAGTCGCGCGGATAGTTCGTCGAGATCAGGGAGTGCAGGGCCATGGCCACCTTCTTGGCGGCCAGGAAGTTGTCCCGCATCGGCATCGAGAGGGAGAGGTCGATCATGAGCACCGTCGAGGTGCGCACGAGCTGCTCGGTCTCCTCCACCTCGAAGTCGTCGGGGGTGAGGCGGACCGGGGTGCCGCCGCCGGTGCGGCGGATGGCGTTGCGGACCGTGCGCTCGATGCTCAGGTTGAACGGGTCACCGAACTCGTAGGGCTTGGTGTCGTAGGTGCGCTCGTGGCCCGTGCCCTTGCGCTCGAGCTCGTGGCTGCCCATCTGGCTGCGCACCAGGTGGCTGAACAGGTCGTTGAGGGCGTTGGCACCGACGCGGCGCAGGCCCCGCGGCGTGAGCTCGAGGCGGCCCTCCTTGTTCTCGATGAGGCCCGCCTCCTCGAGCATCTTGGCCAGCTCCTGGATGCGCTGGAGGCTCTCGGCCGACTGGTCGCCGAGCAGCTCCCGCACCTTGTCGATGTCGGCCTCGGCCAGCGCCCCGGGGTTGGTGGCGCCCCGCATGAGGTTCTCGAGCTGGTCGATGTCGCCGAGCTGCTCCATCATCTGGGCGGCCTCGGCGAAGCCGAGCGGGTCCTGCCCGCTGAAGTTGTACTGACGGTCCCAGCCAGCGTTCGGGAAGGCGTTGCGCAGGTTCTCGGCGAGCTGGTCCGCCTGCCAGCGCAGGTCCATGTCCTCGAGCAGCTGCTCGGACAGGCTCTGGAGCTGCGCGCGCTGCTCGGGTGTCATCGAGTTGAGCATCGCCTGCATCGCGGCCATGCGCTGGGCCATCACCTCGAGCAGCTCGTCGAGGGTCTCGGGGTTCTCGGGGAAGAAGTCGCCGAAGCGCTCCATGAAGCCCTCGAAGTCGGGCGTGTCACCCCGCTCGCGCTGCTCGAGCATCTGGTTGAGCTCGGCCATCATGTCCTTCATGCGGGCGAGGTCTTCCGGCGACATGTTGCTCATCGCCCCCGCCATCTGGTTCACGTAGCTCTGCATCAGCTGCTCGCGCAGCTTGTCGACCAGCTCGTCGAAGCGCTCACGGGCCTCTGACGAGGTGAAGTCGTACTGCTGGAGCTCGCGGACCTGGCCGGCGAGGTCGGGCGGGAGCATGTCGAGGGCGAGGTTGCGCTCGGTGGCGACCTCGTCGGTGAGCTCCTGGCGGCGGGCGTCCCCCGAGTCCCGGGCCTCGCGCTGCAATTCCTCGATGCCCTGGCGCTCGAGGTCGACGACCTCGCGCAGCTCCTCGGCGATGTCGTCGTAGACCCCGCCGAGGTCGTGCTGCTCGAGGGTCTCCTTGCGGCGCCGGCGGAGGCGCTCGAGCATCTCGCGGATGCCTTCCATGCGCTCGCCGTTGCGGTCCTGGAAGCCCGACTGCATCATCCGGCGCAGCGCGGCGTTCAGGTCGCCGTGGTACAGCAGGTCGTCGGTGATCTCGGAGAAGACGTCGTCGGCGCCGAGCTCGAACCCCACCTGGGTGCCGTCCCAGCGCGAGTAGGCGAACCGGGGGGTCGAGGCCTTGCGCCGGCGGAGCACGGTCCCGAGGCTACTCCTCGGCTCGCCGAGCCGGACTCCCGACCTCCTGGCTTCTGGCTCCCGATTTCGGTGCCCTGGCACCGAAATCGGGAGCCAGTACGGCTGGGGGGCGACTCAGGCCACGCGGCCGTCGAGCCAGGTCAGGATCTCGGGGACCAGCGCCTCGCCGGTCGGGCTGAGCGAGCCGTCCTCCTCCAGGTCGAAGGCGTGCCCCTCGCCCGGCAGCACCCGGACGGTGACGTCGACCCCGTTGGCCTCCAACGCGGCGCCGAAGCGTTCGCTCTGCTCGACGGCCACGAGGCCGTCCTCGTCGCCGTGCACCAGCAGCACCGGTGCCACCGCCCCCTCGGCCATGGCGATCGAGTCGGCTCGCTCCCAGCGGCCTCGGACCAGGGCGTCCGGGCTGTCCTCGGGGCCGCCGTAGTACCGCTCCTCGTCGAACTGGAGCCCGGAGTAGTAGCCGTAGAACCCGATGAAGCCGTCGATGGCGTCGGACGTGCCCGGCCAGAGCTCGGTGTCCTGGTAATAGGGGTCGTCCGGCGTCACCTCGAGCTGCCCGCCGAGGCGGGCACCGGCGGAGATCCCATGGACGACGACCCGCTCGGAGGACACCCCGTGCTCGGCGCCGTTCGCCCGCACCCACTGCACCGCCGACTTCACGTCCTGCTCGGGCTCGGGGTACACGGGCGAGCGGGTGGTCTCGTCGAAGATCAGGTAGTCGGTCGACAGCGTCGGGTAGCCCGCCTCCCGGTAGGCCTCGGCCCAGGCCCGCAGGTCGCTGCGCTCGCCCCCGAACCCGCCGCCACCATGCACCAGCACGATCGTGGTTTCGCGGACCGTGCCCTCGGGCACGCAGAGGTCGCCGAGGAACTCCTCGGCGGCCTCCGGCGGCGAGACCACGACGGTCTCGCAGCCCTCGGGCAGCGGCGACGAGGTGGTCGTCACCCCGAAGGCGTCACCGGCGCCACTTCCGTCTGTGGCGGGATCCCCGGCCGGGGGCGCGGTCGCGGTCGCACCCGAGTCGGGCCCCATGACCCGGGCCACCACCACCACGAGCCCGACCAGGAACACGAGCCCCACGACGGTCGGGAGCCACCGCGAGACCAGCCCTCGGGAGCGGCGCGCCATGCCCCCAGGCTACGCGGCCGTGCCGGGCCGGCTGGGTCGGCCCGGCCCGACCCGATCGAGGCGAATGATCACAGATCTGTTATCATGATGTCGTGCCCGCCAGTTCGATCCTCCGCGCCGCCCGAGCCAGCCGCGGCTGGTCCCAGCGAGAGCTCGCGCGCCGTTGCGGGGTGGCGCAGCCCTCGCTGTCCGACATCGAGTCGGGCGACCGCGACACCACCGTGGCCAAGCTCGAGCAGATCCTCCACGCCACCGGCCATCGCCTCGTCTCGCTCCCCACCACCCGCCCCACCGTGGCGGAGTGGGCCGATGCCCTCGGCCACATCGCCACACGGGACCCTGGCGCGCTCGAGAAGTGCTTCGTGCAGATCGCCGACGACCTGACCGCAGCCGACGGACCCGTCAGTGTGGCGCTGGCATCCGAGCCACCCCCCGCCACGGGTTCGTCGACCGTCGATGCCGTGCTCGCGGCGCTGGTCGAGTACCTGTTCGAACGGCGGGGCCTCCCGGTCCCTGACTGGACCGACGACCCTCGACGCGTGAGTGCGGAGCCTTGGGACCTCATCACCGTCGAGGGGCTCCGTGCCCTCGCCCGGGCGGAGACGCCCGAGCCCTTCCGGCGACGAAACGTGTTCCTACCGAGCGACCTGTTCGAGAGTGTCTGAGGTGGCTGACGCGCGGCCGTCACCGCGCCGCATGGACACGGCGCTGCTGAACACCGCACTCGATCTCCTGCTCGACCGGCTCGAGACACGCGGCATCGAGGGTCGCATCTACGTCATCGGTGGCGCCGCGCTCGCGTTGGCGTACTACGAGCTCGGCGAGCGACGCCTCACCGCCGACGTGGACGCGTGGTTGACCCCCAACCACCCGATCCTCGCAGAGGCCGAGGAGGTCGCTGCCACGCTCGGTCTGCCTTCGACCTGGCTCAACGAGAAGGCGACGATGTTCGTCCCGGTGCACGGCCTCCCCGTCGGCATCCCGGTCCGCCGTCGTGCCGGCATGGTGATCGAGGTCGGCCCGCCGCGCCTGCTCCTGGCCATGAAGCTTCGGGCCGGTCGGATCGCTCGCGACGCCGACGACATCGCCGTCCTCCTCCGACGCTGCGGCATCCGCACCGTCGATGAGGCGCAGGGCGTGCTCGATGAGGAGTTCGACGGCGAGGAGGTCTTCACCGCGAAGGCGAGGACCATCGTCGAAGCGGCGCTCGGCGAGTACACGGTGACGACGGCCATCCCCCCGTTCACCCTCCCCGCCGTCGATCGGTCAGGATCGTCGCCGTGACGTGGGATCCGACGAGCCAGGACCGCTTCTGGTGGGGGACGGCGGCGTCCTCCACGCAGGCGGAGGGGGTCGCGCCACGGTCGGACTGGGCGCGGTGGGAGAGGCTCGGCCGGGCGCCGACCTCACGGGACGGCAACGGGTTCGCCACCAACTACCGCGACGACTTCGCGCTGCTGGCCGACGCCGGCCTCACCCACCACCGCCTCTCGATCGAGTGGGCCCGGATCGAGCCCGAACCGGGGAAGTGGGACCAGGACGCCATCGAGCACTACCGCTCGATGCTGGAGGCCGCCCGCGACGCCGGCGTGTCGGTCTGGGTCTGTCTGCACCACTTCACCCTCCCCGGCTGGTTCTCCGACGACCTCGGCGGCTTCCTCGACGACAAGGCCCGGCGCTACCACTGGGCCCGTCACGTGGACGTGGTGGCCGAGACCTTCGGCGACCTCGTCTTCGGCTGGAAGCCGATCAACGAGCCCGTCGCCTACGCCTCGCTGGGCTGGCTCGACGGCACCTTCCCGCCGGGCCGCAAGGACCTCGAGAAGTTCTTCGACGCCGTGCGGGCCGTCCACCTGGCCAACCACGAGGCGTGGCTGCTGCTCAAGGGCGGCGATCAGCCGGTGGCCACCGTCTACAACCTGGCGCCCGTCGTGCCCCGATCGAACGAGCCGCACGTCGTGGCCTTGGCCGACACCATCGACGCCGCCCTGTGGGGCTGGATCAGCGCCCTGCGCGACGGCCTGCTGCGCACCCCCGGGAAGGCCGACGTGGAGATCCCCGAGATGGCGGGCTCGTTCGACCTCGTCGGCTTCTCCTACTACTCCGCCTTCGGGATCGCCAACGATCCCGACCGGCCGTTCGTGCCCTATCCCGCCGATGCCCGCGTGGGCCCGCTCGGCTACGCCCCGTGGAGCGAGGGCCTCGGGATCGTCCTGCGCCGCCTCGCCGACGAGCTGCCGGGCCGGCCGCTGCTCGTGGCCGAGCACGGCGTCGGCACGACCGACGACGACTGGCGCGAAGAGATCCTGCGCGACTCGATGGCCGAGCTCGCCGAGGCGATCGACGACGGCGTCGACGTCCGCGGCTTCTTCCACTGGACCGGCATCGACAACTACGAGTGGCTCCACGGCTACTCGGTGCCGTTCGGCCTGTTCGACCGCGACCGCAAGCCCCGCGGCTCCGCAGCGCTGGCGTCGGACTGGGCGTCCCGCGACCTGCTCGCCGCCGATCGCCACGGGTAGCGATCGGGAGGGGTCGCGGGTGGCGCCGGGCCCCTAGGTCAGCGGGTCGGAGGCCACGGCGCCGGCGTCGCTGACCTGGTCGGTCCAGGCCACGCCGTCCCAGTAGCGGTACTCGTGGCGGCCGGCGGGGTCGGGGTGCCAGCCCGCCGGGGGGCCGGGAGCGGCAGGCGCCACCGGTGCGGGGCCACCGGGCCCGGGGCCCGGCACGCCCACGCCCGGGTTGAACACGGGCCGGGGCGACATCGCACCGTGGGGCCCGGGCGACATCTGCTGCGGCGTCATCTGCGAGGGGGGCGTCGGCTGCGGCGGCACGCCCGGCAGCGGGCCGGTCAAGCCGAGCTCGGCGTCGAGGGCCGCGAAGAACTGGTTGATGTTCTTGGCGTTCTTCCCCCAGTCGACGAGCCCGAACTTCACGTCGGAGCGGATCGCCACCTGCATCACGCCGGGTTCGAGCTGGCCGACCTGCACCCCGAGGTTCTCCCCCCACGACATCAGTGACATCGAGGTGGACAGGGTGAGCACGCCGGTGGCGGGATCGGCCGCCTTCACGCCCATGCCGCAGCGGGCCGCGGCCCGGGCGGCGGCGTCGAAGACCGTGGCGAACTCGGCCTGGTAGGTGCGGGCGGCGTCCTTGGCGGTGGCCATGACCACCATCGTGCCTCGCGCCGCCGGTCTGCGCCCGCGCCCGCCGCCCGCCGCCCCGAGGCCGGCGCTCGTCGCCGGAGCGGTCTGCGCCCCGGGCGTGGGACCAGCCGGTTCGTCCGTCGGGACCGGTGTGGCGTCGGCTCAGCGACCGCGGTACGTGGCGCGGGCGCCCACGGCCTCCTTGTTGAGGCGCTTCGAGAGGTGGAGGCCCTCGAGGACGAGCTCGACCGCGCCCGCGACCGCGGCGGGCGACTCGTCGTCGGTGAGGCGGCGGACGGCGTCGCGCAGGGCCGGGATCTCCGCCACCAGGGCCACGTAGTCGTCGGCGGTGACGTCCTCACCGGCGTTGACCACGGTGCCGGCCTCGAACGCGTCGAGCACCTCGCGCAGGTCGCCCACCTCGAAGTGCTCCTTGAACACCGTCAGCACCGCGCCCTTCATGATCTGCTCGACGATCTGGGCGTCGCGACCCTCCTCGATCGCCTCGATCTCGACCTTGCCGGCGGTGGAGGACACGAGCGCCTCGAGATCGCTCACGCGGGGCACCACGTCGCGCTCGCCGAGGTGCAGCGAGCGACGGATGGCGTTGGCCACGAGGGTCTCCTCGTTGGACACCGTGAGGCGGACGGAGACGCCCGACGCCTGGTTCACGTGCGGGCTCTGACGGGCGAGGTGGCTGATGGTGGCCACGATCTCGCTCATGTAGTCGGGCACGGAGACCCGCACGCCCTCGACGTCGAACGGCGCCGCCTCCTGGCGGGCGATGGCGACCTCGGTCTCGACGTCGAGCGGGTAGTGCGTCCGGATCTGGGCGCCGAAGCGGTCCTTCAGCGGGGTGATGATGCGGCCGCGGTTCGTGTAGTCCTCGGGGTTGGCCGAGGCGAACAGCATCACGTCGAGCGGGAGCCGGATCTTGTAGCCCCGGACCTGCACGTCGCGCTCCTCGAGCACGTTGAGCAGGCCGACCTGGATGCGCTCGGAGAGGTCGGGCAGCTCGTTGATCGCGAAGATGCCCCGGTTGGTGCGGGGGACGAGGCCGTAGTGCAGGGTGAGCTCGTCAGACAGGTAGCGGCCCTCGGCCACCTTGATGGGATCGACCTCGCCGATGAGGTCGGCGATCGACGTGTCGGGGGTGGCCAGCTTCTCGCCGTAGCGCTGGTCGCGGTGGACCCACTCGATGTTGGTGTCGTCGCCGTGCTCGGCCACGAGGTCGCGGGCGTGCTTGGAGACCGGGTGGTACGGGTCGTCGTTGATCTCGGAGCCGACGATGATCGGCATCCACTCGTCGAGCAGGCCGGTGAGCGAGCGGATCATCCGGGTCTTGGCCTGGCCCCGCTCGCCCAGGAAGATCACGTCGTGCCCGGCGAGGAGGGCGTTCTCGAGCTGCGGGAGCACGGTGTCCTCGTAGCCGAGCACCTTCTCGAACAGCGGTTCGCCGGCGGCGATCCTGGCGACCGCGTTGCGCCGCACCTCCTCCTTGACCGGGACCGACTCCCAGCCGGACTCGCGGAGCTGACCGATGGTGGCGGGTCGCGACGACATGTGAGCCAACCTACCGGCGCCCGGTTGGGCCGGGGCGACCGGGGACGCCTCCGTCCTGCGGCCCCGCCGGCGGCCCTCCACGCTCGTCGGCCGGGGCGGCCTCCACGCGCGCCATCACGACGCTGGCCGTCGTCCCGTGCACCACGATCGACAGGAGGATGGTGAGGATGGCGATGGCCCACACCGCCCTGGCGTCGGGGAACGCCTCCTCGGTCACGGCGTGGGCGAGGTAGTACACCGAGCCCATCCCGCGGATGCCGAAGAAGGCCAGCGCGGCGCGCGTGCGCCGATCGGTCGGGGCCCCGACCAGGCCGAGCCACCCGGCGACCGGGCGCACGACAAGGACCGCGGCCACGGCGACGAGGACGCCGGCGGGGCTCAGCGCCCCGAGCGCGCCATCCACCGCGGAGCCGCCGAGCAGCAGCAGGAAGACGATGCTCGCCAACCGCTCCAGGGTCTCGGCGAAGTCGTGGAGGACCTCGTGGTACTCGTGGTCGAGCTCGTAGCGGCGCAAGGTGACGGCGGCGACGAACACCGCCAGGAACCCGTATCCCTGGGCGACCTCGGCGACGCCGTACACCACGAGCGTCGCGCCGACGGATACGAAGCCCTGCCCGGTGCGGGCGAGGGCCAGCGGTGAGCCGAGGCCGAACACCAGGTAGGCGATGCCGCGCCCGAGCACCAGTCCCACCACGAGGCCGACCGCAAGGCCGACCACGACGTCGTCGACGACCCAGCCGACGAACCAGCTCCCGCCGGCGGCGATCGCGATGGCGAGGTTGGTGAAGGGGAACGCCAGCGCGTCGTTGAGGCCGGCCTCCGATGTCAGCCCGAACCGGACCTCGTCGTCGGCGTCCTCCTCCTCGGGCCCCTGGACGCCGTCGACCTGCACGTCGGAGGCGAGCACGGGGTCGGTCGGCGCCAGCACCGCGCCGAGGAGCAGGGCCGCGGCCAGGGGCAGGCCGGCGGCCAGTCCACCGAGCAGGGCGATGCCCGCGATGGTGAGCGGCATCGTGATGCCGAGCAGGCGCCACGTCGTCCCCCAGGTCCGCCAGCCGACGGGCCGCCGCAGCTTCAGCCCCGCACCCATCAGCGACACGATCACCACGAACTCGGTCAGCCGCTCGGCCCAGTTGGTCTCGGCGTCCGCCCCGGTCCCCGGCAGGGGCGCCTCCAGCTCGAACGGCAGCGAGAACAGCACCATGCCGACGGCGATGTAGACGATCGGGACCGACACCGGCCGACCGCGGACGAGCCGCGGCAGGACCGCGGACCCGAGGACGGCCACGCCGAGGACGGCGAGCAAGAACTCGTAGGTGTCCACGGCTCGGCTCCCTACCCAGCACCCGGCCGACCCCCGGCCCCCGGCACAGCCGCCGCGACGCCGAGCGAAGGTACCCTCGGACCCCTTGGCTCTCGACCTCTCGGGCACCTGGCGGGCGGCGATCGCCGACGAGGACCTGCGTCGCAGCTACGCGACCGACGGGTTCGACGACGCCGGCTGGGAGCCGATCGAGGTTCCCGGCCACTGGCAGTCCACGCCGGCGTTCGGCGACTGCGACGGCCCGCTCCTCTACCGCCGGGCCTTCGAGGCGCCGGCGCCCGCCGAGGACCGCCGCTCGTGGCTCGTGCTCGACGGGGTCTTCTACCAGGGCGACGTGTGGCTCGACGAGGGCTACGTCGGCGCCACCGAGGGCTACTTCTTCCACCACACCTTCGAGATCACCGACGCGCTGCGGGCGCGCGCCGAGCACGCCCTCGCCCTCGAGGTGATCTGCTCGCCCCAGCTCGACCGGGCGGCCAAGCGCAACCTCACGGGGGTCTTCCAGCACTGGGACTGCCACGACCGGGACCGCAACCCCGGGGGCATCTGGCGACCGGTGCGACTCGAGGAAACGGGGCCGGTGCGCTTTCGGCGGCCGTCGATGATCTGCACCGAGGCGTCCGAGACGTCCGCCACCGTCGCCGTCGCCGCGGTGGTCGACACGCTGGAGGCGGGCACGGTGGCGATCCGCACCATCGTCACCCCCGCGGGCTCGGACGAGGTCGTCGCGGAGCAGGTCGCCGACCACCCGCTCGCCGCCGGCGAGAACCGGGTGGAGTGGTCGATCGCGGTCACGGACCCGGCGCGCTGGTGGCCGTGGTCACTCGGCGACCAGCCCCTCCACGACGTGACCATCGAAGTCGCCCCGGAGGGCGGCGAGGTCAGCCACCGCGTCACCCGTCGCCTCGGCTTCCGCACGGTCGAGCTCCGCAACTGGATCGCCCACGTCAACGGCGAGCGCCTCTTCCTGAAGGGCTCCAACCAGGGCCCCACCCGGCAGGCCCTCGCCGAGGCGACCCCCGAGGAGCTGCGGGGCGACGTGGCCCTGGCCAAGGCGACCGGTCTCGACTTCCTGCGCCTCCACGCCCACATCACCCGGCCCGAGCTCTACGACGCCGCCGACGAGGCCGGCCTGCTGCTCTGGCAGGACCTGCCCCTGCAGTGGGGCTACGCCCGGGGCGTGCGCAAGCAGGCGGTCCGCCAGGCCCGCAAGGCCGTCGAGCTCCTCGGCCACCACCCGTCGGTCGCCATCTGGTGCGGCCACAACGAGCCCATGGCCATCGACATCGACGCGGAGCAGCTCGGCGACCCCGCCGAGGTGCGCAAGCTCGCGGTGAAGGCGCTCGCCGCCCAGGAGCTCCCCACCTGGAACCGTACCGTGCTCGACCGCTCGATCAAGCGGGCGCTGCGCAAGGCCGACCCGTCCCGCCCCGTGATCCCCAACTCGGGGATGTTCCCGCACCTGCCCCAGCTCGACGGCACCGACACCCACACCTACTTCGGCTGGTACTTCGGCGACGAACGGGACTTCCCGACGTTCCTGCGCCGCCTCCCCCGCCTGGCCCGCTTCGTCACCGAGTTCGGGGCCCAGGCGGTGCCGGCCGACGCCGCCTTCTGCGAGCCGGAGCGCTGGCCCGATCTCGACTGGGCCCGCCTGGCCCGCACCCACAACCTCCAGAAGTCGCAGTTCGACCGGTACGTCCCACCGGCCGACTTCGCCACGTTCGACGAGTGGCGGGATGCCACCCAGCGGTACCAGGCCGAGGTGGTGAAGCACCACGTCGAGGCCCTCCGCAAGCTCAAGTACCGACCCACCGGCGGGTTCGCCCAGTTCTGCTTCGCCGACGGCCACCCGGCGGTCACCTGGTCGGTGCTCGGCCACGACCGGTCTCCCAAGGCGGCCCACGGCGCCCTCGCCGACGCCTGCCGTCCGGCCATCGTCGTGTGCGAGCGCCCCCCGGCCGAGCTGCGCCCCGGCACCCGCCTCGAGCTCGACGTCCACGTGGTGTCGGACCTGCACCACGACCTCACCGGGGCGAGGGTCGGGGCAACGGTGCGCTGGACGGGAGGCGAGCGGACCTGGGCCTGGCAGGGCGACGTCGCCGCCGACGAGTGCACCCGCATCGGGGCCATCGACCTCGAGGTGCCGGCGGCGCCGGGCCGGGTCACCTTCGACCTCGAGCTGGTCGCAGGAGGCGTCGACGGCGCCGACGGCGACCGCGTCGCAAACCACTACCTCAGCGTGATCGCCTGATCGCCTCGGCCACGGTGCGTCCCCCGGGGCCCCGCCGCCCGGGAAGCGGCCGCGGAGCACCGGCTCCCGCCCCCTTCCTGGGCACGCCCAAGGCAAGGGAGGGTCGTCACGGCGTGAAGGGAGCCGAGACGGGCGGGTCGGCTGCGCTGCCGCGCGGACGATCCGCATACCCTCGGTTCGAGACGCTGACACGCGGTAACCAGCGGGTCAAGTCACCAGATCGACCCGCATCCCGGGGCCCGCACCCCGGAGGGGCGCGCGCTCAGCGGGCCAGCGCGGCGGCGGCGGAGCAGAAGTTGCGGGCGGCGACCCGGTAGGACTCGCGGCGCACCGCAGGATCGAGGCCCCGCAGGATGCCGAGCCCCAGGATGGCCCCGACCAGCACGTCGATGTGGTCGTCGAGGTCGGTGGGGTCGATCTCGAGACCGCCCAGGCGTCGCATCTCGCCGACGACGAGCGTCTTGATGAGGTCGCCCGTCTGGTGCCAGGGCTCCTGGAAGGCGGCGGCGGTGGCCTCGGAGCTCGCGGCCTCGACGAGGAACTCGAGGTTGGCCCGTTGGCGCGCCGCGCTCTCGTCGGCGAAGGTGGCGATCCAGTCGGCGACCACCTCCATGCAGGCGTCGAGGTCGGTGACGCCGGCCAGGCGCTCCGCGACCTCGGGCAGGCCGCTGAACGACCACTCCTTGCGGACCTCGAGGAACAGGTCGGCCTTGGAGGTGAAGTTGGCGTACACCGCACCCTTGGTGAGGCCCGCGTCGGACGCCACCTGGGCGAGCGTGGTGCCGAGGTAGCCCTGTTGCGAGAAGCGGCGCGCGGCCGCATCGAGCAGCGCGTGCCGTGTCCGCTCCTGGGATTCGGCCCGTGTGAGGGTCCTCGTCTCCGCCACCGGGATCGCAGTGTAGAGGGACCGGGACCCCGGTCCGGCGCCGTCGATGCGGTGCCGCCCCGCGAGGCGTGGAAAAGTGGCGGCGTGAAAGTCCATCACCACAGCTACGACGCGGTGATCGTCGGCGCCGGGGGCGCCGGCCTGCGTGCCGCCATCGAGGTCGCCGGCCAGTGCCACGTGGCGGTCCTCACCAAGCTCTACCCCACCCGCTCGCACACGGGCGCCGCCCAGGGCGGCATGTGCGCGGCGCTCGCCAACGTCGAGGACGACTCGTGGGAGTGGCACGCCTTCGACACCGTCAAGGGCGCGGACTACCTCGGCGACCAGCCCGCCATCGACATCATGTGCCGGGAGGCCATCGACGCGGTGATCGAGCTCGAGCACTTCGGGCTGCCCTTCAACCGCACCCCCGAAGGCCGGATCGACCAGCGCCGGTTCGGGGGCCACACCCGCAACCACGGCGAGGCACCCGTGCGCCGGGCCTGCTACTCGGCCGACCGCACCGGCCACATGATCCTCCAGACCCTCTTCCAGCAGTGCGTCAAGCGCGGCGTGAACTTCTTCAACGAGTTCCAGGTGCTCGACATCGCCTTCGTGGACGACCCCGACAGCGACGCCGGCAAGCGGGTGTCGTCGGTCGTGGCCTACGAGATGGCCACCGGCGACCTGCACGTGTTCCGCACCAAGGGCGTGCTGTTCGCCTCCGGCGGCTTCGGGCGCATGTTCAAGGTGTCCTCGAACGCGGTGAGCCTCACCGGTGACGGCCCCGGCCTGCTGCTGCGCCGGGGCATCCCGATGCAGGACATGGAGTTCTTCCAGTTCCACCCGACCGGCATCTACAAGCTGGGCATCCTGCTCTCCGAGGCCGCCCGCGGCGAGGGCGGCATCCTGCGCAACAAGGACGGCGAGCGCTTCATGGAGCGCTACGCCCCCACGGTGAAGGACCTCGCCCCGCGCGACATGGTCTCTCGCTCGATCATGACCGAGATCCTCGAGGGTCGGGGCTGTGGCATCCACGGCGACTACGTCCACCTGGACCTCACCCACCTGCCGCCCGAGCAGATCGACGCCAAGCTGCCCGACATCTCCGACTTCGTGCGCACCTACCAGGGCATCGAGCCGAAGAAGGACCCGATCCCGATCCAGCCCACGGCGCACTACGCCATGGGCGGCATCCCGACCGACGTGGACGGTCGCGCGGTGATCGACGCCGACAACACGGTGCTTCCCGGCCTGTACGCGGCGGGCGAGTGCGCGTGCGTGTCGGTCCACGGCGCCAACCGCCTGGGCACCAACTCGCTGCTCGACATCGTCGTGTTCGGCCGCCGCGGCGGCAAGGACATGGCCCGCTACGTCAACAGCGTCGACCACCCCGAGGCCGTCCCCGGCGCCGAGCGGGAGATCGCCGACCGCATCGAGAAACTCAAGGCCGCCACCGGCGGGGAGAACTACGCGACGATCCGCGACACCCTCCAGGACGACATGACCAAGTACGCCACGGTCTTCCGCACCGACGAGTCCCTGGCCAAGGCCGAGGCCACCGTCGCCTCGCTGAAGGACGCCTACGAGAAGGTGTCCATCACCGACAAGAGCGACACCTTCAACTACGACCTGACCGAGGCGCTCGAGGTCGGGTACCTGCTCGACCTCGCCGACGTCACCGTCAAGAGCGCCCGGGCCCGCACCGAGA
>CAZYPY010000047.1:17665-19807 GCA_964649545.1 uncultured Microthrixaceae bacterium | reverse complement strand
GCTTGGTGGGTGCCGACCTGGCCGGCGGTGAGCTCGGCACAGTCGGGGTCGATGAGCCGAGGGGTGCCCGCGGCCTCGGCGAGGAGCTGGGCCTGGCAGCTGCGCTCCATGGTCACGAACCACCAGACCGCCTCGTCCACCGTGCGGCCCACGGTGAGCAGGCCGTGGTTGCGCAGGATCACCGCCTTGTGGTCGCCGAGGGCGTGACCGATGCGCTTGCCCTCCTCGGTGTCGTAGACCACGCCGGTGTAGTCGTCGAACAGGGCGTGATCGCCGTAGAACGCGCAGGCGTCCTGCGTGATCGGGTCGAGCAGGCGACCGAGGCTCGACCAGGCCTTGCCGTGCACCGAGTGGGCGTGGGCCGCGCCCATGACGTCGGGGCGGGCGGCGTGGACCTGGGAGTGGATGGCGAAGGCCGCTTTGTTGACGTGGTACTCACCCTCGACGACCTCGCCATGGTGGTCGACCAGGATGAGGTCGCTCACCCGGATGTGGTGGAAGCTCATCGCGAACGGGTTCACCCAGAAGTGGTCGGCGAGCTCGGGGTCGCGAGCGGTGATGTGGCCGGCCACCCCCTCGCCGAAGCCGAGGCGGCCGAAGATCCGCAGCGAGGCCGCCAGTCGGGCCTTGACGTGGGCCCGCTCCTCGTCGACGGAGGCGAAGGTCGGGGTCGTGAACGGCAGCTTCAGCTCGGCCATGGCCCCATTGTCGCCCGCCGCCGGCCGGCGCGGCCACCGGTCGGCGGGGCCGGCAGGGTCCGGTCCCGCGCCCAGGGGCGCGGGCTACGTTGGCGCCGTGCGCACCCACCTCCGCCTCTCGCTGGTCGCCCTGCTCGTCGTCCTCGGCGCCTCCGGCTGCTTCTCGGTCGACGACGGGTTCCCCTCGGTGAACGGCTGCAAGCTCAAGCCGAACACCCAGTGCGAGGACAAGAACCTGTCGGGCGAGGACCTCGTCCAGGCCAACCTGCTCAACGCGCAGATGGCCGGGGTCGACGCCTCGGACGCGGACCTGACCCAGGCCCAGCTCACGAACGCGGACTTCACCGGGGCCAACGTGTCGAGGGCGACCCTCGTGCAGGCCACCCTCGACAACACGATCTTCGACGAGGCCGACCTGCGCGACGCCGAGCTCACCCAGGTCAGCTCGAACAACACGCGGTTCCGCGACGCAGACCTGCGGGGCACCGACCTGAGCAACCTCTCGTTCCTCAACGGCGACTTCCGCGACGCCAACCTGGCCAGTGCCGACCTCTCGGGCACCAGCCTCCAGAACGCCGACCTGCGCGGCGCCGACCTCACGGGCGCCGACCTGAGCGACGCCGACCTGCTCAACGCCGACTTCACCGGCGCCAAGCTGGCCGGCGCCGACCTCACCGGCGCCGACACCCAGAACACCGTCGGGCTCCCGCCCACCGCCCCCGGCTGAGCGAGGGGCCCGGCACCGGCACGCCCAGCGGGGTGGCGGCCGGTGCCGGGGGAGGGGCGACGGCTCGAGGGTCCGCCCGGCTAACCGCCGAAGTTGAGCATCACCTTCGAGTGGTCCATCGGGTCGTACTTCACGTTCACCACGTTGCCGGGCTGCACCTGGGGGACCGCCACGAGGGGGAGGATCGTGGAGGTCTGGGCCTGGAACGGGGTCTGGCCCGGGGGGCTGACCTGGAGGGTGAGGATCACCTGGGGGTTGTTGTTGACGAAGGTCCCGGTCTGTTGCAGCCCGAGGATCGTCGCCTGGGCGTCCGCGCCCGTGGCCATGAGGGCCCGGCCCGCCTTCGAGTTGCCGGTCATCCCGCCGATCATGCGGTAGGTGAAGAAGATCACCACGCCGGCGAGCACCGCGGAGACCAGGAACCAGAACATCATCTGGCCGAAGATCTGATTCATCATGAGACGGGCACCTTCTCCCATTGGACGAGCATCTGGCTCGGGTCGGCCGGGTTGACCCGGACGGGCAGTTGCCGGCCCACGGCCACCTGGTTCACCCGCAGGGTGTTGACCTCGGTGGTGTGGGTCACCGTGTAGGGCGCCATCCCGGCGACGTTCACGGTCATGTCCAGGGCGTACACCGGGTTGAGGTTGGACTGCTGGCCGGTGGGCACCGCGCCCGTGATGGTGGCGGTGCCGTCCACGCCCGACGCGGCCAGCG
>CAZYPY010000047.1:0-17565 GCA_964649545.1 uncultured Microthrixaceae bacterium | reverse complement strand
GTGATGGTGGCGGTGCCGTCCACGCCCGACGCGGCCAGCGCGCTGGCCATGGTCGGGCCGGCGTTGTACGCGGCCAGGGTCGCGTTGGCCTGGACCATCTGGGCCGAGGCCATCTTCATGGTCCCGCCCAGGCCGGGCTGGTAGCCCTGCGCCACCATGAGGCGGTCGCTGGCCTGGGTGAGGGGCCGGAAGAGCCTGTAGACGACGAGGTCGATGACCCCGATGAGCATCATGATCGCGCCGCTGAAGATGAGGGCCTGGCCCTGGATGTCACCGGCCAGTCCGTTGATGCCGTCCTCGCTCTGCGAGCGGGTCACGAACCCCCACACCACGAGCACGGCGCCGATCGCCAGGAACGCGATCGCGAGGCCCTTCCAGAGCTTGCCGCTCATGCCTGGGCGTAGAGGACGCCGTAGCGGGTGCGCACGGCCTCGTTGGTGGCCATGCGGTTGACCCAGCCCACGTTCACGTTGGCCCAGGTGCCGGGCACGACGCCCTGGGTGGCCAGCCAGGCCTCGGCCTGGTCGGGCGTGCCCAGGTGCTGGCGGGCCATGGCCGCGGTGATCTGGGCGTACTTGTCGAGGGTGATGCCGTCGATGGGTGCCCACGCCGGGTCGTTCAGGTCGACCGGCTGGTGGGCGCCGGCCTGCGCGGCCCTCGCGTTCTGCTGCAACTGGGACGCCTGGTCGATGAGCTGGGGTGCCGCGCTCATCGTGTCCCTCATGTCCTTGAAGAGCCCCACGGGCACGCTCCTCGTCTCGGGGGTGGGCGTCGCTCGCCACCCGGTGCGCTCATCATCCGGGACGAGCGGGGCGCCGCCATGAGTAATCGCTACTCAAAACGCGCCGAGCGGGTCGGCGCGACCCTGGGTAGCCCGCGCCGGCTCAGGTGGCGACGGTGTGCGGCGTCGCCACCGGCGGGTCCTCCGCCCGACGGCGGTGGCCCAGGAACGGCCGTTCGACGAGGTGGTACGACGCCGCCGCCAGGGCGAGGCTGAGGGTGATCGCCAGGGTCGCGACCGCGGGGAAGGGCCAGTCGTCGAACTGGTAGTAGAGGAGCTTGTACACCGGCAGGTGCCAGAGGTACAGCCCGTAGCTCACCAGGCCGAGGTACACGAGCGGGCGCCACGAGAGCATCCGGGAGAGGGGCGACGACGCGGTCACCAGGTGCAGGATGACGACCGCGGCGCACAGGATGGACGCGGCGATGCCCACGGTGATCATGGCGTCACCCTCGGGGTCGGTGAAGCCCATGGCGACGAGCGCGGCGAACGCCGTGGCCGCCGCCCAGCCCGGCACCTCGACGCGGGTCCGGGTGAACACGAACGCGACGGCCACCCCGACGAGGATGGCGTCGAGGCGGGTGTCGGTGGCCCGGGTCACGTAGATCAACAGGCCACCGTCGGCCCAGTGCACGAGTGGGCCGGCGAACAGCCACAGCGAGGCCCGCCACACGGCCACGAGACCGGCCAGCAGCGCGGGGAGCAGCCACGGCCGTTTGGCGAAGCGGCCCCGGACCGCGCCGAGGAACAGCAACGGCGCGATGACGTAGAACTGGGCCTCGATGGCGAGCGTCCAGGTGTGGGCGAACACCCCCATGGGCTCGTCGTTGATCCGCGCCCAGTTCGAGATCCAGAAGGTGGTGAACAGGGCTTGCCGCGTCTCGTCGAAGCCGAGTAGCGCGCACCAGACGATGACCGCGGGCAGGAACGCCACCAACGCCGGCAGCAGGCGGACCACCCGTCGACGGTAGAACTCCGCCGTGGCGATGGTGCCGTGACGATCCCACTCCTTCATCAGCAGCGCCGCGATCAGGAAGCCGGACAGCGCGAAGAACGCCGAGACGCCCATGACGCCGTAGCCACGGGGGCCGTCGCCGGTCGGGAGGTGGTGGTAGAGCACGGCGACGACAGCGAGCCCCCGCAGGCCGGACAGCGCATCCACCGCGCCGAGGCGGCGGACGGCCCGCGGTCGGTCCGGGTCCGGCGTCAGCGCGGCCACGTCCGCCTCCTCGGTGCCGGCGCAGCACTAGGGTGACGGCCCCTCCCATGGAACCGCCGGAACCGCACCCCGTCCCGTTCAACCGCCCCACGGTGGGTCCCCGCGGTCTGCAGAACGTGGCCGATGCCCTGGCCGGCCACCACCTGGCGGGAGACGGGCCCTACACCGCCCGGTGCGTCGACCTGCTCGCGGAGGCGCTCGGTGGGGCGCGGAGCCTGCTGACCCCGTCGTGCACCCATGCCCTCGAGATGGCGGCACTGCTGCTCGAGGTCGGGCCCGGCGACGAGGTCCTGATGCCCTCGTTCACCTTCGTGTCGACCGCCAACGCCTTCGTCCTCCGGGGCGCGACCCCGGTGTTCGTGGACGTCGACCCGCGCACCGGCAACCTCGACCCGGACGACCTCGCGCGTCGCGTCACGCCCGCGGCGCGGGCCGTGGTGGTCGTCCACTACGCCGGGGTCGCCTGCGACATGGCCCGCATCGGCGACATCGCCGACCGCAACGGGCTGGTGGTGGTCGAGGACAACGCGCACGGGTTGTTCGGCACCTGGCGCGGGCGGCCGCTCGGGACGCTCGGGTCCCTGGCGACGTTGAGCTTCCACGAGACGAAGAACGTCACCTGCGGCGAGGGCGGCGCGCTGGTGCTGAACGACCCGTCGCTCGTCGCGAGAGCCGAGATCATCCGGGAGAAGGGTACCAACCGCAGTCAGTTCATCCGTGGCGAGGTCAACCGCTACGCCTGGATGGACATCGGGTCCAGCTACCTGCTCTCCGACGTGCTCGCGGGGCTCCTGGCGGCCCAGCTCGAGGAGGCGGACGCCATCCAGACGGCGCGCGAACGGGCCTGGAAGCAGTACTCGGCGGCGTTGGGCGGCTGGGCCGAAGAGCATGGGGTGGCGCTCCCGTTCATCCCCGACGACTGCGAGTCGGCGTGGCACTCGTTCCACCTGCTCCTACCCGGTCGGGACGCACGCGATCGCCTCATCGACCACCTGCGGGCCCGCGGCATCGGCGCACCGTTCCACTACCTCCCGCTCCACCTGTCGGAGATGGGCCGTCGCCTCGGCGGGCGCGAGGGTGACTGCCCGGTGACGGAGGACTTCAGCGGCCGGCTCATCCGCCTTCCGTTGCGCCACTCGCTGACCGACGAGGACGTCGCCGCGGTGGTCGCCGGCGTGGAGGCCTTCGTCCCCTAGGCCACCGAGACGAGACGGGCGTCCCGGGCCCGGGTCACGACGTCGAGCCGGTCGAGGCCCGGCAGCCGCTGGATGCGGCGGTCGATCCGCTCGGCCAGCGCCTGTCCCTCGGGGCCGCCGAAGAGGTGGCGGACCATGAACCGGACGTCCTCCTCGGAGGCCACCCCCGAACCGACCGGGGCCCAGTAGCGCCGCAGGGCGAACCGGGTGAGCGCCTGCGCCCGACGGTTGCCGTCGAGTCGCCGGGCCGCTTCGGAGGCGTAGAAGTCGATGTGGCGGCCCTCCTGGCGCATCAGACGCTGGAGCAGCGCGCGCAGGACCGGGTGGTCCTCCAGCGACGAGAGGCGCCCGTACGCGGCCTGCGCGGTCCACTCGTTCACCGCCCCCCACATCATGTGGACCGCGGTGATGTCGCGGAGGGCCCAGGACCCGATCATCGAGGCCAGGGTGCTGAGGTTGTGGCGGGCGTTGCCGAGCCGCCGGCGGAGGGGCTCGACCCGGTGGAGGCCGCCGGCGTCGTGATGGGCGGCCAACACCGCCGCCAGGGCCTCGCCGTGGTAGTGCTCCTCGAGGTTCCAGATGGTGAGGAACGTGGTGATCCGGTGGTCGTTCTGCGCGGGGGTGACCAGCAGGTCCCGCAGGTACAGCACGGTGTGGAACTCGATGTCGTGCATGTACCGGATGCACCGCAGCCCGTCATCGGACAGCGGCTGGTCCCGGAACGCGGAGAAGTCGAGGTCGTCCCACGTGACCCGCCCCGAGCGGGCCTGGTAGGCGTCGAGGTCGAAGCGCATGCCCCGTCTTCGTCGCCGATCCCGCTTCGGGATGACGGTGAGGTCGGCCTCCCTCAGCCCGCCCCCGGCCGGGCGAGGCGATGCGCCAGCGCCTCGGCCAGGGCGAGCACCAGCGGTGCCGCCGGCGGGGTGGGGGCGGCCTCGATGGACTCGAGCGTGGCCACGACCACCGCGCCGCCGGGCCGTGGGTGCGTGCTGAAGGTGAACCAGCACGTGGGCCCGTCGAGCGGGCGCACCGTGATCTGCACCAGACCACCCGACCGGTCCACGTAGCTGACCTCGCCGAGGTCGTCGGCCGCCTCGAGCAGCGCCGGCACCACGGCGCGGGCGTCCACCCCGACCCACAGCGCCTCGTGACCGATGACCTCGATGGTGCCCGGCTCGGGCGCCGCCGGCGTGACCGTCACGGCACGGGTCGGCGGGGTGGACGGTGGTGCCCCGGCGGGGAGGTCGCGCAGCAGGCGATAGGCCTCGATGACCGTCGCCGTGCGCTCGCCGGCGCCGTCCGGGTGCGCCGTGGTGTCGGGATGGTGGGCGCGCACCGCGACGAGGAACGCGGCCCGGAGCTCCTCGGCGGTGGCGTCCGTGGCGAGGCCGAGCACCGAACGGGCGTCCTCGGGGGTCACCTCGGTACCGTGGGTCCGTGGAGCCGCTCGTGGTCACACCCAAGCCGTCCGTGCTGCTGTGGCGGGGGTTCTGGCGGCACTGCCCCGTGTGTGGCAGCGGTCACGTCTTCCGCCGCTGGTTCTTCATCCGCGAGCGCTGCCCCGGGTGCGCGTTCAAGTTCGAGCGGGTGGAGGGCCACTGGATCGGCGCCATCGCCATGAACACCATCGTGGCCTTCGGGCTGATGCTCACGGCCATCGTGGTCGGGGCGTGGATCACCTACCCCGACGTGCCGTTCCTGCCCGTGGCGTCGGTGGCTGTCGGCATCGCCCTCGTCGTGCCCATCGTGTTCCTGCCGTCCTCGAGGACGCTCTGGACCGCGATCGACCTCTGGATGACGCCGGCCGACCCGCTGGAGTTCGTCCGGGAGCCCGACCGCGACGACTGAGCGCACCGCGGTCGTCGTCCTCAGCCGTGGCAGTGGGACGAGCTCGGCGGGAGGTCGAGCGCAGGGTTGCGGTCGAAGAAGCCGACCGGGACGAGGCTGAACCCCGTCCGCTCGACCGGCATCACCGGCCAGTCCTCGGGGCGCGGGACGTGCGTCACCCCGAAGGTGCACCACACCACCACGTCGGTGTCGACGATCGGGCGGTCGGCCCGGGTCCACTCCGGCAGGCCGGCGCCGCCGGGATGCTGGTTGGCGTAGGGCCCGGCCGCCCGGGTCTCGTCCTCGGCGAAGGGGGTGACCCAGAGGTTGGCGGTGGCGAAGCCCGCCCGGCGCCGGACCGCGGCCTCCTCGCCTGCGAGCAGGGTGGGCCACGGGCCGGGTAGGAGCTTGTACGCCACCGGGCGACCGTGGCGGTTGGTCACCGAGGGGTTGAAGATCCGCCACGTGCGGCTCCGGGCCGGGTCGACGACCCGGCGGGCGCCGAGCTCGCGCTCGAGCAGTGTCTCGCGGGTCACGATGCCGTTGTGGCGGGGGTTGGCCGGGCCGGCCGGGGCGGGCTCGACGTCGATCTCGGCGACCGAGTTGCGGGGCCCGTCGACGCACATGTCCAGCCGGACGTTGAACAGGTGCTGGTGGTACGGGGCGGCCAGGTTCGGGCCGACGATGCTGGCCTGTTCGGGCGCCTCGCCCTCGGCCAGCGCCATGGTCTGCACGATGCCCGTGAGCTTGACCTCGAGCTCGATGGTGCCGTCGAGGTAGAGGTACCAGTAGAAGGCGTACTCGTAGTTGCCCACGGTGTAGATCGCGCTGATCACGAAGCGGCGGTTGCGGCGCACCTCGGTCGTCCCGCTGTGGAGGTCCTGGTGCTTCCAGAGGATCCCGAAGTCCTCCTCGTGCAGGCAGATGGCCTGGGACACGGTCGACGCGTCCCCCGACTCGGTCGCCATCACCGCGTCGAGGTAGACGATCTCGCCGAGGCAGTCACACCCGAGGGCCAGGGAGTTCACGAAGCGGCCCATGCCCCACTCGCCGGCGTCGAAGGCGTTCTTCCAGTCGTGGGTCGGGCGGTTGGTGCCGTACGGGACGACCATCTCGCTGAGGGCGGCCCGGTGCACGATCGGGCGGATCCGGGTGCCGTCATCCCAGGACAGTTGGTGCAGCACGAGCCCCTCGATCGGGTCCATCGAGACCCGCACGCGCCAGTTCTCCCACGACAGCAGGTTGCCGTCGACGGTGAAGCTGGGACCGTCGGGCTGGACGATCTCCAGCGGCTTCAGGGTCGTGCGGGCAGGACCGGCCCGGTCGATGTCGTAGTTGGCGCACTCGCCGGGGACGGCGACCACGCCGTGGTCCTCGACGCGCACCACCCGGCGGGCGGACAGGTCGACCACGGCGATGACGCCCTCGATCGGGTGGGCGTACCCGTTGTCGGTCGGGTCGTGGCGGAGGTAGCTCACGACCCGGGTGAGCCGGGTGCCGTCCTCGTCCGGGTCGCCGAAGGCGCCGGCCGGCCACGGGTCGATCTGCACCCGGCTCAGGTCCGTGATGCCCCGGCGCGCCAGCGCGGCCTTCCACTCCTCCGAGGCGTGGAGCAGGCCCATGGCCTCGACGATCTCGGTGAAGAGCAGCGCCGGCTTGGCCCCCGGGACCAGGCTCCACGACCGCAACTCGTCGGCGGTGACCGACACGACGGCCTCGGCCACCGAGTCGGGGCCGTCGACGACGACGCACCGGACCTCTCTATCGATGGGGTCCCCCGGCCGATAGGAGCCGACCACCGCTTTGTCCGGCTCGCGGAGGGTGATGGTGGCGAACAACAGCTCATCGGCGGATCGCTCGCGGCGCACGATGGACGCGGCGCGCACGATCTCGTCCTCGGTGAGGCAATCGAGGGGGTGGGGCACCCACGAAGCGTGCCACGTCGCGCCACCCTCGTCGTTCGCCGCCGTCGGCCGGCGGGCCGCGACGATCGCCGTCGAGCTGGTGCTCGCCGTGGTGCTCGTCGTCACGGTGTTGGCGACGGCGGCGGGACCCGCCCGCGCCGTCGGCGCGCAGGCCGACGGGGGCGACGATGAGGTCACCTGCCCGGCAAACCTCGACGGGGTGCCGCTGTCGCTGGACCAGGAGTTCGCGGGCACGCCCCGGGCGCTCGCGAACGACGAGGGCGTGCTGGTGCGGTACTCGCTCCTGTGCCCGTACGTGCGCGGCAACGGGAGCGAGGTGGCGCAACTGACGCTGGCGTGGAGCCGGTACGCCGCGGATGACCTCGACTGCAGCACGGTCGAGCTGACCTCCGAGCCCGCCGGGGACGGCCGGGTCGAAGGCGTGGTGGACCACCCGAGCCTCAGCGCCCAGGTCACCTACCTCGCCGCCGAGGCCGTGCTGCCGGCGGTCGGGGAGGCCGCGACCGCGCTGCTCACCGAGGTGCCCGCCGACGCCCACCCGTGCGTGGGCGGTGCCGACACCGGGGTCGACGCAAGCGTCGCCCCTTCACGAGACGGGGGCTCGACCGGCGTGCCCCTGGCCCTCGCGCTGGCCCTGCTCGCGCTGACCGGGGTGATCGTCCTCGCGGCCGTCGCGCTGGCGCGACGCACCCGATCGCGGGCCCGACGGCGAGCAGCCGCCGCCGAGACGGACCCGTCCGTCGCCGCGCCGGGGGAGCCCTCGGTCGGGGAGCTCGCCGCCGCCCTGCGGGCCAAGCGATCCGTGGTCGCCTCCCCGGCGCCGGTCGAGGTGGCCGAGTCGTCGGGTGATGGCCGCCATGCGCTGGAGGTCGCGCGCCGACGGGCGGTGGCCGAGCGGGACGCCATCGGCCTCCTCATGGCCGAGGCGCGCGCCGACCTGGCGGTGCAGCGCGAGCACGCCGCGGCCGTCCGTCGCCTCGCGGTCACCGCGTCCACCGAGGGGGAGCACCGTGAGTTCCTGTCGTCCTATGCCGGGGTGATGGCGCTCGCAGTGGCCGCGACGAACCTGGTGTCGACCAGCGCCCGCCGTGCCGTCGCCCTCGCCGGGGACCGCACCGCCGAGGATCATGCGGGTCTCGCCGGGCCCGCCGGCGAGCTCCAGTCCCTGCACGGCCGCGTGATCGCCGCCGCCGAGCGGGGCCTCGACGACTCGCGCTACTGGCTCTGGCAGGACCGGCGACTGGCGGTCGTCGGGGCGGTCGCCGCGATGGGTCGCGCGGTGCCACGCCTGGTCGAGGTGCAGCGACGCCTGGCCGACCGCGTCGTCGGCCTCGCCGACCGGTACCGAGACCTTAGCGCCGAGGTGGCCGCGCTCGACGCGGCCGCGGCCGATCTGGACCGTCGCGCCCGCGAGACGGGGGGCGCACCGCTCGAACGAGGTGGGGCGTGAGCCCCGAGGAGGTGGAGACCCCATGACCGCACTGATCGACGAGCTCCCGCGCTGGTGTGCGCTGGCCGGCTTCGGCTGCCGGGTGGTCACGCCGGGGCCCCCGTTCCGGCTGGTGATGAGCCTCGAGGACGACGGCGGTGTGCTCGCCGTCACCATCGACGGGCCGAGCGGCCCGGAGGACCCCCTGCGGCTCCGCTACCGGTTCGACGTGGCCGGGCCGATGGCGCCCGAGCGGCTCGCCCGGTTGCTCGACGCCGCCGTCATGCAGCGCTCCGCCATGGTCGATGCCCGCCCGGCGGCGGCCGCCGAGGTCGAGATGGTGGTCGCGCTCTACCCGGGCGGCATGTCCCGCCACGGGTTCATGACCGGGGTGTTCGAGTGCCAGAAGCTCCGTCGGATCGTGCGGGGTGAGGTCGAGGGGGCACTCGCGAGTGAGGCCGCGCTGGCGTCGCTCACGGCGCTGGCCGACGCGTCGGACCGGCTGAGCGACGCCATCGAGGCGGCCTTGCCCGTCGCGCCGACGGCCGGCTGAGCGGCGGCGCCCGCGCCCGGTCGCCCAGTCAGCCCGGCGGGGTCAGGAACGCGGCCAGGGCGGCGGCGTAGCGGGGTGGGTCCGCCGCGCCGGCGAGCTCGCGGGCCGAGTGCATCGCGAGTTGGGCCATCCCGACGTCCACGGTGCGCATACCGAGGGCGGCGGCGGTGAGCGGGCCGATGGTCGACCCGCACGGCAGGTCCGACCGGTTGACGTACTCCTGCACCGGGACGCCGGCCCGCTCGCACGCCAACCGCACCTCGGCGGCCCCGAGGGCGTCGGTGGCGTAGCGCTGGTTGACGTTGTGCTTGATCACCGGTCCGCCGTCGAGCCGGACGTGGTGGTCGGGCTCGTGGCGCTCGACGTAGTTGGGGTGGACGGCGTGGGCCATGTCCGCCGACGCGCACCACGACGCGTCGAGGGCGCGGCGCCGGTCCGTGGCGTCACCACCCCGGTCGGTGACCAGGCGGTCGACGATGCCGCCGAGGAACGCGCCTGCCGCGCCGCGCTCGGTCGTGCTGCCGACCTCCTCGTGGTCGAACAGGCACAGCAGCGAGGTGTGCGGCGCCGAGGCGTCCGCGGCCGCGAGCAGCGCGTGCAGTCCGGCCCAGCAGGAGCAGAGGTTGTCGAGCCGGGGCGCGCTCATCAGCTCGTCGTCGACGCCGACGAGGCACGACGGCGTGAGGTCGTGGGCCATCACGTCCCAGCCCAGGACGTCCGCGGGCTCGGCCTCCACCTCGCGGGCGAGGAAGGCACGGAAGTCACCCTCCGTCGGCTCCCCGAGCCCCCAGATCGGGGTGAGGTGGGCCTGGCGGTTGAGCAGCAGCCCACGCTCACCGATCTCGCGGTCGAGGTGGATGGCGAGCTGCGGGACCCGCAGGAGGGGCCGGTCGACGCGGACCAGGGCCGCGGCGACGCCGTCGGCCCTGCCGTCGCGGAGGGCCACCCGGCCGGACAGGCCGAGGTCGCGGTCCAGCCAGGAGTTCAACAGGGCGCCCCCGTAGACCTCCACGCCGAGCTGGCGGTAGCCGACCCGCCCGGTGTCGGGACGCGGCTTGACGCGCAGGTTCGGGCTGTCGGTGTGCGCGCCGACCATGCGGAACGGCGCGGCGGGCCCACCGTCGCCGCCGACCCAGGCGACGAGCGCACCGGCGCGGCGCACGAAGTGGCGGGCCGCCGGCGCACCGGCGCCGTCCCACCGATCGGTGGCGTGGACCTCGACGAACCCGGCCGCTTCGAGACGGGCGGCGGCCTCGGCCACGGCATGGAACGGCGAAGGAGCCGTGTCGATGTAGGCGAGCAGGTCGGTGGTGGTGGCGTCGACGGTCATGGGCTCAGGTCCGTGCAGTCTCGGAGGGCGGTCCACGCGGTGCGGGCCGCCTCGGCCTCCTCGCCGGCCAGCGGTCGTGGTCGCCCGCCGCTGATCACGGCCGGCTCCCAGGAGTACTCGTCGACCTGACGGCCGGTGGCGGTCACGTGCAGCACCCCGGTCTCGGTGGCCGGCCCACTCGAGGAGTAGAAGGTGAAGTTCCCGAGGCCGTAGGCGACGAGGGCCGCGCCGAGGCGCCCGGCGCCCAGGAGGCGGTGGGCGTGGCTGCCGACCACGATGTCGGCGCCGGCGTCGACCAGGCGCCGGGCCAGCGCCGGCTGGGTCGAGTTGGGGCAGGTCGTGCCCTCGGTGCCCCAGTGCAGGAAGACCACGAGGGTGTCGGTGTCCGGGCGGGCGGCGGCGACCGCGGCGACGAGGCGGTCGACGTCCTTGGCCGAGGCCAGGCCGGGCCCGGTCTCGGTGGCGGTCCAGCTCGAGATCAGGTGGCCGTCGAGCACGTCGGTGGCGGCGATCACGGCGATCCGCTGGCCGTTGATGGTGGTGCGGTAGGGCGCGTAGGCCTCGGCGGCGTTGCGCCCGACCCCGATCAGGGGGAAGCCGGACGCGTCACGCGCGGCCAGGCTGTCCTCCAGGCCCTCGGGGCCGAAGTCGACGCCGTGGTTGTTGGCCATGGACGCCACGTCCACCCCCGCGGCGCGCAGCGCATCGATCGCGGTCGCGGGTGCCCGGAACGTGTACGCCTTGTCCTCGGCGGTGCCCCGCTCGGTGATGGCGGTCTCCAGGTTGACCACGGCGAGGTCGGCCGCCGACAGCGAGGGTGCGATGTCGGCCATCACGGAGGCGGGATCGGCGTCGAGCGCCTGGCGGATCACGCCCTCGAAGTGCACGTCGCCCGCGAAGGCGAACGTGACGGGGCCGCGCGGTGGCGCGACCAGGCTCACCCCCCGAGGGGTGGTGGTGGGCACCGTCGTGACGGCGCCACCGGCGTTCTCACCCGGACCGGGCGGGCTCGCCAGGCGCGTGCTGCTGCAGCCGGCCGCGAGGAGCAGCGCCACGAGCCACGCGACCGTCGTACCTCGCACGCGGGAGCGGTGGGTCGACACCGTCGGTTCAGCCGTCCGCCCGCTCGATGGCGCCCACCCGCAGCAGGCGGTGCAGGGCCGAGAACACCGTGAAGGCGCTGTGGCCGACGGCCGCGGTGATCTGGGCCACCGAGGACCGCCCGTCGATCGCGGCCAGGACCTGCCACTCGACGGCCGACACCGACAGCGTGGGGACGCCGTCGGGCAGGCGGGGCACGATCCGCACGACGACGTCCGTGGAGGGGATGTCGCGGGCGATGGTGCGGAACTCGGTGAGGCGGCCCGAGGCCGCGGTGAGGACGTCCTCCACCGCGAAGGGGAACTCGGCTCCGAGCTGGTGGGCCTCGCCCTCGTTGAACGCGAAGCGGTTGCCGGACGGCACGAGCAGCTCGAACAGGGTCGACACCGTGTGCTCGTACAGCGCCAGGCGCAGCCGGTCGGGCTCGGCCCCGCCGACGCGCAGCAGGGCCGAGACGAGCGAACCGCCCTGGCGGGCGGTCTCCACGGCATGGTCCCACTGCGGCTCGGCGACGACGCCGGCGGCCAGGAAGACCTGTCGCAGCGACGGCCCGGTCTCGGCGTGGGCGAGGTACACGCCGCCGTCGCGGAAGCAGACGATGCTCGAGTAGCTGCCGGTGAGGTGGAGGATGCCGGTTCGCCGGCCGGACGCGAGGCCCCGGAGCAGGTCGGGGAGGGGGACCTCGGCGAGCGAGCCCGAACCGGGCGGGCCCGCCGGCGAGGGGTCGAGAGCCACGCCGGGCACCGTACCGCCCGGCGGGGGCGTCACCGGGATCAACCGACACCGGGCGCGCCGCCGAACTCAACTCCCGGGTGGCCCTTCCGATGGATCACCAGCCCAGACGCCCCTCCCTGCCCGGGGTGGGTCGCCCGGGTGACGGCCCGCCGGCCGATTCGACGATCACAGGGGCTCGCAGATGCTCAGGAACATGAAGGTCGGGACCAAGATCTTGACCGTCCTCGTCGCACCGGTGCTCGTGCTCGGGGTCCTCGCCGGCCTGGGCGTCCAGGAGCGGCGGGCGGACGCCGCCTCCGCCGAGGACGTCGAGCAGTTCACCGAGGTCGCCGCCGCCGATGCCGCAGCCGCCCACGAGCTGCAGCTCGAGCGCATCCTGACCGCGCAGTACCTCGGCAGTCGCGGCCAGGGCGGCGGCGACGACCTGGTGCGCCAGCGGGAAGCCACCGACGAGGCCGTCAGCCAGCTGGAGCCGCAACTCGTCGCCATCGACTTCGCGTCGGCGACCACGGGCATGGGTGAGGTCGTGGCCTCGGTCCAGGACCAGCTCAACGGCCTCGACGACCTGCGGGCCTCGGTCGACGCGCAGGAGCTCACGACCCAGGCCGCCCTCGCCGGGTACGCCGAGACGGACGGGACCCTGCTGGCGCTCAACGGTGAGATCGGGGCGAGCATCGCGGTGCCCGAGCTGGCCACGTCGTTCAACGACTACGTGGCGTTGGCCAAGGCCAAGGAGGCCAGCGCCACGGTCATCGCCGACATCACCGGCGTGCTCGCCGCGGATGCGTTCGCCGACGGGGACCTCGACCAGATCGTGGCCGCGGCCGCCGAGGAGCAGAGCCACCTCGACCGCTTCGCCGAGTCGCAGAACCGGAACTACCAGAACCGACTCGAGAGCGAATTGGGGCGCCCCGAGGTGCAGGCCGCGCAGGACCTCCAGGCCCAGGTGATCGCATCGGGCAGCCTCGGTGGGAGCGGTGACCCCGAGGTCCTCGTCGCCGACTGGATCTCCGCCGGTACCGCTCGTCTCGACGCCTACCAGTCCGTCGAGACCGCGATCCTGGACAACGTCACCGGGGAGGCGTCGGCGCAGGCCTTCGCCGCCGAGAAGGCCGTGCGGCTCTACCTCGCCGGCGCCGCCGCGGCGACGCTGGTCGCCCTGTTGCTCGCGTCGGTGGTCGCCCGGGCCACCACCCGGCCGCTGCGCAAGCTCACCAAGGCCGCCAACGTGCTGTCGTCGGAGCGCATCCCACGCCTCGTCGAGGACCTGCGCTCGCCCGAGTCCATGGCCGGTGCCGAGCCCATGGCCGTGGAGCCCATCGAGGTCCGGTCCCGGGACGAGATCGGCCAGCTCGCCGAGGCGTTCAACGCCATCCAGAACGTGACCGTGGAGGTGGCCGAGGAGCAGGCCGCGCTGCTGCGCAAGGGCATCGGCGACATCTTCGTGAACCTGGCCCGACGCAACCAGTCGCTGCTCGACCGCCAGATCGAGTTCATCGACGAGCTCGAGGCCAACGAGGAGGACCCCGAACAGCTCGAGAACCTCTTCAAGCTCGACCACCTGGCGACCCGGATGCGCCGCAACGCCGAGAGCCTGCTCGTCCTCGCCGGTGCCGAGCCGCCGCGGCGGCGGGCCCGGCCGGTCGCCCTCGCCGACGTCGTGCGCGTCGCCATCGGCGAGGTCGAGGACTTCACCCGGGTCAACCTGCTCGCCCTCGACGACGTGACCGTCGGCGGCAACGTGGCCGTCGACCTCGCCCACCTGCTGTCGGAGCTGATGGAGAACGCCACCCAGTTCTCTCCGCCCGAGACCCACGTCGACGTGGTGGGGCAGCGCACGACCGACCGCGGCTACCTGATCACGGTGTCCGACCAGGGCATCGGGATGAGCGCCGAGCAGCTCGCCGAGGCCAACCACATGCTGGCCCACCCGCCGCTCGTCGGCCTCGCGTTGTCCCGGTCGCTCGGCTTCATCGTCATCGGTCGCCTCGCCGCCCGCTTCGGGATCGCCGTCCGACTGGTCTCGTCGCCGGCCGGTGGCATCAGCGCGATGGTGAGCCTCCCTGCGGGCCTCGTGGCCGACGAGGGCATGCCCGAGATCGACTCGCCCGTCACCCCGGTCGCGGCGCCGGCCCCCGGGACGCCGACCGAGCCCCCCTCGTCGCCGTCGACCGGGCCCGTCGACCTCGACCCGGCGGCGGTCCTCGCCGCCGACGGACCGCTGGCGCACCTGGCGCCCGTCGGGCCCCCGACCGCGACGCCAGCCCCTGCTCCCGTCCCGGCGCCGGCCGCCTTCGAGGCACCGCCGTCACCGGCGACCGACCCGTTGGGCGCGTTGTTCGCCGAGGCCGGCCGACCCGCCGGCGCGCCTCCCGTGTCCGACCCGTCTTCCCTGCCGCCACCCGGTGCACCGATCCCCCCTCCGCCGCCCGTCGTGGCGGCGCCGACGGGGGAGCCGGCCGATCTGGCGGCCCCGATCCCGCCGCCGCCCACCGCCTCCCCGGCGACCGGTGGGCCGGCGGTCGACGACGACTTCTGGTCGCCGTCGGACGACCAGGCCGTCGGGTTCCCCGAGCTCGCGCCCGACGAGCCCGCCGGGGCATTCGGCCCGTTCGCCGGCCCCGGTCCCCTCGACGCGGCCCCGCCCCTCCCGCCCCTTCCGCCCGTCCCGGCGCCGCCGAGCGACGTGCCCCTGCACCTCCCGCCCGCCCCGACGCCCGACACCCTGCCGACGGCTGCCGCCCCGTCGAGCCTGCACGAGGCCCTACCCGAAGGCGACGCGTTCGAGGAGGGACTGGCGGCCCTGGTCGACTCGGCCCCGCCGCCGGCCGCCACCGGCTGGCCCGAGCCCCCGGTCGCGGAGGTGCCGCCGTCCGTCTCCCCGCCCCCGCCTCCTCCTCCTCCTCCTCCTCCCGCCGTCGCTCCGCCGCCGGTGCCTGCACCGCCGGCCCCACCCGCCCCGCCGAGCGCCGAGTCGCCGGCCCCGCCGCCCCCCGTCGCGGCTCCGGAGGCGCCGGCCGGCACACCGACGCCCCGGCGGGTGCCCAACCCGCCCGCCTCCGGCCAGCGCCTGACCGCCGCCGGTCTCGTGCAGCGCTCGGCCAAGCCCAACCCCGTCCCGACCGCCCGTCCCGAACCGACGCCGCGACGGGCCGTCTCGGCCTCCCAGCGGTCGCCCGAGGAGGTGCAGGCGATGCTGTCCCGCTACCGCAGCGGGCTCCAGCAGGGTCGTCACCCAGGTCAGCAAACCCCGTCGTCCCCCGAACCCCCCGAGGAGCGGTCATGAACGGCCTGAGCGCGGAAGCGCAGAACCTCAACTGGTTGATCACCAACTTCGTGGACCGGGTCCCCGGCGTCCACGAGGCGGTGGTGGTCTCGTCGGACGGCATGCCGATGGCGCTGTCCGGGGGCCTCGACCGTGACGCCGCCGACCGGTTCGCGGCCGTGTCGTCGGGGCTCATCGGCCTGGCCTACGGCGCCGCGGGCCGATTCGGCGGAGGGGCGGTGAACGAGGTCATCGTGGAGATGGAGCACGCGTTCCTCTTCGTCACGGGGATCAGCGACGGATCGAGCCTCGCGGTCGTCGCCTCGTCGAACTGCGACGTCGGCCTCGTCGGCTACGAGATGGCGGTCATGGTGGAGAAGGCCGGCACGGTGCTCACGCCCGAGCTGCGCGCAGAGTTGCAGGGCGCCCTGCCGCGATGACCGTGGCGGACGAGCCGGGGGAGGGGCTCGGGGCGCGCCTGCGCCCCTACGCCCTGACGGGCGGGCGCACGCGCCCGGTCGCGGACCTCCCGCTCGAGACGCTGATCCGCACCACGCCACAGGGCCAGTCGGCCGTGCCCCGCCTCGTGCTCGAGCACAAGACGATCGCCACGATGTGCACGAACCCGCTGTCGATCGCCGAGATCTCGGCGCACCTCAAGGTGCCCCTCGGCGTCGTGCGGGTGCTGGTGGGGGACATGACCGCCGACGGGCTCCTGGCCACCAACCGGCCACAGGCCAACGACAACGACCGACCGGACATCAAGCTCCTGGAAAGGGTGCTCAATGGGCTTCAGGCACTCTGAGACGGCGGATCCCGCACTCGGGGCCACCACGACGGTCCCGCTGCCGGTGAAGATCGTGGTCGCCGGCGGCTTCGCCGTGGGCAAGACCACGCTGGTGGGCTCCATCTCGGAGATCGAGCCCCTGACCACCGAGGCGGCCATGACCAAGGTGAGCCTCGGCGTCGACGACGTCGGCGGCGCCGCCAACAAGTCGTCGACCACGGTGGCCATGGACTTCGGCCGGGTGAGCCTCGGCGACGACCTCATCCTCTACCTGTTCGGCACGCCGGGCCAGGACCGGTTCCGGTTCATGTGGGACGACCTGGTGCGGGGCGCGATCGGCGCCATCGTGCTCGTGGACACGAATCGCCTGGCCGACTGCTTCCCGGCGGTCGACTACTTCGAGGCCATGGACGTGCCCTTCATCGTGGCCATCAACTGCTTCCACGGGATGCTGTCGCACAACGTCAACGACGTCCGCGAGGCCCTGGCCGTGCCCCCCGATGTTCCCCTGATCCTCTGCGACGCCCGCGACCGGGAGTCGACCAAGGCGGCGCTCCTGGAGCTCGTCCAGCACGCCATGTTGAAGGCGGTGTAGCCACCCCCACCCTTGAGCATCCGCTCTTCCTGGGCCCGGTCGGCGGGTCCTGACGCCGGACATCCGTTTCGGGCCATGCTCGCTCGTTCCTCGCTGCGCTCGTCGCTCGCTGCGCGTGGCCCGAAGCCGTTCCGGCGCCACCCGCCGGGCTACCGGTGCCGCGGGCCGTCGGCCCACACATCGGACGGGCGATGGCCTGGCGGCCACCGCCCGTCGGTACGCTCCAGCCCTCGTGGAGCTCGGGCCGGTCGACGTGGTGCTGATCCACTGGAACCAGCCGGAGCGGTTGCTGGCGGCGGTGCGGCAGTACGGGCGCCAGCGGGTGCCGGTCCGGCTCACCGTGGTCGACAACGCCTCCGAGCGTGTCGCGGTCGAGCGGCTGCGCGACGAGCTGCCACTCGTGGAGGGCGATTTCGACCGTCCGCCGCTGCTGCTCGAGCAGGACGCCAACCTCGGCTGGGGGCCGGGGGCCAACGTCGGGCTGCGGCGCTGGCTGGCCGACCCCGACGGCTCGGAGTGGTGCGGGGTCGCCCCCCACGACGCGCTGGCGGCCGACGGCACCATCGCCCGCCTGGTGGAGGAGGGCGTGCGCCGCCCCCGGGCCGGGCTCATCAGCGCCGACGTGGGCGACGGGATGTCGACGATCATCGACCCGTTCTTCGGGACGGTCCTGCGCCCGGCGGCGGTGACCGAGGGCTGGGAGCCCATGCACTACCCCCACGGCACGCTCCTGCTGGCCCGGCGTGCGTGCCTCGACGAGATCGGCCTCTTCGACGAGCGCTACTTCGCCTACTGCGAGGAGGCCGACCTGGGGGAGCGGGC
>CAZYPY010000046.1:0-19862 GCA_964649545.1 uncultured Microthrixaceae bacterium | reverse complement strand
TGGCCCGCTGCTCCTCGGTGAGGCCACGGGCCAGGTCGCCGTTGCGGATCACCTGTCCCTCGACGAAGTCCATGACGTAGAAGGGGGCACCGTTGACGGCCTCGTCGGTGCACAGGCCACGGGTGGGGGGGACCGGCACGTCGGTCGGGCCGAGGGCGCTGATCACCGCGTGCTCACGGCCCATGTCGTGGGCGGTGGCCAGGACATGGCCCAGCGGTGGTCGCCGCAGCACCCAGGCCGCGCCCGCGGCGTCCTCGACGCGGTAGGTCAGGTTCGAATGGCCGCCGGCGATCAGATCGAACGTCAGGGGCGCCGTCGCCTCGGGCACGTGCTCCGCGAACCACGCGGTCACCCGCTCGGCGTCGACACCCTCGACCTCGTGGCTCATGTCTCTCCCTCGCGACCGGCGACGCGGCCAACCTACCGGGAATGCCGCCCCTGACCCTGCCGTTGAAGGGCGCATGGTCGACGTCACCGATGCCACCTTCGGAACCGAGGTCCTGGAGCGCTCGAAGGAGCGCCCCGTCGTGGTGGACCTCTGGGCCCCCTGGTGCGGCCCGTGCCGCCAGCTCACCCCACTGCTCGAAGAGGCGGTCGCCGCCACGGCGGGCCAGGTGACCCTCGCCAAGGTCAACGTCGACGAGAACCCCCAGGTCGCCCAGGCCTTCCGGGTGCAGGGCATCCCGGCGGTGTTCGGCATCGTGGACGCCCAGGTCGTCGACAGCTTCGTCGGGGCCCAGGGCCGCGAGGCGGTCCAGGAGTTCGTGGCCTCGTTGCTGCCGACCGAGCAGGAGAGCGAGTTGGCCGCCCTCGTCGACGCGGGCGACGAGGCCTCGCTGCGCCAGGCGCTCGAGCTCGACCCCGGCCACGAGCCGGCGATCCTCGCCTTGGCCGAGCTGCTCGTCTCCGAGGAGGTCGCCCCGGGCGACCAGCGCGCGGAGGAGGCGTTGGCCCTGCTGGCCCGCATCCCCGAGACGGCCGAGACCCGGCGCATCGCCGCGCTGGCCCGCACGGGTCCCGAGGCGGCCACCGACGACGTGACCGGCACGCTCGACGAGCTCCTCCCGCGGGTGAAGGCCGACGACGAGGCCCGCCAGCAGTACGTCGACCTGCTCGACGTGATGGGGGCTGACGATCCCCGGACGGCGGAGTACCGTAAGCGCCTGACCGCGCAGCTCTTCTGAGCGCGGGCGCCGACCACGGGTCGGCGCCGCACCTTCCCCCTCCCGAGCCCCGTCCCCTCCGGGAGGTCCCCGTGCCCGACGGCCCCTTCGTCGACGACCCCGCGCGCCCGCCGGCGCGCCCGACCCTGCGCGACCTGGTCGACGCCCACGCGCCCACCGGCCTCCTCGGTACCGGGACGGCCCGGCGCTCCCTCGCCGGGCTCGCCGTGGCCGCGGTCGCGGTGCTCGGGGGCGTGGTGCTCTGGCCCCGTCCGGCGGCGCCCGACCCCGAGCTGGTGCTTCCCCGTGCGTCGACCACGCTGTCGCTGCCGGACGAGGCGGCGTCGGTTGGTGCGACCACCACGACGGCGGTCGCCCTGGTGGTCGACGTGGTGGGGGAGGTCCGTCGGCCCGGCGTCCGCCGGGTTCCGGCGGGCGCTCGGCTCGCGGACGTGGTCGAGGCGGCGGGCGGCCTCACCCCGAGGGCCGACCGCGCCCGCATCAACCTGGCCGCGCCGGTGGCCGACGGCGAGCGGGTCTTCGTGCCCGCGGTCGGCCAGCCGGTCCCACCCGTGGCCGTCGGTGGGGTGGCCGGGGCGACCGCAGGCGCGGGGATGGCCGGCGCCGGCGTCCCGACCGACGGAGACGCCGCCGGACCGGTGAACCTCAACACGGCGACGCTCGCGGAGCTGGACACCCTGCCCGGGGTCGGTCCGGCGACGGCGCAGGCGATCATCGAGCACCGCGACCAGCACGGGCCCTTCCGGTCCGTCGACGGACTGCTCGACGTGCGCGGCATCGGTGAGGCCAAGCTGGCCGAGCTGCGCGACCGCGTCGTCGTGTAGCGGCTCAGTGCGAGAGCCAGAGGCCGACGACCCCGAGGCCCACCACGATCCCGCCCCAGATCCCCACCAGCACCAGGGCGAGCTCGGCGGCGTAGCTGCCCCAGGTCGCGTCGACGTCCTCGGTCGCGCGCCGGGACGCCCAGCGGCCGAGGAACACCCAGAGCATCAGGCTCGTACCGGCGGCCAAGGCGACGTTGAGGGGGTGGATGAACCAGGGGAGGCCCACCAGCAGGGCGGTCGGTACGGCCAGCAGGACGAGGAAGTAGGAGGCGAGGGTGGGCCTGACGCAGGAGGCGCCGTCGCAGGGGTACGCCACGTAGACGAGGGCCGCGAGCACCAGCAGGGCGCCGGGCAACGCCAGGACGGCCACCGGCCCGAGCAGGCGGATCCGGCCGGGTTGGGCGACGACGGCGGTCCTCGAGGGGCCATCGCCCCGGTCTCCGCGCTTCGGCGTCACCCGGGCGATGGTAGGGCCGCCGGCGCCCGCACGGCCGGACTCCCGGACCTCGGGGTGCTCGTGCTCGCCGTCGGCGTCTGGCTCGGTGCCCGCCGGGCCGTGGCGGTGCCGCCCGCAGCCGCATTGGCGGCCGTCGTGGTGGGTCTGGCGTGGCGCCGGCCGGTGCTCCTCGTCCTGGCGGCGGCGGCGCTGGCGTCCGGGCTGGCCGCGGGTGCGCTCGCCGGCCTCGAGGCCGACCTCCCGGCCCGCATCGACGGCCCGGTCACCCTGCTGTCCGATCCGGAGGCCACGGCGTCGGGTCAGCGGGTCGAGGTGCGAGCCGGACGGCTCCACCTCGAGGCGTGGGCCCGGGGTGGCGCTGCGGGCGCGCTCGTCGACCGCCTCGGCGGAGAGCGGGTGTGGGTGGTCGGGCGGGTCCGCCCGCGACCGGACCGGGCCGACTGGCGGGTGGCGCGCCACCTGGCGGGGGTCCTCGAGATCGATCGGGTCGAGCGGTGGGACGGGGGCGACCCCGCGAGCCGTGCCGCCAATCGGCTGCGGCGCACCCTCGCCGACGGCGCCGCGGTGCTGCCCGACGACACCCGTGCGTTGTTCGCCGGCTTCGTGCTCGGTGACGACCGGGGCCGTTCGGCGCTCGTCACCGACGACTTCCGGGGCTCGGGGCTGAGCCACCTGCTCGTCGTGTCCGGCCAGAACGTGGCCTTCGTGCTCGCGCTCGCGGAGCCCGTCCTCCGCCGGTTCGGGCTGGCGGGGCGCCTGGTGGCCACGCTGGTCGTGCTCGCGTCGTTCGCGCTCGTCACCCGGTTCGAGCCCTCCGTCCTGCGAGCCTCGGCCATGGCCGCCGTCGCGGTCGCCGCCGCCACGTGGGGGCGCGACGCGTCGGGGCTCCGGATCCTCGGCCTCGCCGTGACGGGGGTGATCCTCCTCGATCCGCTGCTGGTGAGGTCGCTGGGCTTCCAGCTCTCGGTCGCCGCGTCGCTCGGCATCGTGGCGCTCGCGCCCCGGCTCACCGCGATCCTGCCGGGACCGGCGTGGTTGGCGCGGCCCGTCGGCGTCTCGCTGGCGGCCCAGGTCGGGGTCGCCCCGCTGCTGCTCGACGCGTTCGGGGGACTGCCGGTCGTCGCGCCGCTGGCCAACCTCGCCGCGGCCCCGGCGGCGGGTCCGATCAGCACCTGGGGACTCACCGCGGGCGTCGTGGCCGGCGTCGTCCCGGGATCAGCCGGTGTCCTGCACGTCCCCACCCGGCTCCTGGTGGGGTGGGTGGCCGCCGTGGCCCGCGTCGCGGTCGCCCTGCCCCTCGGGCACCTCGGACCCGGGGCCTTCGCCGCCGTCGTGGTCCTCGGGTTGGCGGCCGCCGCGAGCCGCCGGGCCGGTCGTCGTCGCCTCGCGGGCTGCGCCGTGGCCGCGCTGATCGGCGTCCTGGTCATGCCCGGGATCCGGCTGCACACGGCGGCGGCACCGGTGCGGGCCGACGTGGCCACCGACGCCGTGCTCTGGCGGTCGGAGGGACACGCGCTGGTGGTCGTGGGTGGGCGGGTGCGGGAGGAGGACCTCCTCGCCGGTCTGCGGGAGTCCGGGGTGACCCGCCTCGACGTGGTCGTGTGCCGCACCGACGCGGCCGCGCTCCACGGGCTCGCCCGCACCCTCGAGGGACGCTACGGGTCGCTCGTGGTCGTCGCCCCCCCAGGTTCCCCGCCGGCGGGTGCCGAGGTGCCGGTCGACGGCTCGCGCCTGGTCGTCGGAGGCCTCCGCTTCGACCTGACCGTACAGCCGGGCTCGCTGGGGGTCGAGGTCGCTCCGGGCGGCGGATCCGGCGAGGAGCCGGTGTAGCGTCGGCCGCCGTGCACGTCGTCGCGCTCGGCGCCCATCGCTTCGACATCCGCTACCGAGCGCTGGTGATGGGCATCTTGAACCGCACCCCCGACTCGTTCTTCGACCAGGGCGACTACTGGGACTTCGACGCCTTCCTCGCCAAGGCCGAGCGCCTCGTCGACGAGGGTGCCGACTTCCTCGACGTGGGCGGCGTCAAGGCCGGGCCCGGTCCCGAGGTCACCGAGGACGAGGAGCTCGAGCGGGTGGTGCCCGCCATCGAGGCCCTGAAGGCCCGCTTCGACCTGCCGATCTCGGTCGACACCTGGCGGGCGTCGGTGGCGCGGGCGGCGTACGCCGCCGGTGCGGTGGTCGGCAACGACATCTCGGGGTTCGCCGACCCCGACTACCTTCCGGCCGCGGCCGAGGCCGGCGCCTCGGTGGTCGCGACGCACATCCGGCTCGCCCCGCGGGTCCCCGATCCCGAGCCGGTCTACGACGACCTGGTGCGGGACGTCCTCGCGTTCCTCGCCGATCGCGCGGCGCGCGCGGTCGCGGCGGGGATCCCGCCCGAGCGGGTGATGGTCGACGCCGGCCTCGACCTCGGCAAGACCGAGCCGCAGTCGCTCGAGCTCCTGCGCGCGTCGGACGCGCTCGTCGCCCTCGGGTACCCGGTGTTCCTGTCCGCGTCCAACAAGCGGTTTCTCGGCGCCCTGGTCGGCACCGAGGTCACCGAGCGCCGGGAGGCGACCCTCGCCGCGCACGCGTTGGGCATCGGGCTGGGCTGTCGCATCCTGCGGGCCCACGACGTCCGGGGATCGAGGCGCGTCGCCGACGTGATGGCCGCGGTCCTCGATGCCCGCGACGGTCGGGCGGCCTGAATTGGCCGACGAGCCCACCCTCCAGCTCGTCCGGGGAGACGACCCCGTGCTCATCGGGGACGAGGTGCGGCGGGCGGTCACCGCGCTGGTCGGTGACGGCGACCGGGGCCTGCTCGTCGACGAGTACGCCGGCGACGAGTACGAGCTCGGTGCCGCCGTCGACGCCGCCCAGACGCTGCCGTTCCTGACCGACCGGAGGATCGTGGTGGTGCGCAACCTCGCCCGGTTCTCGAAGCTGGACGAGCTGGCCCCGCTGCTCGGCTACCTCGCCGACCCGTCACCGACCACGGCGCTCGTGCTGGTGTGGGAGCCGGGGACAGCGGATCGCACCCGCACCGCCAACCTCCCGAAGAAGCTGGCGGACGCCATCGCCGCGGCCGGCGGCACGGTGACCAACACCACCCTCGGCCGGCCTGCCGACCGCAAGGCCTGGGTCGACGAGCAGTTCGCCGCGGCCGACCTCGTGCTCGACCGCGAGGCCAAGGCGCTCGTGGCGGACCGCCTGGCGGACGACGTGGACCGCCTGCACGGTCTGCTGTCGACCCTCGAGGGGGCCTTCGGACCCGGCGCCCGCCTCGGTGCCGCCGACGTCACCCCGTACCTCGGCGAGGCGGGCGCGGTGCCGCCCTGGGAGCTCACCGACGCCATCGACAAGGGGGACATCCCCCGGGCCATCGACCGCCTGCACCGGACGCTCGGGGCAGGGGAGAAGCACGCCCTGCAGGTCATGGCCAGCCTCCACGGGCACTACGCCCGGATGGTGCGCCTCGACGGCTCGGGGGCCGGAGGAGAGAAGGCGGCGGCCGAGGTCCTCGGCATCAAGGGTTCGACCTTCCCGGCGCGCAAGGCCCTCGAGCAGGGTCGCCGGCTGGGCACGGCGAACCTCCGTCGGGCGGTGCACCTGCTGGCGCGCGCCGACCTCGACCTCCGGGGGGCCAAGGCGTGGCCGCCCGAACTGGTGATGGAGGTGCTGGTGGCGCGCCTCGCCCGACTCAGCCGGCGCTGAGGGGCGGGGTCAGGCCTCGGCGCTGAGCTTCGCCAAGCGCTTCGACAGGCGGGACTTGCGGCGGGCGGCCTCGTTCTTGTGGATCACGCCCTTGGCCGCGGCCTTGTCGATGCGCTTCATGGCGAGCCGCGTGGCCTCCTCGAGGTCGTCGCTGCCCTCGGTGGCCGCCGACTCGGCGACCTTCACCCGCGTGCGCAGCTCGGAGCGCACGGACTTGTTGCGGAGCCGGCGCTTCTCGTTCTGCTTGTTGCGCTTGATCTGGCTGGCGATGTTGGCCACGGAAGAGATGTCCTCTGGTCTGTACGGAGAGCCGTAGCAGGATAGCGGGCACCGCCCCCCGACGGCACGTCCTGAGCGCGTGAGGCTGCGGAGCGGAGCGGAGCAGCGGCACCGACGAACCGGATGCCGAAGGCGTCCCGACGGAGGAGGGACACAGCCAACGAGCTACGGTCCGGTCTGCCCATGGACCAGTCGCGCCTTCGCAACATCGCCATCATCGCCCACATCGACCACGGCAAGAGCACGCTGGCCGACCGCATGCTCGAGCTGTGCGGCGCGGTCGAGGCCCGTGACATGCGGGCGCAGTACCTCGACTCCATGGACCTCGAGCGCGAGCGGGGCATCACCATCAAGCTGCAGAGCGTGCGCCTCACCTACGGCGACCACGTGCTGAACCTCATCGACACCCCGGGCCACGTCGACTTCGGGTACGAGGTCAGCCGGTCGCTGGCCGCCTGCGAAGGCGTCGTCCTGCTCGTGGACGCGGCCCAGGGCATCGAGGCCCAGACGCTCGCCAACTGCTACCTGGCCCTCGAGAACGATCTCGAGATCGTGGCCGCCCTCAACAAGATCGACCTGCCTGCCGCCGAGCCCGAGCGCTACGCCGAGGAGATCGAGAAGGTGCTGGGGCTGCCGGCCGAGGAGATCCTGCTCATCAGCGCCAAGACCGGCGAGGGGGTCCCCGAGCTGCTCGACGCGGTGGTCGAGCGGGT
The DNA here is from genome assembly GCA_964649545.1 of uncultured Microthrixaceae bacterium. Taxonomy (GTDB): domain Bacteria; phylum Actinomycetota; class Acidimicrobiia; order Acidimicrobiales; family DATDAH01; genus JAEUJM01. The sequence goes on along the minus strand of CAZYPY010000046.1, from coordinate 12,709 downwards.
CCCCGCCCCGACCGGTGACCGCGACGCGCCCCTCCAGGGTCTGATCTTCGACTCCCACTTCGACCAGTACCGCGGGGTGGTCAGCTCGATCCGGGTGGTGAACGGCGTCCTGGCCACCGGGTCGCGGCTGCGCTTCCTCCAGGCGGGGTCGACGCACGAGGCCGACGAGGTCGGCGTGCGCACCCCCGAGCCGCAGCCGGTCGCCTCCCTCGGGCCGGGCGAGGTCGGCTACCTCATCGCCGGGATCAAGGACGTCGGCGAGGCCCGCTCGGGTGAGACCGTCACCACCGCGGTGCACGGCGCGGAGGAGGCCCTCGAGGGCTATCGCGACCCCAAGCCGATGGTGTTCTGCGGGCTCTACCCGGTCGACGGGGACGAGTTCGCCACCCTGCGGGAGTCGCTCGAGAAGCTCCGGCTCAACGACTCCAGCTTCACGTACCAGCCCGAGACCTCCGGCGCGCTCGGGTTCGGGTTCCGCTGCGGCTTCCTCGGCCTGCTCCACATGGAGATCGTGCGTGAGCGCCTCGAGCGCGAGTTCGACCTCAACCTCATCGCCACCGCGCCGTCGGTCGAGTACCGGCTCGTCACCACCGGGGGCAAGGAGGTCGTCATCGACAACCCGAGCGACATGCCCCAGGCCGGCGAGATCGAGCGCATCGACGAGCCCTACCTCACCGCCACGATCCTCACCCCGACGGACTACACCGGCGCCCTCATGGACCTCTGTCAGACTCGGCGGGGCGAGATGGTCAAGATGGAGTACCTGTCTCCCGAGCGGGTCGAGCTCGTGTACCGCGTGCCGCTGGCCGAGGTCGTGACCGACTTCTTCGACCAGCTGAAGAGCCGCACCCAGGGCTACGCCAGCCTCGACTACGAGCCCGCGGGCTACGTGCCCTCGAACCTGGTGAAGGTCGACGTGCTGCTCAACGGCGAGCCGGTCGACGCCTTCAGCACGATCATGCACCGGGACAAGGCCCAGGACTACGGGCGCAAGATGACCGAGAAGTTGCGGTCGCTGATCCCTCGCCAGATGTTCGACGTGCCGATCCAGGCCGCCATCGGCGGGCGCATCATCGCCCGCGAGACCGTGAAGGCGAAGCGCAAGGACGTCACCGCCAAGTGCTACGGCGGGGACATCACCCGCAAGCGCAAGCTCATCGAACGCCAGAAGGAGGGCAAGCGGCGCATGAAGAGCATCGGGCGGGTGGAGGTGCCGCCGGAAGCCTTCGTGTCTGCCCTGCGCTTGGACGACTGAGGCGACGATGAGCGACCGCGCCCCGGTCACCGTCCTGTGGTTCCGCCGGGACCTGCGCCTCGCCGACCACCCGGCCCTCGTCGCCGCGGCAGCGTCGGCCGAGCGGGTCGTCGCCCTGTTCGTCGACGACGAGCGGCTCCGGCGCCCGTCCGGCGCACCGCGCGTCGTGTTCCTCGACGGCTGCCTCGACGCGCTGGACGCCGATCTCGATGGTCGCCTGGTGCGCCGTACCGGCGATCCGGTCGACGTGATCCCGGCCGTCGCCCGGGAGGTCGGCGCCACGGTGGTGCACGCCAGCGAGGACTTCGGGCCGTACGGGCGGGCGCGCGACGACGCGGTGGGCCGAGCGCTCGCGACGGTGGATGCCGAGCTGCGCCTGTCCGGCTCGCCCTACGCGGTCGCCCCCGGCACGGTGCTGAACCAGTCGGGGCAGCCGTTCAAGGTCTTCACGCCGTTCTCGAAGGCCTGGGTGCGCCTGGCCTCCCGCCGCCACCCGGTCGGCGTTCCCGAGGTGACCTGGGTCGACGGGCTGGCCTCGACGCGCCCGAGCGCCGTCGAGCTGGGGTCGGGCGTGGACCTGCCGGCGGCGGGGGAGCGGGCCGCCCACGACCGGTTGGACGCCTTCCTGGAGGAGGCGGTCGACGACTACGGCGGGCAGCGCGACCTCCCCGCCGTCGACGGCACCTCGCGGTTGTCGCCGCACCTGAAGTTCGGCACGGTGCACCCCCGCCAGGTGCTCGATCGCCTGGCCGCCGGCCGGGTCGGCCACGATAAGTTCCGCAGCGAGCTGGCGTGGCGGGAGTTCTACGCCGACGTGCTGTTCCACCGTCCCGACACGGTCCGGCGGGCCTTCAACCCGAAGATGGCCGCGATGCGCGTCGATGCCGGCCCGGACGCCGATGCCCGCTTCGCCGCGTGGTGCGAGGGACGGACCGGCTATCCGTTCGTGGACGCCGGGATGCGCCAGCTCGTGGCCGAGGCCTGGATGCACAACCGGGTGCGCATGGTCGTGGCGAGCTTCCTCGTCAAGGACCTCCACGTCGACTGGACGCGGGGCGCGGCGTTCTTCCTCGAGCACCTCGCCGACGGCGACCTGGCCTCCAACCAGCACGGCTGGCAGTGGGTGGCGGGTACGGGTACCGACGCCGCCCCCTACTTCCGGGTCTTCAACCCGGTCGCGCAGGGCCGGCGCTTCGATCCGGAGGGCGACTACGTGCGCCGGTGGGTGCCCGAGCTGGCGGGCCTGCCGGGGGCCGCGGTGCACGAGCCGTGGGCGCTCCCCGCGGGTGCCCCGGAGGGCTACCCGGACCGGGTGGCGGACCACGCCGCCGAGCGGGCCGAGGCCCTACGGCGCTACGACGAGATCAGGTGACCGTGGCCTCGTCGGCGTCCGCGGTCGTCGTCGCGGTGTCGGGCCCGTCCTCGGTGGTGGCGCCCTGGTGGGAGTCGTTCGCCGCGGTTTCCCCGGTGGCCTCCCGGTCGTCGAGGTCATAGCCGTACTCGAAGGCGTAGCCCTCGCCCATGTCGCGCGAGATCCCGTTCAGGACCGTCCCGACGAGCGGCGCCTGCACCTGGGTGATCAGGTCGGCGGCGAGGCGCGCCTCCTTGGGCTTCGTGCGCCCGGCCGAGGCCACCAGCACCACGGCGTCCACCTGCCGACCGACCTCGAGGGCATCGGCCACGGGCAGCACCGGTGGCGCGTCGAACAGGATCAGGTCGGCGAGGCGGTCCAGCTCGGCGAACACCTCGGCGGCGCGCGCCGAGCCGAGGTGCTCCGAGGACTCCGCCATCGGCCCACCGGCGGTGAGCACCGAGAGCGAGTCGACGCCGTCGACGGGCTGGACCAGGCCGGCGACCTCGGCGCCCTGGAGCGCGGTGGCGAGCCCCTCGCGGTCGGCGAGGCCGAAGAACTCGTGGAGGCGCGGCTTGCGCAGGTCGGCGTCGACGAGCAGGACGCGCTTGCCGGTGCGGGCGAGCGTCACGCCGAGGTTCGCCACGGTGGTGGTCTTGCCCTCGCCGGCACCGGCGCTCGTGAAGAGGAGTCGGTGGACGTCGTCGTCCACCGTGAGGAAGCGCAGCGAGGTCCGCAGGGTCCGATAGGCCTCGGCGGGCGGGGAGGTGGGGTGGCTGAGGGCGACGTTCTGGACCTGGTCCTCGTCCCAGTCGACGACCTTCGGGATGAGCCCGAGGACCCGGTGGCCCGTGGCGTGCTCGAGCGCCCGCCGTGAACGGATGGACGAGTCGAGGGCGCGACGGCCGACCGAGATCACGAGTCCGAGCAGGAGCCCCAGCACGAGGCCGATGGCGCTCAGCCGTGATCCGCCCGGGGTGGTCTGGGTCGTGGTGGGACCGCGGGTGACCTGCGCGTTCGTGCCGCCCTCGATGAGGTCCTTGAAGTCCTGGAGTCGGTTGATCTGGCCCTGGAGCCCGGAGGTCTGGTTGTCGAACTCGGCCAGGGTCTCGCCGAGCTGCTCCTGGAGGTTGGCCTGCTGCTCGAGGAGCTCGGCCCGGTACTCGGGGGTCGGGTTGTCGTTGAGCTGGACCTGGATGGAGTCGAGCGGCGCGCTGGCCTCGTCGCGTTGGGCCTGGAGCGACGCGATCTGCTCGCGCAGCGGCGCGATCTGGTCGTCCACGAGCTGCACGCCGAGCTCGACGCGGCGGGCCAGGTAGGCGGCCACGAGCGCATCGAGCGCCTGCTGCGCCTCGGTGGCGCTGCCCGCCGACGCCGAGAAGTCGAGCGAGGAACTGGAGCCCGACGTGATGCGGGCACCCCCTGAGTAGTCGAACCCGAGCTGTTCGGCGACCGCCTCCCGAAGGTCGTTGTCGTCGACGACGCCGGCCTCGGCAGCCAGGTCGGTCTGGAGATCTCGGGCCGCGCCGGTCGTGTCGATCAGCGCGGCGAGCGCCACCGGGTCCAGGGTGACGGTGGCGTCGGTGCGGAAGCGCGGGGAGATGGCGAACGCGCCGAAGAGCCCGAAGAGGACCGCCAGACCGACCCCCAAGCCGAGGATCCGCCACTTGTCGTGCCAGAGGACCCGGAGGTACTCCCGAGCGTCGATGGCGTCATCCGGCTCATAGGGGTCGAACGCGTCATCCGCCGTTGCGAGCGTCATAAGGGCCGGATGTTACCCCGGACCCCCGGATCGGGCGGAGAGCCCCCATGCGCGGCCGGGCCCGGCCGACCATCGTGGTGTGTGGGCGTGGTCGGTATCATCTCGGGGATTTCCCATGCTCGACGAACGCAAAGCCGCCATCCTCCGTGCTGTGGTGGAGGAGTACATCGACACCGCCCAGCCGGTCGGTTCCGGTCACGTGGCCAAGGCCCCTGGCATCGGGGTGTCGTCGGCGACCGTGCGCAACGACATGGCGGTGCTCGAGGAGGAGGGCTTCCTCCACCAGCCGCACACGAGTGCCGGTCGCGTGCCGACCGACAAGGGCTACCGGTTCTTCGTGGACAACCTGGCCCGGCCGCAGGGCCTCGACGCCTCCCAGTCCGAGCAGGTCAAGGACTTCTTCAACAAGGCCCACGGCGAGCTCGAGCAGATGCTGCACGACACGAGCCGCCTGCTCGCCGACCTCACCGACTGCGCCGCGGTGGTGGTCGGTCCTCCCCACGACGCCACCACGATCCGGTCCGTCCAGCTCGTCGACCTGAGCGAGCACCTCCTGCTGGTGGTGGCCGTGCTCGCCAACGGCGTGGTCGAGAAGCGCACGGCCGAGCTGCGCAGGCCGGTCGCGCCCGAGACCCTGGCGGCGGCGTCGGCCCACCTGGCCGAGCACGTGGTCGGCGCGGACGCGGGCGCGGTGTCGTTGCCGCCCTCGTCCGGCCGGGCCGAGGTCGACGGCGTCGTGGGTGCGGCGTGCGCGGCGCTCGGCGCGCACCTCGACGACGACCAGGTCTTCGTCGACGGGGTCTTCCGGATGGCGACGGCGTTCGATGCAGTCGAGACGGTACGCAGCGTGCTCTCCATCCTCGAGCAGCAGCTCGTCGTGGTCAGCCTGGTGCGCGACGTCCTCGACCGGGGCCTGAGCGTCGCCATCGGCGCCGAGACGGGCATGGAGCCCCTCAACGAGTGCGCCCTGGTGGTCTCGCCCTACGAGGTCGCGGGTGAGCCTGCCGGCTCGATCGCGGTGCTCGGCCCCACCCGCATGCACTACCCCCAGGCGCTGGCCGCAGTGGCCGTGGTGAGCCAGCGGCTCAGCCGGCGCCTGACCGACGGTTGAACGGAGCGACGTGCCCACCGACTACTACGACCTGCTCGGCGTCCGCCCTGACGCCTCCGCCGAGGAGATCAAGCGGGCGTACCGCCGCCGGGCCCGGGACCTGCACCCGGACGCCAACCCCGACGACCCCACGGCCGAGGCCGAGTTCAAAGAGGTCGCCCTCGCGTACGAGGTGCTGAGCGACCCGGACAAGCGACGTCGCTACGACATGTTCGGGCCCGACGGGGCGGGTGGTGCCGCCGCCGACCCTTTCGGTGGGCCGAGTGGTGGGCTCGGCGACATCTTCGACGCGTTCTTCGGTGGGGCGAGCCCCTTTGGCGGTGGGCGGAGCACGGGCCCCTCGGGCCCGCCCCGTGGCGCCGACCTGGAGACGATCGTTCGCCTCGAGTTTGACGAGGCGGTCTTCGGCACCGAGGCCGAGGTGGGCATCCGCACCGCCGTGCCGTGCGAGACCTGTGAGGCCACCGGCGCCCGGCCCGGCACCGCTCCCGAGCGCTGCGGGGAGTGCGACGGCGTCGGACAGGTGCGCCGGGTCCGCCAGTCGATCCTCGGCCAGATGGTGAGCGCCTCGCCCTGTCCGCGTTGTGGCGGCCTGGGGGAGGTCATCACGTCACCGTGCGACGACTGCGGCGGCGAGGGGCGGGTGGTGCGCGAGAAGTCCTACACCGTCGACATCCCGGCCGGGGTCGACCAGGGATCGACCCTGCGCCTCACCGGGCGGGGCGCCGCCGGTCCCCGAGGCGGCGGGGTCGGCGACCTGTACGTCCACGTGGACGTGGCCCCCCACCCGCGGTTCGAGCGCGACGGCTACGACCTCACCCACGAGCTGCACGTCTCGGCGGTGCAGGCCATGCTCGGCGTCCACGTCGACTTCGAGACCCTCGACGGGGTCGAGCACCTGATCATCCCGCGAGGCACGCAGTCGGGACGCGTGTTCCGCCTGCGGGGACGCGGGGTCCCCCACGTCGAGGGACGCGGCCGCGGCGATCTGATGCTGCACGTGGTGGTCGACACCCCGACCGACCTCACACCCGAGCAGGAGGAGCTCGTCCGCCAGCTGGCCGAGCTGCGGGGCGAGGACGTGGCCCCGCCCGACGCGAGCCTCCTCGGCAAGATCCGCTCTGCGTTCAAGTAGCGGCTCGGGGCGATGACCGGTCCGCGGGAGGCGAAGGCCCACGCCTTCGTCGACGACCTCACCGCTCCGGCGCTCACCGACGACGACCGCCACCACCTCGAGCGGGTGTTGCGCCTCCAGCCGGGTGACCTCGTCACCGTGGCCGACGGCGCCGGGTCGTGGCGGCCCTGTCGCTTCGGCGCCGCGCTCGAGCCCGACGGGCCCGTCGTGGTGGACCCGCCGTCCGAGCCGGCGGTGACCGTGGCGTTCGCGGTCGTGAAGGGCGATCGCCCGGAGTGGACGGTCCAGAAGCTGACCGAGCTCGGCGTCGACCGCCTGGTGCCGGTGCACACCGCCCGCTCGGTGGTGCGGTGGGACGGCCCCCGCGCCGAACGGCACGTGGCCCGCTTGCGGCGCGTCGCCCGCGAGGCTGCGATGCAGGCCCGACGGACGCGGCTGCCGGAGGTCGAACCGGTGGCGACGTTCGCGGACGTGGTCGGGCGGTCGGGCGCGCTGCTCGCCGCGCCCGGGGGTCGCCCCCTCGCCTCGGGCGACGCGCTCGTCCTCGTGGGCCCCGAGGGCGGCTGGACCGCCGACGAGCTCGCCGCCGGGCCGGTCCGGATCGGCCTCGGGCCCACCGTCCTGCGGGCCGAGACCGCGGCGGTCGCCGCCGGGGTGCTGCTCACCGCACTCCGGCCCGGCGGGGCCTTGACCGCGAAGGGTGGTTGAACGCCCTACTCGCTGCGCGTATGATGGCCGGACCTGGCGAAGGGCGAACGATGAACGACATTTCGACCGAGGGTGCCTCGGCAGATTACGGACGCAAGGTCGGCGAGCGGCTCCGCGCCATCCGTCGACAGAAGAAGCTGTCCCTGCAGGAGGTCGAGGCGACCTCGAACCAGGAGTTCAAGGCCTCGGTGCTCGGTGCCTACGAGCGAGGGGAGCGGGCCATCTCGGTGCCGCGGCTCCAGCGCCTCGCCCGCTTCTACAACGTCCCGGTGGACCAGCTGCTGCCCGTCGACGAGGGCCCCGACTTCGGCATCGCCCGCGACGAGGACGAGGTGGTCGACCTGACCGACTCCCGCCTCGCCACCCAGCCGGGGTTCAACTCGGTCACCATCGACCTGACCCGGCTCGAGAGCCTGACCGGCCCCGAGGCCGACATGCTCAACCGGTACCTGACCATGATCCAGGTGCAGCGCCAGGACTTCAACGGGCGGGTGCTCACCATCCGGCGGGACGACCTCCGCGCCATCGCGTGCATCCTCGGCACCGGCGTCGATGGCGCCGGCAGCCGTCTCGACGACCTCGGCCTGGCCTCGGTCCGCAACAAGCGGTAGCCTGGCGGCCGCCGTCGGCGGCCTCGGTATCCTCCCCGGGTCCCCGGCGCGCCGATCGGCGCGCCCGTCGAGCCCAGGAGCCTCGCGTGCCCTTCGGCGTCTACGTGCACGTGCCGTTCTGCTCGGTGCGCTGCGACTACTGCGCGTTCGCGACCTGGGTCGACAAGACCGACCTGATCCCGCGGTACCTCCAGGCGTGCCGGACCCAGGTCGAGCGTGAGGTCGCCGCAGGGCTGCCCCCGGTGACGAGCGTGTTCGTCGGCGGGGGCACCCCCTCGCTGGTCCCGGCCGACCGGCTGCTGGCGGTGCTCGAGCCACTGCCGTTGGCCTCTGGGGCCGAGGTGACCATCGAGTGCAACCCCGACACCGTGACCCCTGAGCTCGTCGCCGCCTACGTGGCGGGGGGAGTGAACCGGCTGTCGCTCGGCGTGCAGTCGATGGTGCCTTCCGTACTCGAGTCGCTCGGGCGCACCCATGATCCCGCCAACGTGACCCGAGCCGTCGCCGCGGCCGCCGCCGGCGGGATCATCAACTGGAACGCCGACGTCATCTACGGGGCCGCGGGGGAGACGCTCGACGAGTGGGCCACCACCCTCGACCGGGTCCTGGCCCTCGACCCGCCTCACGTGAGCGCCTACGGGCTCACCGTCGAGGCGGGCACCGCCTTGGCCGAGGAGCCGGCTCGTCACCCCGACGACGACGACCAGGCCGACAAGTACCTGCTCGCGACCGAGCGGTTCGGTGCCGCCGGCCTCCAATGGTACGAGATCTCGAACTGGTCGAGGGCGGGCCACCGTTGCCGCCACAACACCTTGTACTGGCGCATGGGCGAGTACGCGGCCATCGGGTCCGCGGCCCACGGGCACCGCCGGGGCCGCCGGTTCTGGAACCTGCGGACGCCAGAGCGCTACATCGCCGCGGTCGAGGCCGGACACGCGCCCGAGGCCGCGGGCGAGTCGCTCGAGCCCCCCGAGCGGCGTCTCGAAGCCCTCCAACTCGCGCTGCGCACCGACGAGGGCGTGCCGGTCGGCGCCCTCCCCGAGATCGCCGAGCTGGAAGGGCTCGTCGTGCGGCGAGCCGGGCGGGCCCACCTCACGGTCGCCGGACGGCTGCTCGCGAACGAGGTGTCGGTCCGCCTGCGCTGACCGGCCCGGCCCGGCCCGTCGCCGCCGCTGGTCCGGTCACGCCGGTCCGAAAGCGCACGAAAAGGCCCCAGAGTGGCGGCGAGGGCGCGCCACACGCCGAGGTCACGTCTAGGCTGGGGCCGATGGCAGACGACGGGATCCGGTGGCTCTCGACCGCCGACGCGGCCAAGCGGGTGGGGATCACCCCGCGCACCCTCTACCGCTTCATCGACAACGGTGAGGTGCCCGCCTACCGGTTCGGTCGGGTGATCCGACTGAAGGAGTCCGAGGTCGACGCCTTCATCGAGTCGTGCCGCATCGAGCCCGGCACCCTCGAGCACCTCTACCCGGACGCCGGCGCGCCCGGGGCCATCGAGGACGACGACGAGGCCTGATTTCGGCGCCGGGGCCACGTTCGGCGCCCGGTAGAGTCGACCCGAGCCCGATGCCCGAGACCCAGGTCCAGATCAGCGTCCCCGGCAACCACCTCATGGTGGCCCTGCTCGGCGAGCGCGATGAACTGCTGCGCCTGATCGAGGGCGCCTTCGACGCCACCATCCACGTCCGGGGCAACGAGATCTCCATCAGCGGGGCCGACGCCGGAGTCGTCGGCCGCCTGTTCGAGGAACTGGTGCTCTTGGCGCAGCAGGGCCACAGCCTCGAGCCCGCGGGCGTGGCCCGGACGATCGAGATGGTGCGGGCGGACGAGCGGCCCTCCGAGGTGCTCACGACCGAGGTCTGGCGGTCCGCCCGCGGGCGCACCGTGCGCCCCAAGTCGAGCGGCCAGAAGCGCTACGTCGACGCCATCCGCGAGAACATCATCACCTTCGGGATCGGCCCCGCCGGCACCGGCAAGAGCTGGCTGGCCGTCGCCTGTGCGGTCCAGGCCCTCCAGGCGAAGGAGGTCGACCGGATCATCCTGACCCGGCCGGCGGTCGAGGCGGGCGAGCGCCTCGGCTTCCTCCCCGGCGACCTCATGGCCAAGGTGGACCCCTACCTCCGGCCGCTGTACGACGCGCTCTACGACATGGTCGAGGCAGAGGGCGCGCAGCGCCTCCTGGACAAGGGGACCGTCGAGGTCGCGCCGCTGGCGTTCATGCGGGGGCGCACCCTCAACCGCAGCTTCATCATCCTCGACGAGGCCCAGAACACCTCCCCCGAGCAGATGAAGATGTTCCTCACCCGGATCGGCTTCGGGTCCAAGGCGGTGATCACCGGGGACGTCACCCAGGTCGACGTTCCCGGGGGTCGCAGCGGACTCAGCGGCCTCGAGCGGGTGCTGGCGGGGATCGACGGACTCGGTTTCGTACGTCTGGGGGCCGCCGACGTGGTCCGGCACCGGATCGTGGCCGACATCGTCAATGCCTACGAACGAGCCGCCGAGACCTCGTGAGCCGGCGGTGACCGTGTCGGGAGCGGGGGCGGTCGAGGTGGTCGTGACCGACGACCGGGACGCTGCCGACGCTCGGGAGGCGGTCGACCTGTACCGGTGGCAGGCGCTCGCCCTCGCGGTCCTGGACGGCGAGGGCGTCGTGGGGCCGGCGGAACTGCACCTCGCCTTCGTCGATGTCGGCGCGATGACCGCCCTGAACGCAGAGCACATGGGCGTGGAGGCGCCGACCGACGTGCTGTCGTTCCCTCTCGACGCCGCGCCCGACCCGGTGACGGACGGACCTGGTCCCCGACTGCTCGGCGACGTCGTGGTGTGCCCCGCCGTGGCGGCCCGACAGTCGGGCGCCGGCGAGGGTGCGGCCTACGACGCCGAGATCGCGCTGCTCGTCGTCCACGGCGTCCTCCACGTCCTGGGCATGGACCACGCCGAACCGGACGAGGCGGCCGCCATGGTGGCCCGTGAGCGCCTCCACCTGGCGTCCATCGGCGTCGAGCGGCGCCCATGACGGGGACCCAGGCCCTCTGGGGCCTCGGCGTCGTCCTGCTGCTCGTGCTGGCCGCGGTGCTGGCCATGGCCGAGACCGCGCTGACCCACCTCGGCCGGGCCCGGGCCGCCGCCCTCGAGGACGAGCGCGCGTCGGCCGCCGACGACGGCGACGAGGAGGGCGAGGGGAGCTCCCGCCACAGCTCGCTCACGGACCTGCTCGCCCGCCGCGACGAGGTCCTGAACCCCGTCCTGTTGCTGTTGCTGTTCTGCCACCTCGGCCTGGCCACGGTGATCACGGTGGTGGCCTACGAGTGGTGGGGCATCGCCGGCACGGTGGTCGCCCTCCTGGTCGGGCTCGGCGTGCTGTTCGTCCTGACCGAAGCCATGCCCAGGACGTACGCGCTCCAGCACACCGGGGCCGTGGCGACCCGCGTCGCTCCCCTCGTCGGCGCGCTGGCCCGGTTCTGGCCGTTGCGCTGGACCACCCGGGGGCTGATCGGCGTGTCCAACGTCTTGTTGCCCGGCAGGGGCCGACGGGAGGGCCCGTCGGTCTCCGAGGAGGAGCTCCTCGCCCTGGCCGGGACCGCGGCGGAGGAGGACGTGATCGAGCTCGAGGAGCGGGCCCTCATCGAATCGATCATCGAGTTCGGGGACACCATCGCCCGCGAGGTGATGGTGCCCCGCACCGACATGGTCACCATCGCCTCCGACTTCCAGGTCGACGCAGCCATCGAGGTGGCCATCCTCCACGGCTACAGCCGCCTGCCCGCCTACGGCGAGGGCATCGACGACATCGTCGGCATCGTCTACGCGAAGGACCTCATGCGGGCCGAGCGCGACGAGCACGGCGACCGACCGGTGTCGAGCGTGCTGCGGCCGGCGGTCTACGTCCCCGAGACCAAGAAGGTGCCGGCCCTGCTGCGCCAGATGCAGGACGAGCGCTTCCACATCGCGATCGTCATCGACGAGTACGGCGGGACCGCGGGCATGGTGACCCTGGAGGACCTCATCGAGGAGCTGGTCGGCGAGATCCGCGACGAGTTCGACGTCGAGGAGCCCATGGTCGAGCCACTGCCCGGCGGGGGTGTGCGGGTCAACGCCCGGATGCCGCTCGACGAGGTCAACGACCTCCTCGACCTCGACCTGCCCGAAGGCGACTGGGACACGATCGGTGGCTTCTTCTACAGCCAGCTCGGTCGGGTCCCCACCGAGGGCGAGACCGTGCACTACGCCGGCCATGACCTGCGGGCCGAGAAGGTGCATGCCCGGCGCATCGGCCGAGTCCGCATCACCCCGTCGACGTCCGCGGGCGCCTCGTGAGATCGGGGTTCGTCACCGTCGTCGGGCGCCCCAACGTGGGCAAGTCGACGCTGGTGAACCGGATCCTCGGCACCAAGGTCGCCATCGTCTCGGACAAGCCCCAGACGACGCGCACCGAGGTGCGCGGGGTGCTGAACCGGCGCGACGACCGGGGCGAGCTGGCCGCGCAGGTGGTGTTCGTCGACACCCCCGGCATCCATCGACCGCGGACCGAGCTCGGCAACCGCCTCAACGCGACGGCCACGGGGGCCATCGGCGACGTGGACGTGGTGTGCCTCGTGATCGACGCGAGCGCGCCGCTCGGACCCGGCGACCGCTTCGTGGCCGCCCGGGTGCCGAAGGACGCCGTGGTGGTGGTGAACAAGGTCGACGCCGCCGCCCCCGAAGAGGTGTTGGCCCAACTGGCGAAGGCCGCGAGCCTCGACCTGAGCGAGTACTTCCCGGTCTCGGCCC
>CAZYPY010000045.1:18328-20229 GCA_964649545.1 uncultured Microthrixaceae bacterium | reverse complement strand
CGCCGGCGATCTCGGCCCAATCGGGGTCGCGGTCGAGGCGGACGCCGAGCCAGCCCCGGTGCCCGACGTAGGGCGGGACGAAGAAGCGCTCGGGCTCCTCGTCGACCATCTCGGCCTGGACGCCGGGCGCCGCCGCCACCCAGAGGGCGAGCCGGCCGTCGCCGTGGTGGTCGTCGTGGAACATCACGAAGCTCTTCTTCCCCCGGACGAAGAACGTGGGGGCACCGTGGCTCAGGCGCTCCTCGACCTCGGGCAGGGCGAGGCACGAGGCGCGCACCCGCGCCAGCGCCTCGGCGACTGCCTCGTCGGGGAAGGGCACGTCACCGTCCTACCCGATCGGCACGGCCAGCGCTGCGATCACGCCCAGGTGGTAGGACTGCGGTCGTGCACGTGGAGTTCACCGCCGAGCTGTGGCGCTGGTCCGGCGAGAAGGCGTCCTGGTACTTCGTCACCCTGCCCGAGGACGTCGCCGACGACATCGACGACGAGCACGGCGGCCCGGACCTCCCCGGATTCGGCTCGATCCGCGTGACGGTCACCCTCGGCGGCTCTCGGTGGCAGACGTCCATCTTCCCGTCGAAGGAGCACGCCTCGTTCGTGCTGCCCGTGAAGAAGGCCGTGCGCCGGGCCGAGGGCATCGACGACGGCGACGAGGTCGCCGTCGCGCTGGACCTCTGAACGACGGTCGACAGGTGCAGTCGGCGACCGGGTCCGCGTCGCGCTGGACCTCTGAACGACCCGCGGTCAGCGCGCCCGGCTCACGTCCCGGGTCGATCGACGGCGTGGACCGAGTCGATGCCCGGCGCCGCCCGCAGGGACGCCACCACCTCGGGGGGCACCGCCGCACCGGTGGCGAGCACCATCATCGCCGCCGAGCCGTCGGGCGAGCGGCCGAGGTGCATGTCGGCGATGTTCACGCCGGCCTCGCCCAGGGTCTGGCCGACGAGCCCGATCATCCCCGGTCGGTCGTCGTTGCGCACCACGAGCATGTGGTCGGCGGGCGGGATCTCGACGGTGTGGCCGTCCACGTTGACGATGCGGGGCTGGCCGTCCACGCCGCCGAGGGTGCCGGCGATGGCGTGCCCGCCGCCCCGAAGGGTGATCAGGTTCACGAAGTCCTGCGCCGCGGTGAGCGAGGTCTCCCGGACCTCGACACCGCGCTCGTCGGCGATGCGGGGGGCGTTGACGTACGACACCGGCTCGTCGCTGCTGCCGCCGAAGAACCCCTTGAGGGCCGACAGGGTGAGGATGCGGGTGTCCGACTCGGCCAGCTTGCCCTGGTACTCGACCTCGAGCTCGGGGGTCACGCCCTCGCACAGCCCGGCGAAGAGCTCGCCGAGGCGCTCGGCCAAGCCGAGGAAGGGGCGCACGGCCTCGGAGGCCTCGCCGGCGCTGACGTTCACGGCGAACGGCACGAACTCACCGGCCAGGGCGAGGGCCACCTGCTCGGCGATGGTGTCTCCCGCCTTGTCCTGGGCCTCGCGGGTGCTGGCGCCGAGGTGAGGCGTGACCACGACCTGGTCGAGCTCGAACAGGGGCGACTCGGTGGTGGGCTCGGTGGCGAACACGTCGATGGCGGCACCGCCGATGTGTCCGCTGCGGATGGCGGACGCGAGGGCCTCCTCGTCCACGATGCCGCCGCGGGCCACGTTGATGACCCGCAGCCCCGGCTTGGCCTTGGCCAGCAGCTCCTCGCCCACGAGCCCGATGGTCTCGGGGGTCTTGGCCACGTGCAGGGTGATGAAGTCCGCCACCGTGATCAGCTCGTCGAGCTCCATCAGCTCGACGTTGATCTGACGGGCCCGCTCCGGGGCGAGGAAGGGGTCGTAGGCGACGAGGCGCATGCCGAACGCCGACGCCCGCTGGGCGACGAGCTTGCCGATGCGACCGAGGCCGATCAC
>CAZYPY010000045.1:0-18228 GCA_964649545.1 uncultured Microthrixaceae bacterium | reverse complement strand
CGAACGCCGACGCCCGCTGGGCGACGAGCTTGCCGATGCGACCGAGGCCGATCACACCGAGCACCTTGTCGCTCAGCTCGATGCCCTCCCACTTGCTGCGCTCCCAACGGCCCTGGACGAGGGCGGCGTGGGCCTGGGGGATGTTCCGGGCGAGGGCGAGCAGCAGGGCGACCGTGTGCTCGGCCGCCGACAGCACGTTCGACTGGGGGGCGTTCACGACCATGACGCCGCGCTCGGTGGCGGTCTCGACGTCGACGTTGTCGAGGCCGACCCCCGCCCGACCCACGACCTTGAGGTCGGTGCCCGCGGCCAGCACCTCGGCGGTGACCGTCGTGGCCGAACGGATGATGAGGGCGTCGGCGCCCTTGACGACGTCGAGCAGTTCCTCGGGGGACGGCCCCAGGACGACGTCCACGTCGTGGCCCTGCGCCCGGAGGCGGTCGAGCCCGGCGTCGGCGATCTTCTCGGTGACAAGGACACGGGCCATGGCGCCAATCCTGACCGTTGCCCCACCAGGGCCGCCAACCCGTATCCGGGCGGGCGCGGCACTACCGTGCTGCTCGTGGATCGGGGGGTCGCAGCAGGTCGGACGGGACGCCAGGACGAGCGCACGCGGGCCCGTCGCGCCGACGCGTCGGTTCGGCGGCGACGCCCGTGACCCGCGCGGATTCGGCCGACGTGATCGTCGTCGGCGCCGGCATGAGCGGCGTCACCGCCGCCCGCCGCCTGACCGCGGCGGGCCGCACGACGATCGTGTTGGAGCGCGACCGGTGGGTCGGCGGCCGCCTCGGCACCCGCATGGTGGGCCGGACGGTCGTCGACCACGGTGCCCAGTTCTTCACGACCCGGAACCGACACTTCGGCGACTGGGTCGACACCCTGCTCGCCGACGATCTCGTCTACGAGTGGTGCCGCGGCTTCGGGACGAGCGACGGCTTCCCCCGCTGGGTCGCCCGCGGCGGGATGGCCGAGCTCGCCCGGGTGCAGGCCCACGAGCTCGACGTGCGGCTCGACACGGCCGTCCGGTCCGTGATCGCCGGTGCCAAGCGGTGGCAGGTCGTGGTCGAGGGTCAGGACACCACGCTCGAGGCCGACGCGGTCGTCCTGACCGCGCCGGTGCCGCAGAGCCTGCGGATCCTGGCCGCCGGTGGGGTCGACCTGGCCCACGACGAGCAGGAGGGTCTCCCCGCCATCAAGTACGACCCCACCTTGGCGCTGGTGATCGTCCTCGACGGCTCGCCGGCGCTCCCCCCGCCGGGGGCGGTCCAGCGCGACGTGGGCCCGTTCAGCTTCGTGGCCGACAACGAGGCCAAGGGGCTCGCCGAGCAGCCGGCGCTGACCCTGCACGCGAGCGCCGCGCTCTCCACCACCCTCTGGAACGAGTCCGACGCCAAGGCCATCGCCACGCTGCTCGACCAGGCCGACGAGTTCCTCGGCGACCGCAAGGTGCTCGACGCGCACCTGACCCGCTGGGAGTTCGCCACCCCCCAGTCGGTCTGGACCAACCGCACGGCGACGGTCGCCGACGAGCCGGGGCCCCTCCTGCTCGCCGGCGACGCCTTCGGCGGCCCCCGGGTCGAGGGTGCCTGGCTGTCCGGCGACGCCGCCGCCGCCGCGGTGCTGAAGCGGCTCGGCCACGAGGACTCCTGAGAACCGGCGCGCCGCCGGGGCCGGTCAGCGGCCGGACAGGTGGTGGACCTCGACGGGCTCGATGTCGTCGGCCGGCGCGAAGCCGAACACCTGCGCGTAGAACGACAGCTCGGCCTCGAGGGCCCGGATGATGTTCTCGGCCTTCCGGAAGCCGTGCTGCTCACCTTCGAAGATCACGTACGCATGGGGCAGGCCCTTGGCGTCGAGGGCGGCCACCATGAGCTCGGCTTGGTTCGGGGGCACGACCTCGTCCTCGCTGCCCTGCAGGATGATCATGGGACTCGACAGCCGGTCGGTGTGCTCGATGGGCGACCGCTCCCGGTAGACGGCCTCGGCCTCCGGCCACGGCCCGACGAGGCCGTCGAGGTAGCGCGATTCGAACTTGTGGGTGTCCCGCGCCAGCGCTCCGAGGTCGGCGACCCCGTAGTGGCTGGCGCCGGCGGCGAAGACGGCGGTGGTGGTGAGGGCCTGGAGCGTCGTGTAGCCGCCGGCGCTGCCGCCGCGGATGCAAAGGCGGTCGGGGTCGACGTCGCCCCGTTCGGCGAGGAACCGGGCGGCGGCGACGCAGTCCGCCACGTCGACGATGCCCCAGGCCTCGCGCAGGCGGTCCCGGTACTCGCGGCCGTAGCCCGTGCTGCCGCCGTAGTCGACGTCGACCACGGCGAAGCCCCGGCTGGTCCAGAACTGGGTGGCCAGGCTGAGCATCGGCCGGGCGGCGGCGGTGGGCCCGCCGTGGCTGAGCACGAGCAGCGGCGGCCGCTCCCCCGCCGGCGCCTCCGCCTCGGGGTTCGTCGGCGGGTAGTAGAGCGCGTGGGCGGTGCGGGCCTCGCCGTCGGGGCCGGGCTCGGTCGGGAACTCGATCGCCTCGGGCACCGACAGCCACGCCGGGTCGAGCCCGAGGTCGCGTGGGCGCCGCAGCAGCTCGTGCTCGCCGGTCGCCGGGTCGAAGCGCACGACGGCCGCCTCCTGGGTCGGCGAGGCGCCGACGAACAGCACCCGGCGCCCGTCCGAGACGACGCTGTCGATGCTGGTGAAGGGCACGTCGTACCCGAGCAGCTCGTCGCGGCCGTTGCGCCGGCAGGCGGCCACGACCGTGCCGTCGTCGAGGAAGGCATAGCGGGACATCCCGAACACCCACGGCGGCGTCCCGATCTCGCCCTCCACGGCGACCACGGGCTCGTCCGATCCGACGCGGTAGAGGTTCCACCAACCGCTCCGGTCCGAGACGACGTGCAGCGTTCCGGCCGGCGCCCACCGGGGCTGGACGACCGACTCGGCCGAACCGAGGCCCCCGGCCACCAGCTCGGGCTCGGCGAGGCCCTCGGGGCCGATCGCCGCGACCCAACAGCCGGTCTCGTCCCAGGGCATGTTCGGGTGGTCCCACTGGATCCACGCCAGGTGCCCACCGTCGGCGGATAGGCGGGGCGCGGCCACGAAGTCGGGCCCGGTCAGGAGCACCTCGGGCGCGTCGGCACCATCGGTGGGGATGCGCACGAGCTCGTTGACCGCCTCCGAGCCGTCGGCCGGGTGACGCTCACGGACGCAGACCAGCCACGTGCCGTCGGGTGCGACGTCGATGTCAGCGTAGCGGTCGCCCATGGGCACCGCCGGCTCCGTGGTGAGGGCGACCGGCGCCGCGCCCGGGCCGTCGAGCCGGTACAGCCGCTGGTCGGCCCAGTTCGCGAAGAAGACGGCGCCGTCGCGGACCGTCCACGCGCCGCCGCCGTACTCGTGGACCCGCGTGCGGGCGGCGAATCCCTCGGGTAGCGTGTCCTGCCCGTCCCGGACCAGCTGCACCCGACCACCCTCCTGGGGACGGCCCTCGCTCCACCACACGTGCTCGCCGTCCACCCGCACCTCGGACAGGCCGACCGCCGCCGAGATCACCGTCGCCGCGGTGATCGGCGATGCCCACGCCCCGCACGGCACCAATGAACGCTCGGTCATCGACCACCTCCGGTCTCGTCGAGGAGAAGGGCCGGGCCCCGCACGACCGACCCTCCGGCGTTCCGTCGATGAGCCCCGCCCTGCGACCACGCACCGTGGCGGGGAGGGCGTGAGCGGGTGTCGTTGGAGGAAATCGCCTCCGGATTTCGGGGGGTATTTCCTCCAACGGCCCTCGTTCGGCGACGCTCACGGCCTCGGCGGTCACCCTCCGTGCGGATGGGGCGATCAACGCCGCCCTGTCCTCGGCCGCCAGCCCTCCTGGCCGGGCCTCGGAGGCGCAGCACCACGGCGTCAGCCGAGGAGGGCGGCGATGCGGCCGACGCCCTCGCCCAGGTCGTCGTCGCCGAGGGCGAACGACAGGCGGCAGTAGCCGGGCGTGCCGAAGGCCTCGCCGGGGACGATCGCCACCTTGGCCTCGTCGAGGATCAGCGCGGCGAGGTCGAGGGTGGTCTCGGGGTGCCGGCCCCGGATCTCGCGGCCGAGCACGCCCTCGAAGGACGGGTAGGCGTAGAAGGCGCCCTGGGGCTCCATGCACGACACGCCGTCGATGGCATTGAGGAGCCGGTGGATGGTGGCGCCGCGGCGGGCGAAGGCCTCGCGCATCTCGGCCACCGCCGACAGGTCGCCGGAGACGGCGGCGAGCGCGGCCCGCTGGCTGACGTTGGCGACGTTGGAGGTGAGGTGGGACTGGAGGTTCACGGCCAGCTTCACCATGTCGGGCGGGCCGATGAGCCACCCCACCCGCCAGCCGGTCATGGCGTAGCTCTTGGCCACGCCGTTGAGCACCACGCAGCGGTCGGCGAGCTCGGGGACGAGCGCCGGCATCGACGAGAACACGTGGTCGCCGAAGGTGAGGTGCTCGTAGATCTCGTCGCAGATGACCCAGATGCCCTTGTCGACCGCCCACCGGCCGATGGCCTCGACCTCGGCCGGCGAGTAGACGGCACCGCTCGGGTTCGAGGGCGACACGAAGATGAGCGCCTTGGTGGCGTCGGTGAAGGCGGCGTCGAGCTGGTCGATCGACACCTTGAACTCCGAGCGCACGTCGGTGGGGATCACCACCGGGGTGGCGCCGCAGAGCGCGATGGGCTCGGGGTAGGTGGTCCAGAACGGCGCCGGCAGCAGCACCTCGTCGCCCGGGTTGAGCAGCGCCTCGCACGCCTCGTAGAGCGCCTGCTTGCCGCCGTTGGTGATGACGACCTGGCTGGGGGCCACGGCGTAGCCCGAGTCGCGCTCGGTCTTGGTCGCCACCGCCTCGCGCAGCTCGGGCAGGCCCGCGGCGGGCGTGTAGCGGTGGTTCTTCGGGTCGCGGCAGGCCTCGACCGCGGCCTCCACGATGTGGGCCGGGGTCGGGAAGTCGGGCTCGCCGGCGCCGAAGCCGATGACGGGCTCGCCGGCCGCCTTGAGGGCCTTGGCCTTGGCGTCGACCGCCAGGGTGGCGGACTCGGCGATGGCGCCGACCCGGGTGCTGAGGCGGACGTCACGGGCGCTGGAGGTCATGCGGGGTCCTTCGGGGTGGGGGTGGTCACGGGCGACGGGCGGCGGCGTGCCGATACCGATTCGCTCGGCTGCGGCCCTGCCGCGATAGTGGCACGCGATGAGTCCCGCGCTGCCAGAAATCACCATCCCCGCCGAGCTCCTGCCCGCCGACGGCCGCTTCTGCTGCGGGCCCTCCAAGGTCCGCCAGGAGGCGGTCGACGCGCTGGCCGCCGCCGCCCCCACCTACCTCGGCACCAGCCATCGCCAGGACGGTGTCCGCTTCGTGGTCGGCGCCCTCCGCAACGGCCTCGCCGAACTGCTCCGGCTCCCCGACGGCTACGAGGTGATGCTCGGCAACGGCGGCACCACCGTGCTCTGGGATGCGCTCAGCTTCGGCCTGGTCGAGCGCCGCAGCCAGCACCTCTCGTTCGGCGAGTTCTCGTCCAAGTTCGCCGCGGTCACCTCGGCGGCGCCGCACCTCGAGGACCCGGAGGTGATCGAGTCACCCCCCGGCACCCACCCCGAGGCCCACCCCGACCCGAACGTGGACGTGTTCGCCCTCACCCACAACGAGACCTCGACCGGCGTGATGCACGAGCCACGCCGCCCCGAGGGCACCACCGCGGCGGACGGCCTCGTCGCCGTCGACGCCACCTCGGCCGCCGGCGGCCTGCGCTTCGACGCCGCCGAGACCGACGTCTACTACTTCGCTCCCCAGAAGTGCCTGGGCTCGGACGGCGGCCTCTGGCTGGCCGCGGTGTCGCCGGCGGCGGTCGAGCGCATCGAGCGCATCGCCGCCTCCGGCCGCTGGATCCCCGCCTCGCTCGACCTCAAGACCGCGCTCGACAACAGCCGCAAGGACCAGACCTACAACACGCCGGCGCTGGCCACCGTGTTCCTGGCCGTCCAGCAGGTCGAGTGGATCAACCACAACGGCGGCCTCGAGTTCGCCGCGGGCCGCTGCGACCGCTCGGCCGACACCATCTACGCCTGGGCCGAGGCCGGCGAGCTCACCACCCCCTACGTGGCTGCCGCCGCCGAGCGCAGCCACGTCGTGGCCACCATCGACCTGGACGGCTCGGTCGACGCCAACGTGGTCGCCGGCGTGCTGCGGACGAACGGCATCCACGACACCGAGAGCTACCGCAAGCTCGGCCGCAACCAGCTGCGCGTCGCCCTCTTCCCCGCCATCGATCCCGAGGACGTGGCGCAGCTCACCCGCAGCATCGACCACGTCCTCGCCGCCCTCGCCGCCTGAACGGCCCGGGCGACGGGCCTGGCCCGGAGGGGGCAGGCCGGGGCGGGGATGACGGGCGTGCGGTCGCCCAATCGGTCAGTCGGTGGCGTCGAGCACGGCGTCGGGGTCGGGCTCGGCCGCCTCGATGGCGGCGTCCTCGGCAGCGCGGCGGGCCCGGTGGCTCGGCGAGAGGAAGCGCGTCCACACCCACCAGGCGAGGCCCATCGCGATCGCCCCGATCACCACGTACTGGAACGTGCCGACCCAGTCGGACACCTGCTCCCAGTTGTCGCCGAGCACGTACCCGGCGCCGATCAACAGGGTGTTCCAGACCGCGCTGCCGAGCGCGGTGTAGACGGTGAAGGTCACCGGGTTCATCCGCCGGAAGCCGGCCGGGACCGACACGAGAGAGCGGATGAGCGGGATGCACCGGCACAGCAGCACTGCGGCGGACGAGTGGTCGTCGAACCAGGACTCGGCCCGCACCAGGTCGTGAGGGCGCACGCCGACCCATCGGCCGTAGCGGGTGACGAGCGCGTGGAGTCGGGTCCGACCGATCGCCGCCGACGCGAGGTAGAGCCACCACGCCCCGACCACCGAGCCAACCGTCGCCGCGAGGATCATCCCCCAGACGTTGGCCGAGCCGTCGCCCGCGGCGAAGCCCGCCGCCGGCAGGACGACCTCCGAGGGGATCGGCGGGAACATGCTCTCGAGGGCCACGAGCAGGGCCACCCCGAGATAGCCGATGGCGTCGATGACGTCGGTCACCCATTCGGACAGGTCCCCGAAGATCACCCCCGACACCCCGAGCACACCCATGGCGGTGGTTCCTCCAGCTCACTCGTCGACCCACCCGGTCATCAGCCTAGAACAGGCGAACCCCGCTTCGGGAATCGGCACCGTCCCTGGGGCCCGGTCAGGAGGGCTAGAAAGAGCGGATGGCGACGACGGCCGAGATGCGAGCACAGCTGACCGGGCCCGGAGGGCCGTTCGAGGTCGTGACCGAGGTGGTCGGCGGCGTCGAGATGAAGGTCTACAAGTCCTCGATGGGCTCGCTGCGAGAGGTGGCGGCCGCCGCCCACGCCCGGGGCAACGACCAGCCGTTCCTCGTGTACGGCGACCTGCGCCTCGGCCCCGCCGAGTTCGTCGAACGCTCGAACTCGGTCGCCCACCACCTGCACGACGGCTTCGGCGTCGGCCACGGCGACCGCGTGGCGGTGCTGTCGGCCAACAACCCCGAGTGGTGCCTCACCTTCTGGGCCACCGTGAACCTCGGGGCCATCCTCGTCGGGCTCAACGGCTGGTGGAAGACCGAGGAGATCCTCTACGGGCTCCAGGACTCGGGCGCCAAGGTCCTCGTCGCGGACGGACGCCGCTTCGAGCGCATCGCCGCCCACCTGGGCGACCTGCCCGACCTCGAGGCGGTGTTCCTCGTCGACGCCGAGTCGAGCGACGAGGACGACGAGCGGGTGCACGACTTCTCCGTGCTCACCGGCGACCCCACGCCGGCACTGCCCGAGATCCCGATCGACCAGGACGACCCGGCCGTGATCTTCTACACGAGCGGCACCACCGGCAAGCCGAAGGGCGCGATCTCCACCCACCGCAACATGGTCGCCAACCTCATGAACACCCTCTTCAACGGGGTGCTCACCGGGATGATGGCGGCCCAGGAGGCGGCCCAGTCCGGCGACGACGGCGGGGCCGCCCCCGCCCCCGCCCCCGGCCTCGGCTCGGGACAGACCGTCTCGCTGTTCACCTCGCCGCTGTTCCACGTGTCGGGCTGCCACTCCACCCTCGTGGTCGGCCTGCTGGCCGGCCTCCGCCTGGTGATGACCGAGGGCAAGTTCGACCCCGAGAAGGCACTGCGGCTCATCGAGGAGGAGGGCGTCACCATCTGGGCGACGGTCCCCACCATGGTGTGGCGGGTCTGCGAGCACCCGGCCCGCCACGACTACGACACCTCGACCGTGACGAGCGTCGCCTTCGGCGGCTCACCCTCGGCCGACGAGCTCCAGCGCATGGTGCGCGACACGTTCCCGAACGTCCGCAGCACCAGCAACGTCTACGGCCTCACCGAGTCGAGCTCGGCGGCCACGATCATCTCGGGACGGGACGCGCTCGAGAAGCCCACCTCGGTGGGACCACCGGTGCCCGTGGTCGACCTCAAGATCGTCGACCCCGAGGGCAACGAGGTCCCCACCGGCCACACCGGCGAGGTGTGCCTCAAGGGACCGATCATCATGCCGGGCTACTGGGGCAAGCCCGAGGCCACCGCCGAGACGATCCGCGACGGCTGGCTGCACACCGGCGACCTCGGTCACGTGGACGAGGACGGCTTCCTCTTCATCACCGACCGGGCCAAGGACATGATCATCCGGGGCGGCGAGAACATCTACTGCGTCGAGATCGAGCAGCGCCTCGTGCTGCACCCGGCCGTCGCCGACGCCGCGGTGATCGGCGTCGCCCACCCCGAGCTCGGCGAGGAGGTCAAGGCGGTGGTGCAGGTCGCCCCCGGTGAGTCGATCACCGAGCAGCAGGTGCGCGAGTGGGTGGGCGAGGCCCTCGCCACCTTCAAGGTGCCCACCTACGTCGAGCTCACCGAGGACAAGCTGCCCCGCAACGCCTCGGGCAAGCTCCTGAAGAACGTCCTCCGCGGCGAGGGCGAGGTCTCCTTCTCCGAGACGATGTAGCCCGACGCTCACCGCCGTGCGGGCGTGCGGCCCGCCGCGCTCCAGACCCCGCCGTTGGTGCCGATGAGAAGGGCGTGGCTCTGACGGAGCGGGCGACGGGGACCGTGACGCCGGCGGCAGCGCTGGACCGGATGGTGGACGAGGCCGAGGCGACGCGCGTGCTGCGCCGGTCGGCGTGGTTCGTCGGCCTGGTCTGGCTGCCGCTGATCGTGCTGTGGAAGGGCCTCCCCTTCGCCCTCACCTTCGACGACGCCTTCTACTACGCCGAGATCGCCCGCAACCTTTCCGACGGGGCGGGTTCGACCTTCGACACCGTCAACACCACCAACGGCTACCACCCGCTCTGGCTCGGCCTGGCCCTGCCCGTCTACCTCGTCGGCCTCGACGGGACCGCCGCCATCCGGGCGCTGCTGGTCCTGCAGTTGGCGATGTGGGTCACCACCTTGTGGGTCGTCGCCAGCATCGCCGGGCGCCGGCTCGGCGGCACTCCCCGCATCGTCGCTCTCGTGGCCGCGTCGGTCCTGGCCATGGCGGGGGTCAACCCCTTCGTGGTCAAGATGGTGGTCAACGGGCTCGAGTCGGCACCCGTCGTGCTCGTCGCCGTGCTGCTGCTCGACCGGGTCGACCGCCAGGACGGCAAGGTCCTCGGCGGCACCCAGCTCACCCGGCTGCTCACCGGCGCGCTCCTGGGGCTGGCCTTCCTCGCCCGCACCGACGCCGCCCTGTTGCTGGTGTGCGTCGGCGCATGGGCCCTGATCGAGGCTCGCGCCGCCGGACCGCGCGCCCGCAAGCCGCTGGCCGAGGTGCTCGTCCTCCCAGCCCTCACCGTCCTCGCCTACAGCGCGATCAACCTGGCGTGGTTCGGGCACCTGACCCAGGTGAGCGGCGACGTGAAGCGGGCCGACATCACCACCACCCGAGGCGCCCTGCTCATCCTCGCGGGCGCCGCCGCCGTGTCGCTGATGGCATGGCTGACCCGTGAGCGAGACCCTGACCACCGCCCCCGGTTCTGGCGGGTGGCCGGCTTCGCCGCCCACACCGCGTGGTACCCGGCCTTCCTCGTGCTGCTCGCCGGGTACTACCTGGTGCTCTCCAGCCAGCTCTGGCTCTGGTACTTCGCCCCCTTCGGCCTCTACATCACGATCCTGCTGACCCTCGTCGCGGGGGACCTGGGCGACGGCGCCCGGCTCGAGTCACCGGCGAAGTCGCCGCACCAGGCGGTCCTCCCGATCGCCGTGATCCTCGGCGCCCCCCTCATGCTGGCCCTGGTCGTGCAGGTCCGGTCGTTCTCCGACCCGGAGGCTCGCTCGATCCAGGAGGCGAACCGGGACATGGGCGCCTGGATCAGCAAGAACGTCCCCCAGGACGCGGTCCTCGGCTCGTGGGACGCCGGGGTCGTCGGATACTTCACCGACCAGCCCGTGATGAACCTGGACGGCGTGGTCAACTCGTTCGACTACCTGGACGCCAACCGCGAGGGCACGCAGGACGAGTTCCTGCGCGATCGCGACCTCGCCTACGTGGTCAACCACGGCCCACTCGTCGACGGCGAGGACCCCGAGATCCACGACGCGGTCACCCACCTGCTGGGCGAGGAGGCCGCCGAGGACCTCGTCCAGGAGCACCGGATCGAGTTCACCTACTCCGGGACGACCTCGGGGTCCGCCGGATCGGCGTCCACCGACGAGATGGCCGTCTTCGTCTACCGCTTCCTCGGCTGACCCGACCCCGGGCCCCACGCGACGGTGCCGGGCCTCGCCGGCCCGGCACCCTCACCTCAGGACGGTCGGGGGCGGCTCAGTCGCCGCCGCTGGCGTCCTGGACCGACTGCTTGCCGGCCGAGATCCACGGCATCATCTCGCGCAGCTCACCGCCCACCTTCTCGATCTGGTGCTCGCGGTCGGCTTCGCGCAGTGCCTCGAAGTTGGAGCGGCCGCCCCGGCTCTCGGCGATCCACTCCTCGGCGAACTTGCCGCTCTGGATCTCGCCGAGGATCTTGCGCATCTCGTCCTTCACCGCCGGTGTGATGATGCGTGAGCCCCGGGTGAGGTCGCCGTACTCGGCGGTGTCGGAGATCGAGTAGCGCATGCCGGCGATGCCCTGCTCGTACATGAGGTCGACGATGAGCTTCACCTCGTGGAGGCACTCGAAGTAGGCCGACTCGGGCTGGTACCCCGCCTCGACGAGGGTCTCGAAGCCCGCCTGCACGAGCGAGGTGAGGCCGCCGCAGAGCACGACCTGCTCGCCGAAGAGGTCGGTCTCGGTCTCCTCCTCGAACGTGGTGTCGAGCACGCCGGCGCGGGTGCCGCCGATGGCGTCGGCGTAGGCGAGGGCCAGGTCGCGGGCGTGACCCGAGGCGTCCTGGGCCACGGCGATGAGGCACGGCACGCCGCCGCCCTCGGTGTAGGTGCGGCGCACGAGGTGGCCGGGGCCCTTGGGGGCGACCATGGCCACGTCCACCCACTCGGGCGGGGTGATCTGCTCGAAGCGGATGTTGAAGCCGTGGGCGAAGAAGAGGGCGTCACCGTTGGTGAGGTTGGGCTCGATGTCGGCCTCGTACACGTCGCGCTGCTCGGTGTCGGGCAGCAGGACCATGATGAGGTCGGCCTCGGCGCAGGCCTCGGCGGTGGAGAGCACCCGCAGGCCGGCGTTCTCCGCCTTGGCCTTGGAGGAGGACCCCTCGCGCAGGCCGACGCGCACGTCGACGCCCGAGTCCTTCAGGTTCAGCGCGTGGGCGTGGCCCTGCGAGCCGTAGCCGAGGATCGCCACCTTGCGGTCGGCGATGTACGACCGGTCGGCGTCCTTCTCGTAGTACACGGTGGCCATCGGGGGTCCTTTCGGGGTTCTGGAAGCTCGGGGCGACCGGCGGGCGCCGGTCAGGAAGCGCGCCGCACGCCCCGCAGGCGGGCCGGCCGCTCGATCTTGGGCAGCGCCACCCGTCCGGTGCGCTGCAGCTCGACGATCCCATAGGGTCGCAGGAGCTCCTCGAAGTCGTCCACCCGGGACGGCTCGTCGTCGACCGAGACGGTGAGGTCGTCGTGGCCCACGTCGAGGATGCGCCCGCCGAACACGTCCACGAGCTGGATCACCTGGCCCCGGGTGTCAGCCGGGGCGCGGACGGTGGCGATGAGCAGCTCGCGCTCGACGGCGTGGTCCGGGTGCAGCTCGGTGATCTTGATCACGTTGATGAGCTTGTTGAGCTGCTTGGTGATCTGCTCGAGGGGCGCCGACTCGACGTCGACGACGATGGTGATGCGGCTGAACGCCTCGTCCTCGGTGGGCGCCACCGCGAGCGAGTAGATGTTGAAGCCGCGGCGGGCGAACAGCGAGGCGATGCGGGTGAGCACACCGGCCTTGTTCTCCACCAGGACCGACAGCGTGTGGTACGGCCCGGTGGCCGGGAGCGAGGTGCCCATCAGTGGCCCCCCTCGCCCTGCGACGGGTCCACCACGATGTTCGAGTTCGACTGGCCCGCCCGCACCATGAGTCGGGGGTGGGCGGCCTTCTCCCGGTGGTCGGTGTCGAACATCAGTGGCCCCCTTCGCCCTGCGACGGGTCGACCACGATGTTCGAGTTGGACTGGCCGGCCGGGACCATGGGGTAGACCTTTTCCCGGTGGTCGGTGCGGAAGTCGATGACCACAGGGCGGTCGTCGATCTCGTTGGCCTTCTCGATCGCGGGCAGGACGTCCTCGGGGTCCTCGACCCGCATGCCCTCGCAGCCCATGGCCTCGGCCCAGAGCTTGTAGTCGGGCAGGTCGGGCGAGAGGTAGACCTCGGAGTAGCGCTCCTCGTAGAACATCTCCTGCCACTGGCGGACCATGCCCAGGTAGGCGTTGTTGAGGATCGCCACCTTGATCGGGATCCGCTCGGCCGCGGCGGTGACGAGCTCCTGGGCCGTCATCTGGAAGCAGCCGTCGCCGTCGACGGCCCAGACCATGCGGTCGGGTCGGCCCACCTTGGCGCCGATGGCCGCGGGCACCGAGAAGCCCATGGTGCCGAGGCCGCCGGAGTTCACCCACGTGTAGGGGTGGTTGAATTTCCAGTGCTGGCTGGCCCACATCTGGTGCTGACCGACGCCCGAGGCGACGATGGTGTCGTCGGGGGTGTGGTCGCGCAGGGTCTCGAGCACGTACTGGGGCTTGAGGCCCTCGCCCGGCTCGGACGGCTCGTAGGTGAGCGGGTACTTCTCCTGCCAGCCGCTGATGCGGCTGCGCCAGGCGGTGCGGTCGGGCTGGGCGTCGGCGCCGCCGCGGTCCTGCACGGCGCGGACCAGTTCCTCGATGACGAGGCGGCAGTCGCCCACGATCGGCACGTCGGGCCGGCGGACCTTGCCCAGCTCGGCGGGATCGATGTCGACGTGGATGATCTTGGCCAGCGGCGCGAAGTCGGGCACCTTGCCGGTGACCCGGTCGTCGAAGCGGCTGCCGAGGGCGATGAGCAGGTCGGACTCCTGCATGGAGGTGACCGCGGTGTAGTTGCCGTGCATGCCCGGCATGCCCAGGCACAGCTCGTGGTCGTCGGGGAACGCGCCCCGGGCCATGAGCGTGGTGACCACCGGGATGTCGGTGAGCTCGGCCAGCGCCAGCAGCGCCTCCGCCGCCCGGGCCTTGAGGATGCCACCGCCGGCGTAGATGACCGGGCGCTCGGCGGCGCAGATCAGCTCCGCCGCCTGCTTGACCATCTTCGGGTGACCCCGGGTGGTGGGCTTGTAGCCAGGCAGGTCGACCGACTCCGGCCAGTACCAGTCGAGGGCCGAGTCGGGGTTGTTGGGGTCGACGATGTTCTTGGGGATGTCGACCAGCACCGGGCCGGGGCGGCCGGTGGTGGCGATGTGGAACGCCTCGCGGATGGTCCGGGGGATGTCCTCCGCCCTGGTGACGAGGAAGTTGTGCTTGGTCACCGACTGGGTGATGCCGGTGATGTCGGCCTCCTGGAAGGCGTCGCTGCCGATGGCGGCGAGGGGCACCTGGCCGGTGATGCAGACCATGGGCACCGAGTCCATGAACGCGTCGCAGAGCGGGGTGACGATGTTCGTCGCGCCCGGCCCGCTCGTGACCATGGCCACCCCGGGTCGGCCGGTGGCGTGGGCGTAGCCCTCGGCCATGTGGCCGGCGCCCTGCTCGTGGCGCACGAGGATGTGGCGGATGGGCGAGTCGATGATGGGGTCGTAGACCGGGAGGATGGCGCCCCCGGGGAGGCCGAAGATGGCCTCGACCCCTTCCATCTCGAGGCTCTGGATCAGCGCTCGGCCACCGTTGGTGGGTTGACCTTCGGCAATCATGGCGGTCGGTTCCTATCAGGTCGGGACTGCGGCGGGAAAGACGGGCGGAGGGTGTGGAGAAGGGTTGGAAAACGACAACGGCCCCCCGTCAGGGGAGCCGGATGAGCGCACGCGGAGGCGGAAGAGCGTGCGCTAGGTGAGTACGAGAATCGTCGAGGGCCGGGACATCGCCCCTGAGGATGTCACGACGCCGCCGATCTGACAACCCCTTTGGTCAGAACGACCTTCGCCTCGGGCGGCGCCCCCTACTGCTTGGTGCAGGTGTAGACGACGGGGTACTCGGGACTGGCCGCCTCACCGTCGGCGTATTCAGCCTGGGTGAAGGTGACCTGGTCGCCGTCGATGTCGACGTCGAAGACGCCGGTGATGCCCTCGTCCTCGACGACGGTGAGCTGTTCGGGGTCGTCGGTGGCGCCCTGGTAGGTGAGCTCGCTGAAGAAGAAGGTTTGGTCGGTGGCGATCGTGACCTCGTCACCGTCGCGTTGCCAGGTGCCGTCGACCTGGTCGTCGCCGGCCGTGAGGGTGAACCCGCCGTCGGCGTCGACGTCGACGGTCACGTCGTTGGTGTCCTCGCCGAACTGCACGGAGCAGTCCCACGTACCGGTCGCCTGGGCCACCAGGTCGCCGGTGCCGCCCCCGACGCCACACGCGGCCAGCACCACCGCCGTGACACATGCGAGGGCGACGACCAACGGGGTCCTTGCCATCACTGCTCTCCGTCCACCGTCAGGGTGCGGCCGTGCTCGAAACAGACTGGGGCGTTGAAGCGCTGCACTTCCTCTCCTTCGTGCGACACGATCAGCGGCCCGGTCGTGCAACGACTGGTGACCTCCACGTCGGGGTCTACCGGTGGATCGAGGGGTGACACCTCGCCGGGTTCGAGTGCGCCGAGGAGGGGTAAGCGCTCGCCAGATGACCATTCGTAGTCGACGCGGACTATCAAGTCGCTGTCGTTACGAATGTACAGGCTGTCATCGACATCGGTCTCCCAGCAGGAGGTGACCGCCAGGGTCGCAACTGTGATGGCGACCGTGACGCTGAGCACCCTGCGGTATGACCAGCGGCGCTTCATCGGGATCCCGGTTGAGGTCATCCTTCGGCGCAGCTGGTCGAGGAGGTGACGAAGACGTCAGTGGCGTCGTTGACGTCGCCGCCGACCAGGTTGTCAGCGGCCGATTCGAAGGCGGTCTTGTAGCCGGTGAGGGTGAGCGACCCTCCTGCGGTCGTGCCGGTCGGTGGACCGCCGATCCCTACCGCGAGCGGCGCGACGTCGTCGCCGGTGGTGAAGGGGCACTCCTGGAGCACCTGGTCACCGTCAGCGTAGGTGATGGCCCACCCCGAGCCGGCGAAGTCGACCAGCTCTTTGCCGGCGAAGACGTTGATGTCGGGGCTCCGGACGGCGTGGACGGCGGCACCTTGCTGGTAGGCGGTGCCCGAGCCGCCATGGGGGTTCGTGGACGCGACGGTGGCTTGCGCTCCTTCGTCGTTGACGGATCGGCGGGTGTGGGTGCCGGTGGCGATGTCGTAGGCGAAAACGTCGGCGACCCCGTTGGTGTCTCCGCCGACGAGACCGGCGGCGGCCGACGAGAACACCACGACGGTCCCTTCCGGGTTGATGTCGGCGTCGAAGCTCTGGGCGGTGACCGCACCGGACACGCATGACACACAGATGGTCGTATCGGTCTGGCGGTCGTACAGGTAGATCGCCGACGTGGCGGTGGGGGAGGCCGGACGGTCGAGGCCCGTGTAGCCGCCGCCCTCGAAGGCGACGTAGCGGCCGTCCCCCGAGATCGAGGGGCGCCCCGCCGCGGCCACCTGCCCGCCTTGAGGGGTGAACAGCGACACCCGGTCGATGGTGTCCTCGCCGAGGTCCGCCACGTACACCTGGGCGCCGTCGCTCGGCTCGCCGCTGAGGTCAAGGTCGTCGTCGAGCGACGCGAAGGCCACGACCTGACCATCACTTGAGACCACCGGGTAGCCGCTGTGGTCGGATTCGGCATCGTCGTCACCGCCCGACACCAACACCGTGGTCCCGTCCGCATAGACGCCAGGCAGGCTGCGACGGTAGATCTCGGAGCCGTCACCGACGTCACCGGCGACCAGGTTCGTTGCCGCCGACACGAACACCACGCTCCCGCCCCCCGAGGCGATCGACGCCTGCCCGCTCGGCCCGTTGCCTTGGTGCTCAGCCGAGTCCACCGACACCAGATCGATCCCCGAGAACGGCGCGGTCCCGTTGAACTCGGCCGAGATCACGAACTCGTCGCCGTCGTCGTCACCACTGTTCGGGTCGATGTTCGTGATCGCCAACGTCGCCGTCCGGCACGCCTCGTCGATCTGCACCCGCAACACGAACGAGCCCTCCTCGGACGCCACCGTGTCCAGCACCGGCTCACCGAAACGACGGCAGACCGCCGGCAGCCCGGACGCGATCCCCGCTTCTGTCGAGTTCTTGTAAGCCACTGTGGAGAACCGGTACTTGTCGATGTGGCCCGGGTCGTCGATCTCGATCGACAGATCCAGATCCCCCTGCAAGTCCGCCTCCGGCGCCAGATCGATGAACGAGGTGCCCCCGGGCTCGACCCGAACCCCCAGATCCTCGGCGGGTCCGTCCCCCTCGATTACCGACATCGACGACCGTACTGGCCGCGCCAGCCCACTGAAACTGTCTCCGGACGTCGCTGGTTCGGCTTCGAGGATTTCCTGCCAGCTGCGTGTGGCGCCGGTGGCGTCACGGTCGAGGTGAGGATCACCGTAGGTATACGGACTCGGGAGGCCGGTGAGTACCTGGTCGTTGATGAACAGGTAGTTCGCCAGCCAGAACCGGGGCAGGACGTCCTCGATGGTGGTGGACTCGCCGACGAGGAGATCTTCGATGACCTCCGAGGCCTCTCGACCGTCGCTCTCACCGATCTCTTCCCAGATGTGCAACATGAACGTGTCGTCGGGCTCGGAGGGTTCGTCGAACTCCTCTTCGAGGTACTCGGCGAAGATGAAGGAGCCATACGCGCGAGCGTTGCTTCGGGGCAGCGTGATGTCGGTGTCGAGCTCGAAGTCCACCACCGAGTCGAAGTCGGCGAAGTAGCGGTTGGGCTCGGCGAACAGGTTGTCCAAACTCGCCGCGTAGTGCAGGAGGGGGTCGGGATCGTCGGCGTCCTCTGCGGCCTGATGGGCTGCCCAGTTCGCGCTGGCCTCGAGCCACCACATCGTCGATGCGCGGTCGTCGATGAAGTCATCGAGGTCGAACACGAACGCACCCAGGTCGTACAGCGACGTGTACGAGTACTGCGCGATGTGGAACAGCTCGTGGCGGGCCGTGTAGTCCTCGCCCTCGTCGCTGGTCTCGACCACGATGAAGTGCCCGAGACCGTCGTCGGCGAACGGGCTTGCGAAACCATCCTCGACCGGCAACACGAGCACGGGCAGCAGCGTGTTGCCGGTGGCGAGGTCGTAGCCATGATCCTCCACGTACGTTTCCCGGGCGGCCTCGAGGTTCGCCACCATCCGGTCGATGTAGTTCGGGATCCCGTTGCCGCCGTGGGTCCCGCCACCATCGCCGGGGTCCACGCCGCCCGAGCCGCCGACCTTGTAGAACACCCTGAAGTCGTCGGTGTCGTAGACGCACATCTCGGGGAACTCGAGTTCGAGCACCTCCAACACCACCACATCGTCCAGACACGAAGGATCTGCGGCCGCGTCGGTCGTCGAACCGGCGAAGAAGGATTCGATCTCGTTCTGAGTGCCAGAGCCGATGCTCTCCCAGCCGTTGGCGAGGTAGCCGAGCACCCCGGCGGTGGGGTCGACCGAGGGCTCGGCTTCGGACTGGTACCGGATGGGGATGGCGTCTTGGTTGAGCAGGCCCTTGACGCCGTACTCGGTGAACTCGTCGAGGTCGATCTCATCGGTGGCGAGGTCGACCTGGAGGCGTTGCTGTGTGTT
>CAZYPY010000044.1:18462-20524 GCA_964649545.1 uncultured Microthrixaceae bacterium | reverse complement strand
GTGGGCGGCGGCGACCCGGCTGGCCGTCGAGCTGGTCGCGCGGGGCCGCCTCCAGCCCGGGACCAGCCCGGCGGGCCACGACGCCTGGCGGCTCGGCCCCCTCGACCCCGACGACGTCCGACGCCGGGCCGACCTGGCGCGGGCCCTGCCCCCGGAAGCCCACGCGATCGCCCTCGCCCCGCCCGGCCGGGGACCACTGCGGATCGCCTCGCCCGACGCGACCGCAGACGCCTTCCTCGACGCCGTCGCCGACCTCATCCCCCGCACCCCCGCCGCGGTCACCGCCGCCGGCCACCCGGCGTTCGCTGCTCGGCACGAGACGCCGCCCATCAGCGGCCCGGCCGCCGAGTGGCTGGCCGGGCTCCGGCCTTCGGCCCACTCGATCGTCGTCGCGCTGCGCCTCGAGCCGCCCCTCACGGACGAGGACCCGTTCCTCGCCGTGCTCCAGCTCCAGAGCGCGACCGACGCGGGGATCGTGGTCGACGCCGAGGATCTGTGGCTCGCCCCTGACGCGCTCGCCGACCGCTTCCCCGACGGCGAGCGCGACCTCCTGCTGGCCCTGCGCCGGGGCGCCCGCACCTGGGAACCCCTCGGCCGCCTGCTCGAGGAGGCCCGACCGGGGTCGCTCGAGCTGAGCGACGAGGAGGCCGACGACCTGCTCGGCCCCACGGTGGACGACCTCGCCGCCGCCGGCCTCCAGGTGCTGTGGCCGAGAGAGCTGGTCGACGCCCTGCGCCTGCGGGCGGTGGCCGCCCCCACACCGAGCCCTGCCGGCGTGGTCGACACCGGCTTCTCCCTCGACGACCTGCTCGACCTGCGCTGGACCGCGTCGCTCGACGGCGAGGAGCTCACCGCCGCCGAGCTGGCCGCACTGGCCGAGGCCAAGCGCCCCGTCGTGCGTCTGCGGGGGCGCTGGGTTCGGGCCGACCCCGACCAGCTGGCCCGCCTCCGGGACCGCCGGCGCCTGCGCGCCGGCGAGGTGCTGGCCGCGGGGCTCGGCGGCGAGCTGGTGGTGGACGGCGAGCCCGTCGACGTCGCGGTCGAGGGCCCCTTGGCCGAGCTCACCGCCCGCCTGACGGCGCTCGACCCGACCCGCGCGCTCGCCGCCCCACCCGGGCTCGAGGCCGACCTGCGCCCGTACCAGCGCCGCGGCGTGGCCTGGTTGGCGGAGATGGCGGCGCTCGGCGTCGGCGGGATCCTCGCCGACGACATGGGGCTCGGCAAGACCCTCCAGCTCCTCGCGCTCCATCTGCACCGCCACCCACCGGGCGGCGAGCCCGGCCGCCCCACCCTCGTCGTATGCCCCGCCTCCGTGCTCGCGAACTGGGAGCGAGAGGCGGCTCGGTTCGCCCCCCGCCTCCCCGTCCGGCGCTACCACGGGGGCGGGCGCCACCTCGACGACCTCGCTCCCGACGAGCTGGTCGTGGCCACCTACGGCATGGTCCGGCGCGACACCGACGAGCTCGCGGCCGTGCACTGGGGCCTGGTCGCGGCCGACGAGGCCCAGGCGGTGAAGAACCCGCTGGCCCGCACCGCGAAGGCGCTGCGCCGCCTGCCCGCCGACGCCCGGTTCGCCCTCACGGGAACTCCCGTGGAGAACCGCCTCACCGAGCTGTGGGCACTGCTCGACTGGACCACCCCCGGCCTGCTCGGCCCCCTCGAGCCCTTCCGCCGTTCGGTGGCGCTGCCCATCGAGCGCTACCGAGACCCCGAGGCCGCCGAGGCTCTGTCCCGGGTGACCCGACCGTTCCTCCTGCGCCGCCGCAAGAGCGACCCCGCCATCGCCCCCGACCTGCCCCCGAAGACCGAGGTCGACCGGGTCGTGCCCCTGACCGTCGAGCAGGCGTCGCTCTACCAGGCGGTCACCGACGAGGCCCTCGCCACGATCGCCGAGTCCGAGGGCATCGAGCGCCGCGGCCTGGTGCTCAAGTTGCTCACCGCGCTCAAGCAGATCTGCAACCACCCCGGTCAGTACCTGCACCAGCACGGCCCGTTGGATGCCCGCTCCGGCAAGCTCGACGCCGCGTCGGAGCTGCTCGAGATCGTGGCCGCCGAGGGCGCC
>CAZYPY010000044.1:12895-18362 GCA_964649545.1 uncultured Microthrixaceae bacterium | reverse complement strand
CTCGGCCAGGACCAGCCGGTCACGGTCCACCGCCTCATCTGCGAGGGCACGGTGGAGGACCGCATCGCCGCGCTCCTCGAGGCCAAGCGCGCCCTCGCCGACGTCGTGGTGGGCAGCGGTGAGGGCTGGATCTCCGAGCTCGACGACGCCGCCCTCGCCGACCTCGTCCGCCTCAGCGGCGACGCCGGGACTCCCGCGGGAACGGGCACCTGATGCCGCCCCGCCGGACCTTCGGCAACACCTGGTGGGGCGCGGCCTGGGTCGACGCCCTCGAGCACCGCTCCCGCCTCGACCCCAACCGGCTCCCGCGGGGCCGCACCTACGCCCGCCAGGACCGGGCCGAGCGCCTCGCCGTCGGCCCCGGCGAGGTGACCGGCTTCGTGCACGGCTCCCGGTCGGTGCCCTACCGGGTGCTGCTCGAGGTCCGGGAGCTGCGGGACGACGAGTGGGACGCGCTGCTCGACACGGTCGCGGCCAAGGTCGGCCATGCCGCCGCCCTGCTCGACGGCGAGCTCGACCCCGGCGTCGTCGAGGACGCCCGCGCCGCCGGTGTCGACCTCCTGCCGGTGGCGGGCGACCTGCGCTCGCACTGCTCGTGCCCCGACTGGGCCAACCCCTGCAAGCACGTGGCCGCCCTCTGCTACCTCACCGCCGACCTGCTCGACGAGGACCCGTTCACGCTCCTGCTGCTGCGGGGACGCGACCGCGACGTCGTCCTGGCCGACGTGCGGCGCCGCCGGGCCGGAGCAGACGCGGCGGCGGGGCCGTCGGGGTCGGCGGCGTCCGGCGTCGCCTCCTCCCCGGCCGACGCGGAGGACCCCGGTGTCGTGGCCGTCGACGCCTGGCGCTGGGTGCCCGCCCCCACGCCCCGGCCACCGGCGCCCCGGCCCCTCCCGAGCCGGCCCGCCCCCTGGGCGACCGACCCGCCCGCCGGCGCGCCCTTCACCGCCACCGGCCTGCACGAGCTCGCCGCCGATGCCGCCGAACGGGCGTGGGCCATGGCGCGGGGCGACGGCGAGAGCGGCCTCGCCGCGGGCGCCGAGGCCGACCTGGCCCGGCGGGCGGCGAGGGCGCTGGGGACCGAGCGCTGGGCTCCACTCCTCGCCGCCAGTGGCCGAGCCGACCGCGAGCTCCGCCAGCTCGCCGGCGCCTGGCGACTGGGAGGGACGGCCGCCCTGACGGCGCTCACCGAGCCGCCGTGGCGGGCCGACCCGCTCGTCATGAGCGCCGCCCGCGACGCCGTGGGCGCCGCCCTGCAGCGCTATGGCGCGGTCGCCGCCCGGGAGAACCGGCTCACCATCCCCGCCATCGACGTCCAGCTCCGCCTCGGCCACGACGGCCGCTGGTGGCGCTTCGAGAAGCGGGCCGGCCGTTGGGAGCTCGCCGCCGCCCCCGCCGACGCCGCCGAGGACCTCATCCTCTCCCCCCTCTGATGACCGCGGCGGTCACCCTCCTCCCGCAGGAACGCGCGATCCCACCTTCCGTTCCTGTTCCTGGTGGAACACCGAACGTTCAGGGGTCGACGGCAAGCGCGGCGCCGCCGCGGCGAGGGTCGCCGGCGGCGCTCCCCGGGCCGCCGGGACCGCTCGGGACGACGGCGTGGGCGCCGCCGAAGTAGAGGTTCCGTTCGGCCCACTCGTTCACGGGCCAGCGCTCGCGCAACGCCGCGACGGTCGTGGCCGGCCAGCCCGGTTCGACCTGCAGCAGGTCGCCGTCCCAGTGCAGGCGTGGCGCCTGGACGGCGGCCTCGATCGGCGCCCCGTGGTCGACCACCGCGCTCACCACCTGCACGATGGTCGTGCGGATGCGCTTGGAGCCGCCGCTGCCCACCACGAGCCGCGGGTCGCCGGACACGTCGAGCACCACGGTCGGCGACATCATCGACGCCACCCGTTCGCCGGCCGGTGCCGCGTGGAAGCCGTCGGGGTGGAGGTCGTCCTCGCCGAGCATGTTGTTGAGCAGGATGCCGGTGCCCGGCACCAGGTGGCCGGACGCCTCGCCGTTCGACGTCGTCATCGAGGCGACGTTGCCGTGGCGGTCGGCCACGCTGACGTGCGTGGTGCCCCGGCTCACCTGGAGGCGGCGGTCGACCTCGCCGAGCGAACGGAGTCGGTCGGTCTCGACCATGGCCTCGGCCAGCGCGACCGCGTGGTCGGGGGTGCCGAGCCCGGGCACCGACCCGCCGTCCTCGAGCAGTGCCAGGGTCAGCGCCACGAGCGACCCCCCGAACGACGGTGCCGGGTTGGTCAACACCCGGTGTCCCCGGTAGTCGACCGTCAGCGGCCGCCGTTCCACCACCTCGTAGGCGGCGAGGTCGTCGAGGGTCACCAGACCACCGCCCGCGGCCTGGTCGGAGGCGAAGGCCTCGGCCAGCGCGCCACGGTGGAAGGTGTGGCCCGGGTCGTCGCCGAGCCGGGCCAGGAAGGCGGCGAGGTCGGGGTTGACCATCCGCTCGCCCGGCCGCAGGGGGTGCCCGTGGGGGGCGAAGAGGGCGTGGGTGTCCGGGGCCCGGTCGAAGATGGGCCAGAGCAGGGCCACCAGCGAGGCGGCCATGGGCGACACGACCACGCCCCCGGCCGCCAGGTCCACCGCCGGCGCGACCACGGCGGCGAGGGGCAGGTCGCCGAGGCGCTCGTGGACGTGAAGGTAGCCGGACAGGCACCCGGGAACGGCCACCGAGCCCCGACCCACGTTGAAGACCTGGTCGGAGCCGGGGAAGGCGATGGTCACGGGGACGAAATGGGGCTCGACCGCGTCGGGGGCGAGGCCGCGGCCCGGCGTGTCCACGAAGAAGTCGAACAGGGTCGCGTCACCGGCGGCCGTCCGGGCCAGGAGGAACCCGCCGCCACCGAGGCTGGACAGGGTGGGCTCGGCCACCGACGCGGCGAACCCCGCGGCGACGACGGCGTCGAACGCGTTGCCGCCCTGCTCGAGCACCGACGCCGCCGCCTGCGCCACCGCCGGATGGCCGCCCGCCACCAGCCCCCGGCTCACGACCAGCGCACCGGGCCCGTCACGCTGCGACCGCCCACCCCACTCACGTCCAGAGTCGTTCGCCGAGCTCGAGGAGGCCACCGAGGTCGTGCACGTCGGACTCGAGGTACGACACCTTGGCCACCAGCCCGGGGCGGGCACCGAGCAGCGCGGCCTCCTCGGCCTCCCGGGTGCCGACCACTCGGTAGTTGACGAAGCTCTCCGCCACCTCGGTGAGGACCCGGTCGACCTGCTCGACGTCGGTCTGGCCGCCGATGCCCTCGGCCACGACCCGCTCGGCGATGGCCCGGCTCTCCCGGCACACCTGTTCGGCCATGGCCCCGGCCTCGGGGTCGACGAGCAGATCGGGCAACACCTTGTTGAGGACGAGCGCGCCGAGGTTCAGGTCACGGTCGGCGAGGGCCTCGATGAAGAACTCGGCTTCGCGGGCCGGCGCGCTGTCGAGGGTGCTGACCACCACGAAGGTCGTGCAGCGGTCGGCCAGGGTGCGCTCGATGGACCGGGCCCGCTCGACGAAGCCGTCGTACATGGTCTGGAACAGCAGGAAGAAGTCGGCGATGTCCTGGAGGAACTGCGAGCCGAGGATGCGGTCGGCCATCGAGTAGAAGGGCTTCGACGCCGCGCTCAGGATGCGCGAGCGGGCCGGCGCCGTGAGCCAACGCAGCAGCCGGCTGCTGAAGAAGTCGGCCATGCGCTCGGGCGCCTCGAGGAAGTCGATGGCGTTACGGGTGGGCGGGGTGTCCACGATGATCAGGTCGTAGCGGCCCGACACGTGGATCTCGTAGAGCCGCTCCATGGCGATGTAGTCGTGGCTCTGGACGAACTTCCCGGTGATGTTCTGGTAGAGCGGGTTGGCGAGGATGGCCTCCCGGGTCTCGTCGTCGGGGGCGTAGCGGTGCACCAGGTCGTCCCACGACGCCTTCATGTCGAGCATCGCCACCCAGAGCTCGCCCCGAGGCTCGACCCCGGCGTCGGCGAAGGCCGATGCGGGCACCTGGGTCTCGACGTTGCCGAACTGCTCGAGGCCGAGCGCGGTCGCCAGCCGGCGGGCGGGGTCCACGGTGAGCACCAGCACCTTGCCACCGAGGTGGACCGCGGCCATCGCCCCCGCGGCCGCGGCGGTGGTCGTCTTGCCCACCCCGCCCGAGCCACACGTGACCACGATCTCACGGGTGGCGAGCAGCTGCTCGAAGGTCGCGGGCGGCGGCGCCGTCGCCTTGGCCTTGGCCGCCGCCATCAGAGCTCGAACCCCAACTCGGCGCCGAGGGCCTCGGCGACCTGGTGGGTGGCCCGCGACCCGTGGCTCCGCGAGAACAGCTCGGGCACGTAGGCCAGCGGGATGTCCCCCGGCAGCTCGCGCCGCAGCCGGTCGAGGTGCTCGGCCCGCGTGCGACGCAGGGTGACGGCCAGGCGGGCGGCGTCGAACAACGGCTGGGTGGGATGGCCCACGACCGCGTCGAGGCGCTCGCGCTCGGCCGGTGCGGCCAAGGCCTCGAAGACGACCTCCTCGCCCCGCCCGAACAGCTCGGGCAGCACCCGGTTGACCGCGACCGTGGCGATGTCCACGTTCGTCTCGGCCCGGATGCGCTCGGACAGCTCGAGGGTCTCGCTGACCGGCATCTCCTCGGGGGCCGAGACGAGCACGGCGCCGGTGGTGGCGGGGTCGTCCAGGATCTCGCTCAACCAGCTCGTCTGCTCGCGGATCAGGCCGACCTTGACCAGCTCACCGATGGCCTGCGGGGCCCCGAGCTGCGCCACCACGTGGCCCGAGGCCGCGGCGTCGGCGATCACGAGGTCGTAGTGGTCCTCCCGGACCTCCCACGCCACCTTGCCGACCGTGAGGATCTCCTTCACGCCGGGGGCGGCGTTGGCCACGAAGTCGAGGGTGCGAGCCAGGGGGCCGATCTTGGCCAGCAGCGGCACCTTGATCTGGAGGCGCAGGTACTCCTTCAGCGACTCCTCGGTGTCCATGGACATCGCGAAGAGATCGGGGAGGACCTCGGTCGGCTCGAAGCTCGTCGGGTCCGAGCCGAAGAAGTCGGCCAGGTTGCCCTTGGCGTCGAACTCACAGACGAGGGTGCGCTTGCCCTGGCGCGCGGCGAGGACCCCGAGGGCCGAGGCGATGGTGGTCTTGCCGACACCCCCCTTGCCGGTGACGAAGAGCAGCCGCCGGTCGAGCAGCGGGACCGCGGCGGCGGGCATCAGGTCGTCCGGGCGGGGTCGGTCAGCCCGCCCCGAAGCCGATCCGCCGCTCGTCCTCGGGACTGCCGATCTCGACGTAGGCGACCTTGGAGGCCGGGATGGCGACCTGACGCCCGCGCTTGTCGGTGAGCCACAGGACGCCGGACTCGTTGCCGAGGGCGGCCTCGATGTCCTTCGCGAGCCCGGCCCGGTCGACGTCGTCGCCCAGGTCCAGGTCGAGCTCCTTGGGGCTGTAGGTCACACCGATGCGAACGTCCATGGTCTTCCTCTG